>NZ_FNCS01000007.1 GCF_900100665.1 Pelagibacterium luteolum
TTGGAATATTGAGAAGAGCTGTCCCTAGTACGAGAGGACCGGGATGGACGAACCTCTGGTGGACCTGTTGTGGCGCCAGCCGCAGTGCAGGGTAGCTAAGTTCGGACGGGATAACTGCTGAAAGCATCTAAGCAGGAAGCCTCCTTCAAAACCAGTATTCCCTATCAGAGCCGTGGAAGACCACCACGTTGATAGGCTGGGTGTGGAAGTGCAGCAATGCATGAAGCTTACCAGTACTAATAGCTCGATCGACTCGATCGTTCTCATTTACCAATGATCGTAATCAAAAAGACCAGTTCACGAGAAAAACACCAGGTGTGATTGTTTGACCTGGTGGCTATGGCGAAGCGCCCAGAACCCGATCCCATTCCGAACTCGACCGTTAAACGCTTCTGCGCCAATGGTACTGTGTCTTAAGGCACGGGAGAGTAGGTCGCCGCCAGGTCTAACAATCACACCAATACACTTCTCTCAACACACACAAAAAGCCCCGCAAAAACGCGGGGCTTTTTGCGTTCAAGGGGCGCAACTGCGCCAATGGCACGCTCTCTGTCTCCAATCGTGTCACCGCTACGATAGGCCTTGTGAGACAGCCTCGAGCTTAAGCTGCGGAAGGGTAGGGTGCGCCAGGGCCCCAGTTGCGTTCAGCCAAAGCCGTCAGGCGAGCCTCAAAACGGTGCGTCGAAACACAGGACAGATCGGCGGTAAGAGCACGGCGATTGCCGTGCTCGCTCTCCGCCGATGCGGCTCTAGTCGTCCAATTTCCTGCTCTGCCGATCGGCGAGGAGGTACAGCCCGGCTACACTAACGGCGAGAGCCGTCATCACCATCCATAAGGCAAAGCCGCCGAAGCTGAAGAGGAGGTAGCCGCCGATGAGCGGCGCCAGTGCAAAGCCAATGACGGCCAGTGAAAAGGCCCCGAAATAGCTGCCTTTCATGTCCTTTGGCGCAATGCGATCGATGATGATGCTCATCGTGGGAAAGAGGATGGCCTCACCGATCGAGAGTAGGAACATTGCAAAGAAAAGCGCATAGGGCGGATCGATGGGTGCAATGCCGAAGCCGAAAAATCCCAGGCCGAACAGCGCGACGCCGTACATAGACCGATGGAAGGGTCTGATGCGCTCCATGAGCTTGAGCAAGGGGAACTGCAGCACGACGATCGTTGCGGCGTTGAGCCCGATCAGCATGGCATAGAGCAGCGCGAGATCCGGCACGGATTGCTGTTGCAGATACTGCACCAGTCCCGATTCAATCTGGCCATAGCCGATCGAGCAGATAAGGCTTGCGAGCACGAACAGCAGGAACGCCGTGTCGCGCCGAAGAACGCCAAGAACCTCGCGGAAGGTAAATTGCGCGCCCATAGCGGATCCCTGAAGCGGGCGCTCGATGCGGAAAACGACGATTGCGCCGAGAAAATATAGGGCGTTGACCGCGCCGAGCAGAAAAAACGTGCCCTGTTGGCCGGTAAGGCCCGCGGCTGCCCCGAGTATGGGACCCAGCGCAGCACCGACGTTTAGGGCGAAATAGCGCATATGGAGCGCCATATCTTTGATCGCGCGGTCCTCGACCATATCGGTCATCAATGCGCGGCCGGGATCTTCAACCATCGGGCGGGCAACCGCCTGCATCAATGTGCCGGCAAACAGCATCCAGAGCGAATTCGCGCTCCCCAGCATGATCATTGCCGCAACCGACAATACAATGCCGACGAGGATGATCTTGCGTCGGCCGAGGCGGTCGGAGAGATACCCGACATAAAAGCCAAAGCCGATTCCTGCCATTGTCGCCACTGCGAGAAACAGCCCCACTTCGAGTTCGTTGAGCCCGAACCGTGTGTGAAGCAGGATGGCGAGAAACGGCCAGATCATGAACTGCACGAACCGGCCGGCAAATGTCGCAAAAATGATGAGCCAGATAGTGAGGTTGAACTGGCGGAGCGCGGAAAACATCGGTGTACTCTGGCCCTAAACGAATCGCACCCAATCGGCACACGTCACGCTATTGCCAAAGTGGGCCGCCTTAAACCCGATTACGGAACGCATGATGACGGCCTATCATTCCTATGACCCTGCCATCGGCCACGCCTTGCCGCACGACCCCATAAAGGCCATCATTGCGCCGCGCCCCATCGGCTGGATTTCCTCGCAGGACCGAAACGGACGCGTCAATCTGGCGCCCTACAGCTTTTTCAATCTGTTTTCGTCCGCCCCGCCCATCCTGATTTTCGGCAGTGAGGGACGCAAGGATTCGCTGGACAATATCGAGGCGACCGGCGAGTTCGTCTTCAACCTCGCCACACGCGATCTCGCGACCGCAATGAACCTGAGCTCAGGCAATTTCGCGCCCGAAATCGACGAGTTCGAAGAGGCAGGTCTTGAAAAGTGGCCCTCCGACATCGTCGCCGCGCCGCGGGTTGCAGCGGCGCCGGCTGCCATGGAGTGCAGGCTTATCGAGATCAAGCCGCTGTTCGATCTAGATGGTCGGCCCCTTGCGTCGCATCTGGTGATCGGGCAAGTGGTCCGCGTTCACATCAATCCCGACTATCTCGTTGATGGGTTGTTCGACATAACCAAGGCGGGCACCATAGCGCGGTGCGGCTATCGAGGTGACTATATCGAGACCACGGAAACCTTCGAGATGTTCAGGCCAAAGGTTAATCAGCGCTAATATATTGGGCAAACTTCGCCGAAAATAGGTCTCAAATTGGTCGCGTTTGTGCGGCAAGAGCAGGACTTGTCGTTGTCTTATCCGATCGTATCGCCGTCATGACTCTTTCGCGTCGCCATTTTATCGGCTCGGTGGGCGCCTTGGCGCTTGGGAGCTCCCTGCTGTCCAGCCCGGCTCATGCCGTCTCTCTCATGGACCCGTTCAATCTGCCGACCGCCGTCGACAACGGTGTGGTCAAGATCGGCGATGGCATTCCCTATGCGGGTGGCCCGCGCGGCAAGCTCGACGTTTACGTCCAGCAGAACCCCAAGGCCAATGCGCCGGTCGTGATGTTCATCTACGGCGGGGGCTGGAGCCGTGGAGAGCGTTGGGAATATGACTTCGTCGGCCGCGCGCTGGCGTCACGCGGCTTCGTGGTCGTGATCCCGGATTATCGCCTCGTCCCAGAGGTGACCTATCCCGCTTTTCTTTACGACGTCGCCGTCGCTGCTAAATGGGTTGAGGACAATATCTCGACCTTCGGCGGCAATCGGGAAAAATTCTTTCTCGCCGGCCACTCGGCGGGCGCCTACAATGCCGTAATGCTCGGGCTGGACCCGGCCTTTCTGCGCGACGCCGGGTCGACGCTAACCGTTCGTGGCGTTGCGGGCCTTGCCGGGCCCTATGATTTCTATCCGTTCGAGTTCAACGAAGTGCGCGAGGCGTTCGGCTATGCGCCAAATCCGGAAGGCACCCAGCCCATCCGGTTGGTCACCAGCGCGGCGCCGCCGATGTTTCTCGCCACGGGCAATCTCGATCTGATCGTCAAGACCGACAACACCACCGCACT
This sequence comes from Pelagibacterium luteolum, assembly GCF_900100665.1. Lineage (GTDB taxonomy): Bacteria > Pseudomonadota > Alphaproteobacteria > Rhizobiales > Devosiaceae > Pelagibacterium > Pelagibacterium luteolum. The sequence continues at coordinate 3,500 of NZ_FNCS01000007.1, forward strand.
GGCCGCGCGACTGCGCGAAAACATGGTGCCGGTCGATGAGCGCTATTACGATGGTATCGGTCATATGGAAATCGTAACCGCTCTGGGCGCGATGCTCCGCTGGCGCGCCCCGGTGCTCGACGATATAGTCAATTTCTACGCCAGTCTCGGCGCGCTCGACGCCTGATTTCTCAGCATAGCGAAACCAAAGCGGGTCCTCACACGTAGTGTAGGGATGAGGTTTTTACGACGAGCCCTCGTTTGGGCAGGAGCGCTGGGCGTGGGGGTATTTGCTGCACTGTTCGGAGCCGCGAATGCTTTCTCTCCGGTGGCCGTCTTCGGTGCCCTTGTGCCCAAGGATGGGGGCGTTGTTGTAACGCGAAATATCGCCTACGGCCCGCTCCCACGCCATAGTCTCGACGTCTACCGTCCAAGTGGTGATCAGGTCGGTCGTCCAGTCATCTATTTCAGCTATGGCGGCGGATGGGAGAGCGGGGAAAAGTCTGACTACGCCTTTGTCGGTCGCGCATTTGCGGCGCGTGGCTATGTCACCGTCATCGCGGACTATCGTGTGGTGCCGGACGTCGTCTATCCCAATTTCGTGGCAGACAATGCGCTTGCCGTCTCATGGCTAAGAGAGAATGTCGCTTCCTTCGGAGGCAATAGGGACAATCTCTTTCTCATGGGCCATTCGGCAGGCGCCTATAATGTGGTCATGATGGCCCTTGATGGGGAGTTCGGCGTGGCAAATGCGCCGATATCCGGCGTGGTCGGGCTATCTGGCCCTTATGATTTCTTCCCCTTCGATGTGCCGGCCTCGCAAAATGCCTTCGGGAATTTCGAGCAGCCCGAACAGACACAGCCCATCAATCATTTGCAGGGCGATGCGCCACCAATGCTTTTGTTGCACGGCGACAGCGACGACACGGTGCGCGTGCGCAATTCGGTCGCTCTGGCGCAAGGGTTGACCGAAGCGGGTGCCTCTGCGGAGCTCAAGGTTTACGAGGGCGCCAACCACGCCGACACGCTCAGCATGCCGCTGCGATGGCGCTATCCGGTGTTTGACGACATCCTGACGTTTCTCGCCACCCATGACAGTGGTAACGGCTAGCGTTTGAGGAAGCGCTCGAGCCTCTCGAGCCCGTTGGCGATTTTTTCAGGGCTGGCGGCAAAGCACCAGCGCAGCCAGCCTTCGCCTTCGGGGCCGAACGCACTGCCGGGCGCCAGCCCCAGGCCGAAATCTGTGACGAGCGTCCTCGCAACGGCCATATCGTCGGCTTCACCGTCGATCCTGAAAAACGCATACATTGCGCCGTCTGCCTCCGGCACCTCGATCCGCCCCAGCCCTTCCAGGCCATCGAGCAGCGTGCGCCGCGCGGCGGCCAGTCCCGATCGCAGCCGAGACACGGTCTCTTCGCCGCGCGGATCGGTAAGTGCGGCCAAGCCACCCTTTTGTACGAAGGCTGGCGCGCATGAGGTGTTGTATTCGATGACTTTGGGCACATCGGTCATAAGGGCTTCTGGCACCGTCAACCACCCCAACCGCCAGCCGGTCATCCGCCAGGCTTTGGAGAAGGAATTGACCCGCACGATCCGGTCGTCGGGGCTGGCATGGGTCAGGAGCGATGGCGCTGCGTTGCGCCCATCAAAGACCAGCCTCTCATAGACCTCGTCGGTCAGGATCCAGATGCCATGTTTACGGCAATGCGCGAGAATCGTGCGCTGCGCATCCACGTCGAGCGTAAACCCCGTGGGATTGTTCGGCGCATTGATGATCACCATTCGCGTGTCGGGCGTCAGCGCATCGAGCAGGCGATCGAGATCGAGGGACCACCGGCCATCGGCGATGGACAACGGCACGCGGGTCACCTCAGCGCCGATCAGGCGTGGCGCTTCAGCGATATTGGGCCAGATCGGCGTAACGACCACGACGCGGTCGCCCGGCGACACGATCAACTGATTGGCGATCATCAGGGCCGATACGCCCGAGCCGGTTACCGCTACGCGGTCAGCCGTGATATCGATGCCATGCAGCGCGCTTTCATAGCGGGCAATGGCTCCGCGCAGGGCGGGCAGGCCGAGATTATGGACGTAGAACGTCTCGCCATTGCCAATGGCATCCTGGGCGGCCGCGCGGATGAAATCGGGGGTCACCTCGTCGCCTTCACCGAACCAGAAGATCGACAGGTCGTCGCGCCCCATGCCGGCATTGGCGATGTCGCGGATGCGCGATGAGGTGAGGGCCGCAACTTGGGGCCGGGCAGTGGCAGTCATGATACCTCGTTTGGTCAGGCTTTGGTCTGGCGGCGCGCACCGATCAATGTCGCCGCAACCACGCCGATAGCGACAACACCGATGATGATGGTGGCGAGCGCATTGACGTCGGGAGAAACGCCGAGACGGATCTTGGAGAAAATCACCATGGGCAAAGTGGACGAGCCCGGGCCCGACACAAAGCTCGCGATCACCAGATCGTCGAGCGAGAGCGTGAACGCCAGAAGCCAGCCCGAAATCAGCGCCGGCGCGATGATCGGCAGGGTGATGTCGAAAAATACCCGCAAGGGCGTGGCGCCTAGATCCATAGCCGCTTCGTCGAGCGAGCGATCCATGTCGATAAGGCGCGAGCGTACCACCACAGTCACATAGGCCATGCAGAATGTGGAATGCGCAATGGTGATGGTGGTGAACCCGCGCCCTCCGGGCCAGCCGATCAACGCCTCCATCGAGACGAACAACAAGAGCAGCGAAAGCCCGGTGATGACTTCAGGCATAACGAGCGGCGCCGAGACCATGCCGGTCAGTGCCGTCTTGCCGCGGAACTTGCCCAGCCGAGTCAGCGTCACCCCGGCCAGCGTCCCGAGCACCGTCGCGATGGTCGCGCTGACGGCGGCGATCTGCAGACTCAAGATGCCTGCTGCTACCACCTGAGAGTCGTTGAACAGCGCCGCATACCAGCGCAGTGAAAACCCGGTCCATACAGTCACCAGCCGGCTTTCATTGAACGAAAACACGACCAGCGACACGATCGGCGCATAGAGAAAGGCGAACCCGAAGATCGCCATGAAAGTGGTGAAGGTGCCGCGTTTCATGCGTCCTTCTCCACCACGGCGTTCTGGGCTCGGCTCAAAAGCATGATCGGAACCACGAGGATCACCAGCATGACGATGGCGACTGCGGAGGCGACAGGCCAGTCGCGATTGGCGAAGAACTCGTCCCAGAGGACACGCCCGATCATCAGCGTATCGGCACCCCCCAGCAGGGACGGGATCACGAATTCACCGATGGCCGGGATGAAAACCAGCATCGAGCCCGCCACGACACCGGGCATCGAGAGCGGCAGGATAACGGTCAGGAACGTCATGAAGGGCCGCGCGCCGAGATCAGCCGAGGCTTCGATCAGGCTCTGGTCGAGCTTGACCAGCGTCGTATAGATCGGGAGCACCATGAAGGGCAGGTAGGTATAGACGATACCCACGAACACCGCGCCTTCGGTCTGGAGCATCGTGATGGGCTGGTCGATGATCCCCAGCCCGAGCAGCGCGTTGTTGATGATGCCGTTGCGACCGAGAAAGCCCATCCAGGCGTAAACGCGCAACAGGAACGATGTCCAGAATGGCAGGATCACCAGCATCAATAGCAGATTGCGGTATTTGTCGTCCGACCGCGCGATGAACCACGCCATAGGATAAGCGATGACCAGCGCTATTGCCGTCGAGATCGCGGCGATCCGCACCGAGTTGATATAGGCGTTGGCGTAAAGCGCGTCCTGGAGGATGAACAGGAAGTTGGAAAAATGCAGCGTGATCGACAGCGACTCGTCGGCGCCCCATGCAAACATTGGCAGATAGGGAGGCTGACCGAGCGCAAAGGCGCTGAAGGCGATCTTGAGCACGACGAGCAGCGGGATCAGAAAGAACAGCGCCAGCCAAAGGGTGGGCGCAAGGATCACCGCCGTTCGGCCGCTGATACCGACACGGCTCAGCCATCCCACGACGAAATCCCGGGCGCGGCGCGGGCGTGTGACTATGCCATCCGTGCTCATGAGGTCAAAACCGCTCCGGCATCGGCCGCCCACGATATATAGACCTTCTCGTCCCAACTGATCCCTTCGATATCGTATCGGGTGAGATTGGTCTGGGAAACGTGGATGCGCTTGCCGCTGTCGAGCACGATGCGGAAAAGGCTCATGTCACCGAGGTAAGCAACGTCTTCCACCAGCCCGTGAGTGATGTTGGCGTCGCCGTCCGGGCGCTCGCGGGTCAACACCATCTTTTCGGGCCGGATGGCGTACCAAAGGGTTTGTTCGGGCGCGCAGTCGACGCCGTGGCTCACATAGATGTCGCAGCCCGCTTCGGCAGTGGAATCGATGCGGATATGGTCGTCCTCGTCTTCGGCAACGACGCCCTCGAACATATTGACCGAGCCCACAAACCCGGCCACGAAGCGCGAATTGGGGAATTCATAGATCTCGTGCGGCTCGCCGATCTGAGCAATTTTGCCGTCGTTCATCACCCCGATCCGGGTCGAAAGCGTCATCGCTTCCTCCTGATCATGGGTCACGACGATGAAGGTCACACCGAGCTGTTCCTGGATCTTGACCAGTTCGTACTGGGTTTCCTCGCGCAGCTTCTTGTCGAGCGCGCCGAGTGGTTCATCGAGCAGCAGCAGTTTCGGGCGCTTGGCCAGCGAACGGGCCAGGGCCACGCGTTGGCGCTGGCCGCCCGAAAGCTGGTGCGGCTTACGCTTGGCAAAGGGCTCGAGCCGGGTCAGCTTTAAAAGCTCCGCCACGCGATCGGCGATGTCGCCCTTGGCCATGCCCTGGCGCTTGAGGCCGTAGGCGATGTTGTTTTCGACAGTCATATGCGGGAACAACGCATAGGACTGGAACATCATGTTGATGGGGCGCTGGTACGGCGGCACATTAGCCATGTCCTGCCCGTCGATCTCGATCGAGCCCTTGGTGATGGTCTCGAACCCGGCAAGCATGCGCAACAGCGTCGACTTGCCCGACCCCGATCCACCCAGAAGACAGAAGAGCTCGCCCTTGTAGATGTCGAGCGACACGTCATCGACGGCGTAGACATCGCCGAAGGTCTTGGTGACATTGCGGATACGGACAAACGGCTTCGCGTCAGCGTCACGCCATGGACGGGCATCGGCGGCGATCTGAGGTTTCTTCAATAAAGGACGTCCTCAACCCCAAAATAATGGAAAGGGCAGGGCACCATAAAGCGCCCTGCCATGCAAAGATGCACCGGGTCGATCAGACCCCGGTCTTGATACGGGTCCAGGCGCGGGTCAGCAGCCGGTCGTAACTGGCCGAGCGTGCCTGCAGCGGGAAGAGATTGGCCATCACGTCGTCGGTCGGATAGATCGCCGGGTCCGACGCGATCTCCGGATCGACGAGGTCGAGCGAAGCGGCGTTGGGGTTGGCGTACCAGACATAATTGGTGATGTCGGCTGCGATCTGAGGTTCAAGGATGAAGTTGATGAAGGCGTGGGCTGCATCGACATTGGGAGCATCCGCCGGGATCGCCATCATGTCGAACCAGAGCGAGGCGCCTTCCTCGGGGATCACATAGGCGATTTCAACGCCCTGTCCCGCTTCGGCAGCGCGATCGGCGGCGATGAACACGTCGCCCGAATAGCCGACGGCCAGGCAGATCTCACCATTGGCCAGGTCGGAAATGTATTGCGACGAGTTGAAGACCCGGATGTGCGGGCGCACCGAATTGATCAGCGCTTCAGCCTGCTCGAGATCTTCGGGGGCTTCCGAGTTCGGGTCGAGACCGAGATAGTTTAGCGCCGCCGCGACCATTTCCACCGGAGCGTCGAGCACCGAGATGCCGCAATCGGCGAGCTGGCTGGCGATTTCGGGATCGAACAGCATGTCCCAGGAATTGAGCGGGCCATCTTCGCCCAGCCGTTCGGTAATCATGCCGACATTATAACCAAGTCCGGTTGTGCCCCACATATAGGGAACCGAATACTGGCTGCCGGGGTCATGAGCCTCGACGATCGCCATCACTGCAGGGTCTAGGTTTTCGAAATTGGGGATCTTGGACTTATCGAGCGGCTGGAACAGGCCGATCGGGATCTGGCGTTCGAGAAAGAACCCCGAAGGGACGACGACGTCGTAGCCCGAGGACCCTGCCAGAAGGCGCGCTTCGACGATCTCGTTGGAGTCGAACACGTCGTAATTGGCTGTGATACCGGTTTCGGCGGTGAACTTTTCCAGCGTGTCTTCGGCGATGTAGTCGGACCAGTTGTAGATATTGACGGTCTGGTCCTGGGCCACTGCGACGCCGGCGGCGAGCGAGGCTGAGAGTGTCAAGAGAAACAAAGACTTGTTCATTGAGGCAAGGGTCCTTTCGAGAGCAAAAAAGGATGTGGTGAACGATGTCGTGCGACTGCTCCGGAGTTAGCTCTTGGCGGCGTCAACCACACGGCACTCCCTTCGCCGCTTCACCAATCGAGTACGAGGATTAAACCCCGCGCGCGGACCCGACCGCTAGGCATAAAAAGGTCAATTCCCGATTACAGCCAAGTGTGACCCCTGAAAAGCGAAAATGTTAGCGTGCCCGCACGATTGCCCGAAATTTTTGCAGTCTTGCAACGCCCCCAGTCTTGCTGCTCTGTCTGACGGCCTTGTGACAAACACAAACCCCGGCGCGGTGGCCGGGGTCTGAAAAATCTAATTTGGGGGCGCTTAGTCGACTTCGTTGGCCGGCTTCGCGTTGAGGAGCCCGTATTTCTCTTCGCCGATCTTAGAAAGCAGATCGAGTTCGGTTTCGAGAAAATCGGTATGACCTTCTTCGTCGGTCAGAAGGTCTTCGAACAGCTTCTGGGTCACGTAGTCGCCCAGATCGTTACAAATCTTGCGGCTCTCGCGATAGGATTTGATCGCATCGAGTTCGCCCGCCAGATCGGCCTCGAGGACCTCCTTGATGTTCTGCCCGATGCGTAACGGTGCAACGCGTTGCAGGTTCGGGTGGCCTTCAAGAAAGATGATCCGGTCGATCAGCCTGTCGGCGTGGTGCATTTCCTCGATGGATTCAGCACGTTCCTTTTCGGCGAGGCGTTTGAAGCCCCAATCGTCCAGAAGCCGGAAATGAATCCAGTATTGGTTGATGGCCCCCAGTTCGAGGAAGAGCGCCTCGTTAAGCCGCTCGATGATCTTTGCGTCGCCTTTCACTTTCACCTCCGTTGCGCGATGACTTGCGCAGGTTTTTCATACGTGACCTAACGTCGACAAGGTTTGCGGCGTTCCCGGCCAGTTTGAGGTGGTAAGTCTCGGTGACCTTGCCGATAATGTCCACAATGTTCGGCACGCAACCGCAACATTGTCCCCGCTTGCCCAACTCGCGATAAATACGCGCAGGCACGACGAGCTGCCAGGGATCCTCGTCGAGAATGGAAACGACGATATCCTCGATGTCGGTGTTCGAAATCAGATTGCACTGGCAGATGAGCATGATCGGACGTCAAGAGGCTGTGCTTGGATTTGCCCCATACATACGGCCTAAAAGATGATTGTCAACATCACCTTTGTCGCACGGTTTATTTCTCCACGTCGCCGGGCGCGTCCGGGCCGTCCTCTCCGTCGTCCTTCCAGACTATAAAGAAGGTGTAGATGCCGTACGCGGTCATGCCGCCGAAAAGCAGGGCCCATCCGTAATTGGCGTTGACCAGGTCCCAGACTGCCATCGCGGCGGGAATGGCGACGACAAGGGCTCGGCGCCATACGGGGCGTAGCCAGGGATGGTTCGCATTGGCCTTGGTCATAGTTCACCCCATCCGACATAGGTCTTGAGATCGATGGCCCGCTCAGCGGTCAAATCCAGTACGCACGAGCCATAATATATCGAGCGGATCGTTCCATCGGCCCAAAAGGTGTATTCGAATTCGCACTTGGCGTCGCGCCAGTCGATCCATGCCCGCTGTGCGGTCTGCAGCGCCTCGGCGCTGTCTTCGTCCAAAACTTCGCGCAAGGCCGCATAGTCGACATTGAGCTGGGAATCCCACCAGTCGGTTTCCCGAGCGAGGCACTCGGTCATGCCGATCGTCGTCATGCCCTCGTCGGTCTCCATGCACGGACCCGAGGCAGCGCCGATGCAATCTCTCAGAGGCGCTGCGGATGCACCCTGGGCGTCATCAGCATGAAGGCTCTCCAGCGTCGCGTCTGTGCACGCGACCATCAGCTCGGCATCGGCCGAGGTGAATGTAATGTCCTGCGCTAGCGCGGGGGCTGCTGTAAGAACGCCAAGCGTTAGGGCCAGGGTGAATTTGCGCATTATTGTATCCTTTTCAGTGCGGCGTGATCCGTGCCACGAGCCAGCGTGCCGTGGAGAAATACTCCCGATGCAGCAGCATGATGATGGTGGCCAGGGTCACGGCGATGGCAGCCCAACTCGAAACGAACCAGGCGACCATCGGAATGGCGAAATAATACGAGCGGATGCCTGCGTTGAAGCGCTGCGCCGCCATGGCGTTGATCCGCGCGATCGTGCGAATTTCCTCAGCAGGTGCCGGTTTTGTGTGATCCAACCCACCAATCAATATGCAGAAATGATTGAACTGGCGCAGCGACAGCGTGAACGAGAGAAACGCGTAAACGAACAGGACCAGCAGTCCGACATTGTGGACCTGCATGTCGAATTCTGAATGCGGCTGGCCGAAGGTAATGGACGAAAGCGCCGGCAGGAACTGCGGGAGTTGCCCGATCACCGTGAACATCGCGAGGATCAAAAGTGCGGTGGTCGAGGCAAAGAATGACACCGAGCTCATGATATTGCCCGAGAGGATCGCATCGAGCGGCGTGTCGCGTCTCGAGGCCTGGGTCACCCAGTTGAAACGCTGCTCGTTCATCAGCGCCGACATCGACGGCCGGTGCCGATCGAGGATCATCGTCGCCAGGCCATACGCATAAAGCGCGGCCAGTGGCAGCAGGGAGGCAAATAGCGCAAACGCGTTCATCGGTCCTCGTTCTACGATTGGCAGAATCCATCGCGACGATAACGCGGGCACCGATGCGTTGCGACCGCAAAATCAATCGACGATTGGCAAGGTCGCAGCAGAGCGAGGCAATGCGTGAGCCGTGCCTCGCTCGTTGGTATTTTAAGCGACGGTGCGCGGATATAGCCGGTGCAAATCCTCGATGCCCTTGAGCACGTCCTCGCTGAGCGTGACCTCATGGGCCGCGATGTCGCTCTTGAGCTGGTCGAGCGACGTGGCCCCGATGATCACCGACCCCATGAATGGTCGCGTCAGACAGAAGGCAATCGCCATCTGGCAGGCATCGAGTCCGTGTTGTTCGGCCAGCGTCATATAGGCTTTGGTCGCGATTTCGGACTGCGGATTGTGCCGCCACATATTGCCCATCGCCCCGCGCGTACCCTCGGGCATCCGGCCATCATTGTACTTGCCGCTCAACAGCCCAGCCGCCAGCGGCGAATAGGCCAAAAGATCGACATCCTCAAAGGCGCAGACCTCCGCCAGATCCTGATCGAAAGCGCGACGCAGGAGGTTGTATTCATTCTGAATGGTCGCCATGCGCGGCAGGTCGTGAAGCTCTGCGAGCTTGAGATATTCCATCAGGCCCCAGCTGGTTTCGTTGGACAGCCCGAGGGCGCGTATCTTTCCGGCCTTGACCTGCTCGCCCAGCGTTTCGAGCACTTCGAGCAGATTGGCGCGGATCGCCTCGCGGTCCTGCCCATAGGGGTCAAATGTCCAGGACCCCGAGAAATTGTAATGTTTCCGATTGGGCCAATGAAGCTGATAGAGGTCGATATAGTCGGTGCCCAAACGCTCGAGATTGGCGTCTAGCGCCGCGATCACCTCGTTACGGTTGATCGGTCGTCCGCCACGGATCCAGTCGTTGCCCGGCCCGGCGATTTTCGATGCAACGACCCAGTCGTCGCGGCGGCCATTGGCCTTAAACCAGCTTCCGGTGATCCTTTCGGTCGAGCCTTGCGTCTCGGCGCGGCCTGGCGTCGAATAGAGTTCGGCGGTATCGAGGAAATTGATGCCCTGGTCGAGCGCGTAGTCCATCTGCGCGTGGCCTTCGGCCTCGGTGTTCTGTTCGCCCCATGTCATGGTGCCCAGACAAATGCGGCTCACGGAAATTCCTGTGCGGCCAAGAGTGCGCTGTTGCATGAATCAATTCCGGATATCGTTTGGTCAAAAATGGATGGGGCAATGGCCCTGACCCATGTGTAACGTTCGAGACTGGCAAGCGCAATCGCAGGGGCTTTCCGATTGCTGTCAAAAAAAATGTCGTCAAACCGAAGACAAGGGGTTTGCAAACCCAGTTTGCCCCCCTATATAGGCGGCGTCCGAGTGGTTCGGTTTTACGAAATCAGCCACGAAATCAGCGACATTATTGGCGCGGGGTGGAGCAGCCCGGTAGCTCGTCAGGCTCATAACCTGAAGGTCGCAGGTTCAAATCCTGCCCCCGCAACCAATATTTTCAAGGACTTAACCCAGATAGCGGTTAGGTCCTTTTTTCTTGTGTCCGCGCTGTGTCCGTAATTCAGGGGCGCTCGGTTCGGATGAACCGGGGTTCAAGCGTCATCCTGATCTGCTTTGCACCGTCAAGTTTTTCTGGCTAGGGTGCCCGAGACTATCGGGGGGCCTATGGCTGACAATAACAAAAACAATGGCGATCTCGCTTTTACCGCTGACCTGTTCAAGGCAGCGGACAAGCTCAGGGGCAATCTGGAGCCCAGCGAATACAAGCACGTCGCGCTGGGGCTGATTTTTCTTAAGTACATTTCAGATGCGTTCGAGGCGCAGCGGGCAAAGCTGCTGACGATTGAAAACGCCGATCCGGAAGACCCCGAGGAGTATATCGGCGATAATGTCTTCTGGGTGCCCAAGACCGCCCGGTGGTCGTATTTGCGCGACAACGCCAAGCGGCCCGAGATCGGGGTTCTGATCGATCAGGCGATGGACGCCATTGAGCAAGAGCCGTCCAACGAGGGGTTGAAGGGCGTACTGCCCAAAAACTATGCGCGCCCCACGCTCAACAAGACCATGCTGGGCGAGTTGATTGATCTGTTTTCCAACATCGGCATGCATGACAGCACCGACAAGGCACGGGACGTGTTGGGTCGGGTTTACGAGTATTTCCTGTCGGGTTTTGCCGGCTCAGAGGGCAAGCGTGGTGGCGAGTTCTTTACGCCCCGTTCGGTGGTACGCACGCTGGTCGAAATGCTCGAACCGTTCCAAGGCCGGGTTTATGACCCGTGCTGCGGGTCGGGCGGCATGTTCGTGCAATCGGAGAAGTTCATCGAGGATCACGGCGGTCGGCGCGATGCGATCTCGGTCTATGGTCAGGAGATCAACCACACCACATGGCGGCTGGCCAAAATGAACCTCGCGGTTCAGGGGATCGATGCCGACATCAAATGGAACAATGAAGGAAGCTTTCACCGGGACGAGCATCCAGATTTGAAGGCCGACTTCATCATGGCCAACCCGCCGTTCAATATCTCGGATTGGGGCGGCGAACGGTTGGCAGACGATACACGCTGGCGCTTCGGCACACCGCCCAAAGGCAACGCAAATTTCGGCTGGCTCCAGCATATCTATCACCACCTCGCACCGCGCGGGACGGCGGGTGTGGTGCTGGCCAATGGTTCAATGTCGTCACAGCAATCCGGCGAAGGCGAAATACGCAAAGCGATGATCGAGGCGGACGCCGTCGACTGCATGGTGGCACTGCCCAGCCAACTTTTCTATTCCACGCAAATCCCAGCCTGTCTCTGGATTTTGGCGCGGGACAAGAGCGCCAATGGTCATCGCGACCGGCGAGGCGAAATCCTGTTCATCGATGCGCGCAAACTCGGGTTTATGGTGGACCGGGTGCGGCGGGAGTTTTCGCCAGATGATATTGCCAAGATCGCAGACGCCTATCATCGCTGGCGCAACAAGGATCATGCTGAGGCTTACGCAGACCAGTCGGGCTTCTGCAAGTCGGCCACACTCGACGAGGTTCGCCAGAACGGCCATGTGCTCACGCCGGGTCGATATGTTGGTGCAGAGGACATCGAAGACGATGGCGTACCGTTCGAGGAAAAGTTTGCGGAGTTGAGGGAGGAGCTCGAAGCACAGTTTGCCGAGGGACGGTTGTTGGAGGGGCGCATAGCTACCGCAATCGGAGGTTTTTTCCGCAATGACTGACTGGCAGCTGGTTAGGTTGGGAGATGTAGTCGATTTTCTGACAGGCTTCCCATTCAAGAGTGCAAATTACTCTGACGCGAGCAGCGATCCGAGGCTTTTGCGTGGCGACAACATCGCGCAGGGCTTCGTTCGCTGGGACAATGCGAAGCGATGGCCTAAAGATCGCGTCCCAGATTTGGCGGCATACAAGTTGGAAATCGGCGACGTCGTGCTTGCAATGGATCGCCCGTGGATAGAAGCAGGCCTAAAATATGCGGCGGTAGGGCAGCAAGATGTTCCTAGCCTGCTTGTCCAACGAGTAACCCGCTTGCGAGGCACTCACAAACTGTCCGGTCGCTTCCTTAGGTATGTGATCGGGAGTAGAGCGTTCACCGACTATGTACTGGGTGTTCAGACCGGCACAGCTGTACCGCACATAAGCGGTGGACAAATCAAAGACTATAGATTTCGACTGCCGACGCCGTCCGAACAGGAAGCCATTGCTGATGCTCTGGGCTCCCTCGATGACAAGATTGAACTAAACCGGCTCACCAGTGAAACGTTGGAGGCGATGGCGCAGGCGATCTTTCGGGACTGGTTTGTCGATTTTGGCCCCACTCGCCGCAAAATCGAGGGCGCGTCCGATCCCCTCACCATCATGGGTGGTCTCGTCACCGATCCCTCCCGCGCACAGGAACTGGTCGATCTGTTTCCCGACCGGTTTGGGGACGAAGGGCTGCCGGAGGGGTGGAGGATGGCGCCACTCTCATCGGTTTCGCTGCTGATGAAGCGTGGCCTTGCGCCGTCGTACGTTGATATAGGAATTCCAGTCGTCAATCAGCGTTGTGTGCGAGGTCGCAAAGTTGACTGGGCAATAGTCCGGCAGCACAACGTGAGCAAGCGACACCCAAAAGAACGCATGCTCGAACTAGGCGATGTCCTGGTGAACTCAACCGGCGTGGGGACGCTGGGGAGAGTGGCAACAGTGAGACAGCTGCCAGGAAATGCGACTTGCGACAGCCACGTAACAATTTGTCGTCCGGACCCAGCGGTAGTCTCAAAAGTGGCATATGCGCTCTTCTTAGAGCAGGCAGAAGACACAATCTCATTGCTGGGGCATGGTTCGACTGGGCAAACAGAACTCAAGCCTTCTGTAGTGGGCGAGCTCCAGATTGCCCTAGCCAATCAACGTATTCATTCGGCTTTCGAAGGCCTGGTTGGGTCTTTGCGTTTGTTAAGTTCCAGCAATGACGATCAGAACCGAACCCTCGCCGCCACTCGTGACCTGCTACTTCCCCAGCTGTTGTCCGGCGAAATCCGACTTCGTGATGCCGAGAAACTGGCCGAGGACGCTGCATGACCTATACCCTCGGACGACTGGAAAAGATCGAGTTGCGCGACATCTGGCGTTCTGAAGCGCATGATTTCACCCCTTGGCTGGCCCGCGAGGACAATATCGCAATCCTCGGGGACACGTTGAGCATGGAGCTTGAGGTTGAGGCGGAAGAGAGCAATGTCGGGCCATTCCGAGCCGATATTCTTTGTAAGGACCTCGTCGACAATTCATGGGTTCTGATTGAAAACCAGCTTGAGCGAACCGATCATACCCACCTTGGCCAATTGCTGACCTATGCAGCCGGATTGCAGACGGTGACGATCATTTGGGTTGCCGCTCGCTTCACCGAGGAACATCGCGCGGCGCTCGACTGGCTCAATGAAATAACGGATGAGCGTTTTCGTTTTTTTGGTGTCGAGGTCGAGCTCTGGCGTATTGGCGATAGTGCCGCCGCGCCAAAATTCAACGTCATCTCCAAGCCGAACGAGTGGTCGCGTTCCGTGTCACAGGCAAGCCGAAGATTGGAAAACGAGCCTGTCACTGAAACCAAGCAGATGCAGCTCGATTTCTGGACCGAGCTTCAAGGCAGGCTGGAGGGACACAGAACGCTGCGTTCACGGCGGCCCCGGCCCCAGCACTGGACGACGTATTCGATTGGCCGCTCCGGGATGCATTTGGCTGGTCTGTTCAACACGCGGGACAACCGTGTTGGGGTGGAGCTTTATCTGGGTGACGACAACGCAAACGCCTACTTCCAGCAACTAGAACTTCAGCGCCCAGCAATAGAAGCGGAACTTGGTTTTGTCCCCCTCTGGAAGGCCCTGCCCGAACGCCGCGCGTGCCGCATCATCGTGTATCTTGAAAACATTGATCCGGCTGACCGGTCGCGCTGGCCGGAGTATCATTCATGGATGGTCCGAACACTTGAGGCGTTTTCCCGGGTCTTCAAGGATCGCGTGGCCCGGCTCGAAATCGCTCCGCCAGACGGGGAGATGTAGCTGGTGACCATCGGGGGCGGGGACTACATCCAGACTGACACTGACTACTCTCGATCCGGCTTCACCGAGGCGCTTGTCGAGAATGCCGCTGTAGCGATCCTCACTGAGCTTGGCTACGAATTTCGTCCCGCAACCGAAATAGCGCCCGACGGCACTGCGCCGCTCCGCACGGCTTACGCTGAAATTGTGCTGGAGAGCGTGCTGACGGAGGCAGTTGCCCGCATCAATCCAGATGTGCCGTCCGAGGCACGCGAGGCCGCGATCCGGGAAGTCTTTAGAAGCGAGACGCCTTCGCTGGTCGAGGAAAACCGGCGCATCCACAAGCTGATAGCCGAGGGTATCGACGTCGAGTTCGCTGCCGGAGACGGTGTGTTTCGTGGCGCGAAAGTCTGGTTGATCGATTTTGACGACATCGGGAGCAATGACTGGCTGGTCACGACACAGTTCACGGTGGCCGAGAACCGTCGGACACGACGACCCGATATTATGATATTCATCAATGGCCTGCCGGTCGGGATCATCGAACTCAAAAATGCTGGCAATGAGCACGTGACCGTCGAGAACGCCTATCGCCAGTTGCAGACATACAAGGCGCAAATTCCCAGCCTGTTTCGCACCAATGCTGTGATGGTGGCGTCTGACGGCATGCTGGCCCGGATCGGCTCGCTTACCGCCGATGAGGATCGGTTTATGCCTTGGCGCAGTGTGACCGGGGCAGCCGACGATTTCACGCCGCACGGTCCCCGCGAGATGGAGACGCTGTTGCGCGGGGTGTTCGATCGGGAACGGTTCCTTGCGCTGATCAGGGATTTCACAGTCTTTGGCGATCGCGGCGAAGGGCCGATCAAGATCATCGCCGGTTACCATCAGTTTCACGGCGCACGGAAGGCACTAGACAGTGCCGTAGAGGCTTCGCGGCCCGAAGGTGACCGCAAGATCGGTGTGATCTGGCACACACAAGGATCGGGCAAGAGTTTGCTGATGGCGTTTCTCGGCGGGCTGGTCGTCCGCTCGGCGGCGCTCGAAAACCCGACGCTGGTGGTCTTGACTGACCGTAACGATCTCGACGACCAGCTTTACGGCACTTTCAGCCTGTGCAGGGATTTGATCCGCCAGACACCACAGCAGGCCAATAGTCGGGACGAACTGCGGCAATTGCTCGACCGCGCATCAGGTGGCGTGATTTTTACGACGGTGCAAAAATTCTCGCCGGAAAAGAGTGAGGAGACATTCCCGGTTCTAACTCAGCGACGCAATGTCATCGTCATGGCTGACGAAGCTCATCGCAGCCAATATGGCTTTGATGCGCGTCTCGACACCAAAACCGGGCAGCGCCGCTACGGCTTTGCGCATTACATTCGGCAGGCTCTGCCCAACGCCTCGTTCATCGGGTTGACCGGCACGCCCATCGAAGCTGATGACGTCAACACGCCCGCGATCTTTGGCGACTACATCGACATTTATGACGTCACGCGCGCGGTTGAGGATAAGGCGACGGTGCCGATCTATTATGAGAGCCGGCTTGCCCGCATCGAGTTGGACGATGAGGAAAAACCGCGGATCGACGCCGAGATCGAAGCGATCCTTGAAGACGAGGATTTGAGCGAACAGGAAAAGCAAAAGGCCAAATGGACGACAATCGAGCGTCTGGTTGGCGCTGAAAAGCGCCTCAAGCAAATTGCCTCTGATCTGGTTCAGCATCTTGAAGCGCGCGTCGAGGGCATGAATGGCGGCAGGGCAATGGCCGTCTGCATGAGCCGCCGCATTTGCGTAGAGCTTTACAAGCACATCGTCGCCCTACGCCCCAACTGGCATTCAGATGATGACGAGCAGGGAGCCATCAAGATCGTGATGACGGGTTCGGCTTCTGATCCCGAGGACTGGCAACCGCATATCGGGCCAAAGCGCCGTCGCGATCTGCTGGCCAAGCGCGCCCGCGATCCCGATGATCCACTCAAACTGGTGCTCGTGCGAGATATGTGGCTGACGGGTTTTGATGCTCCAGCAATGCACACGATGTATATCGATAAGCCTATGCGTGGCCACGGGCTGATGCAGGCCATCGCTCGCGTCAACCGCGTGTTCAAGGACAAGGCGGGCGGGCTGGTTGTCGACTACATCGGCATTGCCAGCAATCTCCAAAAGGCAATGGGCCAGTACACGGCCTCGGATCGGTCCAAGACGGGCATTGATGAAGAAGACGCCGTTGCCGCGCTCAAGGAACAGTTCGAGATCGTGCGCGCGATGTTCCACGGGCACGATTATTCGCTCGGCATCTCCGGCACGCCCCAGCAACGGCTTGTCGCACTTGCCGATGCCATCGAGTGGATCGGCCAATGGCTCGATGAACAATCGCAGCGAGAGGAGACTACCGAGGGCAAGAAAAGGGCACGGCGGCGGTTCAATGATGCCGTGCTGGCCCTCAGTGTTGCTTATGGCCTCGCATCGGCCAGCGACTATGCCAAAGCCGTCCGCGACGATATCGGGTTCTTTCAGGCCGTTCGTGCTGCGTTCTCGAAAACGTCTGTGACTGGCAAGCTGACCAACAGCGCCAAGAATTTCGCTATCGACCAGTTGATGAATGCCGCAGTCGCCAATGCCGAGATCGTCGACGTCTTGAAAGCTGCGGGCATCAAGTCGCCCGACATATCGATCTTGTCCGAGGCTTTTCTAGCTGAGGTCCAAACAATGGAGCGCAAGAACCTAGCGCTTGAAGCCCTCAAAAAGCTCATCAACGGCGAAATCACAAGCCGGTCGAAATCCAACGTCGTCGAAGCCAGGACGTTCTTTGCGCGACTTGAGGAAGCAGTCGCCCGCTACCACGCAAACGCCATTTCCACGGTCGAGATGATCCAGTTCATGATCGACATGGCCAAGGACATCCGGGCGTCGGTGGCGCGCGGAGACGAGTTAGGACTATCCCAGGAAGAACTCGCCTTCTATGACGCACTCGCAGTGAATGACAGCGCGGTGGAAGCGATGGGAAACGAGCAGTTGAGGATCATCGCTCATGAACTGGTTGAAAGCATGCGCGCGTCGGTGACAATCGATTGGCACAAAAAGGTTAGCGCGCGCGCGAAAATGCGAACGCTCGTGCGCCGCATTCTCAAGAAATATGGCTACCCGCCCGATCTAGAAGCTGAAGCGATCCAGACGGTGATCGCTCAGGCTGAGGCGCTGTTGCGGGAAGTATCCCCGGCGACGGCACCCTAAGGTTGAGGTATGGACCCAATGAGACTATTCCAGATTGCAGCGGCGGCAGTGGTGTTCATCTGTACTGTGGTTCCCGCATCGGCTGAACAAATCTCTCGTTGTGTGTTGGAGGTATATTCCGCAACCTTCTTGGACGAACCGTGTAACTTTTCCAGCGGTCGAGACGGCAGTTTCACGATGGGCGTCGGCAACACCGAAAAGGAAGTGTCTCTCTATTTCGTCTATCTGACCGTCGATGAGGACGACCCAAACGCGGGCTTCGCCTATTGGAACGGCTTTCCGCCAGAAAATCGTGCACATGATCAGCTCGGTGCGCTGAAAAGGGAAGGGGCGTGCTGGGTGAATGAATTCGTCCGCATTTGCGCTTACCGATGAACCTGGGTTCATCAGTCAGAAAGCACGCGATAGACAGATGCGCGGCCAATGTTGAGTTGGCGGGCGATCTCGGTTGCCCCCAATCCCTGCTGCCTTAGTTCTACAATCTCGACTTTTCGATTGCGTACCGTCGGCTTACGCCCCTTATACTTGCCCTCGCGCTTCGCCTTCTGGATGCCCTCGCGCTGGCGCTCCAGCATCATTTCTCGTTCGAACTGCGCCATTGCTCCAAACATCGTCAACATGAGCTTGCCCGTAGGCGACTTTGTGTCGACCTCGCTGCCGCCGAAGTTGAGAATGCGCAGACCAACTCCTTTGCGCTCCAACTGGTCCAGAATTGCAAGAAGGTCGGCGGTGGACCGTGCAAGGCGATCCAGCTTTGTTACAACGAAGGTATCGCCATCACGAACAAATCCCAGCGCATTTTCAAGCTCGGCCCGCTGCGAAACAGACGATACCTGCTCTTCGAAAACTCTCTCCACCCCTGCGAGCGCCAAATCTCGTCGCTGAGCCTCCAACCCTGCAACTTGATCAGCCGTTGATGTACGCGCGTAACCCACTAGCATTGTTCGCTCCTGTCTCTTTAGCATCTTAGATATTATAAGACATTTGTCTCACAATGTCATAACTATGTGTATGAGACGCTGTGCGAAAAATTAGCCATGTCTCGCTAGACCCCGCTCAATTGGGATGATGTCAAATCCCACCTCACCGGAGCGAGCCAGCGTCCCGCTCCCAATGGGTCTTCGAGACCGAGGTGAGGTTTCCTGAAAGCTGGTAGTGTCTCAGTTTGAAATTCAGCCTGATTGACGCCCCTATCGCACCCGCCGCCGAGATCCTATATGCTTGCCCTAGAGCATAGGAGGGATATTGATGGCGCAATATGCAATAGCATTCGACTTGGATACCGCTGGCATGAAGAGCCAAGGCGGAATGTCACCAGCTGACGTGACACGAGTTTATCAGACGGAGATACCTTCCGCGCTTGCATCATGCGGATTTACCGCACATCCGCAGGGATCTCTGTATCATACGGAACTCGATCATGATCCAATAACCGCGTTAATGACTTTGCAAAGTGCTCTTCAACAGCAGGCACCTAGTTTCTGCACGTGGGTGCGCAGGGTCCATGTATTCCGCATGGAGGAGTGGAGCGACGTTACGGCACTAATTGCAAACCGACCGGCTGCCCCTGCACCTGATGCGGAGGAGGAAATTGAAGAGCAGGAAGCAATGGCTGCGGAGTAATCATACTAACCGGACCTAAAAGATAGAAGCGCCCTGCTGATGTGATCGGCAATGCCCAAAGGTTATGTGCCTTGCCACTGGCGACGAAGTTGAGACCATCGTTGACGATGGCATAGACCGCGCCGCTAAGGCGCTTGGCACGAAGGGCGGCAGGAAGCGCGCCGAGGACACGACGTCCGAACGCCTTGCCGAGATTGCGCGATAGGTAGCAGATAAGCGTTGGGGAAAAGCTGACGGCAATTGACCGCGATAATTTTTCATGCCACACATGAGGAGGAAAAAATTATCGCGAGGCCATGTGGATGCTAGCCGAAAAGATCTATGCCGACAGCTGGGAAGCTGACGCTAGGTTGGTCCCGTTCCGGATTACACGGGCCGAACTCATCGAAGTTGCAAAGAAGACCGTCGCAGAAAGGTCTAATACCATCGACGTTGACATAGCGGGGGCGGCCGGAACATTGGCCTATCTTCACGGAAGCAGGCATCTACGGCTTCTCGCGATGTCGAAGGGCTATCAACTGAGCCGCGAGAAGAACATTGAGGCGTCGATCGATGTAAAATCGGGCATCATGATCGCCTATCAGAATGTAGATGTCGCCTGTTCCAAGTTCCGCTCTCCGAAGGCGATCCATGGAAAGAAATCGGGCTCTGCCGACATCATCGATCGTGCACAGGGTTCGCTGTTTGCACCGGATGCGATCCCGGAGATGGTCGATCTGAAATCTCTTCGTGAATTGAACTCAACGGTTTGGTATTTTTGCGTCTCCTTCACCGAGGACAGTTTTAGTGCCGAACTGTCGCTGCCGACCTCACTAAGGGGCGATAACTTTAACGGCTTTTTCGAGCGCATTTTCATAGCGCAGGGTCAGGAATGGTTTGGCAAGCCTGCCGAGACGACTGACGACGACTATGCCGAGCTTGAGCCGCGTATAATGCGCAAGTAACAGAGAATGTTCAACATTAAGCGACTTGAATTGGCCCGGAAGCGGCGCCGATATACCTCAAGGATTCTTTCCGAGAGGGCCGGCATTGCGCCGGTTACCTTGTCTCGTGTTCTGAATGGAAAACAGATACCTGACGAAGAGACTAAGGCTCGATTGATTGCAGCTCTCGGTTTTCCTCCGGGATTTTATCAACTCGACGACCCTGATGAGATTGAAACGCAGTCGGCCAGCTTTCGAAGCTTGAGTGGGATGACGGCAAAGGAGCGAGATGCCGCTCTTGCAGCGGGTTCCATTGCGTTTGAAATCGCAGACTGGTTGAACGCAGCTTATAGCCTTGACGAACCGGACTTGCTGGACTTGGAGCATGAACGGGATCCCGCTGTCGCAGCCCGAACGGTTCGGCAGCACTGGGGTCTCGGTGAAAAACCGATAGGAAACCTAATCAAGATACTGGAAGCGAAAGGCGTTCGCATCTTTTCGTTGTCCGAAACCACGAAAAATGTGGACGCGTTTTCGCTTTGGCGAAACGACGAACCCTTCATTTTTCTCAATACTTTTAAGTCGGCAGAGCGCAGCAGATTTGATGCGGCGCACGAGCTAGGACATCTCATCCTGCACAAGCACGGTGGCCCTCAATATCGCTCGGCCGAAATGGAAGCGAATTTGTTTGCTAGCTCGTTTCTCATGCCCGAAACCGATGTGAAAACGAGACTGCCTTATGTGACTAGCCTCAACAAGATCATCCAGGAAAAGCAGCGGTGGCGCGTTTCAGCAGCCGCTCTTTGCTATCGGTTGCACAAGCTCGGGATCATTAGCGACTGGCAAAATCGAACGTTCAACATCCAGCTCAATCAGCGATTTGGAAAGCAAGAGCCCCACGGCATCTTGCGTGAAAAATCCGGCATTTGGCGGATGGTTTTTGACGATCTTTGGCAGCAGAGAAAGTCCAGAGCGAGCATAGCGCAAGACCTGAGCATTCCCGAAAGCGAACTTGAAAACCTCGTCTTTGGATTGGCTGCCGAAGGCTCCAGTTCGCGCCCCGAACTTCCGGCAGAAGGACCGTCCCCCCTGCGGCTTGTGAAGTGAACCTTTATGCGTGACGCTAAGCATAGAGTTCCTATAAAGAGGGCATCAACAAGTTGCCTTTAAAACCCGTGCCCAAATCTTCTCCATGCTTTGCGGAGGCGTGTGGATGCGCGAAAGCGTCCATCGCTTGAAACGTAATATCAACGGCGATTGCAGCATGTGCCTCACCTGACAACGGCTCTGCTACTCAAGCCCTCCACCATTGGTCGCTGCTGCTCTTAACTCGGGTCCTTGTCCCCTGATTTGGGCTTCTTGCGCGACAGATAATCAATGATCGCGTTGAAGTTAATACCGAACCCAAAAAGGCTAGGCTGCAGGATTAGGAAATTGGCATAGGTGCCAAGACCACCCGCCGTTGTGTCTGACTTGACCTGTTTGCCGGCGAGCATGTCAGTGACGTTCACGAGCAATTCAAGGCGCTGAGTGTTGAAGACCGGCTCGGACGATTTCAGCTGCTTGAGCATATTGAGCGCAGTGTTCAACATGGGCATTTTTTTCGCGGCGAGTGCCACCACTCCATAGCAATGTGTATAATCTTCGAATTCCCGGCCCACCAGGAGCCGGGTATCAGCCTTTTCTAGCTCGGCCACGGCACGGTCCACCAGCCCTCGTCGAAGCAAGCACTCAGCGACGTAGACCTGGTCCAGCCCCAACCCTCCAATCGCTACTGCGTCGCGATAAACTTGTTCGGCGATCTCGAAGTTCCCGGCGTAACGATGCGTGTCGCCCAACTCCCGCAAGATTTTGGCGCGCCCCAGATCGGTCCAGCAGTCTTCTTCGAGTAGCATTTCGAATTCTGTGGTGGACCGGCGCATTAGGTCGGCATCCCTTCTGAGCGAGCCAAGCAGCTGAAGGACGCCGGCGAACAAGTGACGCTCGCGAACGTCGAAGGGATCTGCCTCGCGGGTCGACTGGGCCCGGGCGACGACATCATCCAAAATTTCCCCGGCAGTCTTTCGGTCATCGATAAGATAATACTGGATGGCCTTGCCGGTTCGGTATTGCATTTGATTGCTGCGTTCCTCGCTGAGCTGGAGGATGCGGTCGAGAATAGACATGCGATCGGCGAAGGCCAGATCGTCGAATTCGAGGTCGACATAGATCTGGAGGAGCTCAAGGTCGGTCTCCTCATTGGTTATCGGCCCCAGTTTGGCCAGCTCACGACGCCCGGCGATACGATCGCCCTTCGGCCCCAGATATGAAAGTGCCAGATAATAGCCGACCTTTCGATACCACTTATCGTGCTCGATATTGCCCCTTAGGCGGCCAAGCGCAGCGCGCCAATCGCTCCAAAGATCGAGACGGAGATAGAGGGTAAAGAGGCGCCCGACGTATGCGCCTAGGGCGTCGACGTCTATTTGGAGAAGATTGGGAAGCATGTGGGCGCGATGCATGAGCGGCGCCGTATGAGACTTGTGCCAAATCGTGTATTGAGTGATGTCAGCTCGCGCGCACAAGAGGGCACGTTCCAGCTGACCGTCCTTAATGGCCATCGAATAGGCCTTGCCGATGTTTGCGGAGGGCAGGCGCCGGTGGCAACAGTTTTTGTATTTCTTTTCCGAAGCGCAGGGACACGGAGCGCTCCACTTGGGTTTCCAGCCTCGAAATTCGCGCGCTGCCATGGACCTATTCCTTGTAAATCAGGTTGAGTATCGGTACCGCAGGCGCTGGCGTCAAATCGAGCTTCCAGGTCATCAGTTCTAATGTGGCAAGAGCGCAGTGCGAACTCACGATCAGGAAAGGCTTCGTGCCGAGCCCTGCCGTGAGCTAAGCAGCCACTATCGAGCGGCGTTGCCAGGACCACTCAGATGCGTCGGCCCCACTAATGACCCAGCACTCCTTCTATCCCGTTTACTGTACCTGGGTTCAATCTTGCTGAAACACGGCGTGCTGCGCTGAAGCTGCTGTCTTGCGCCGCCAAAGGTTGACACCTCAATTCGTAGCCGGATCTCGAAGCAGCCAATGGGGGCTCGGCAACCGAGAATATATTTCTTTTCTCGGCTTCTCATGCCAGCCAATATTGAAGGCGTTATCCAAGCTGAAAAACGTAAGCCTATGATAGGGCATCGCCTCGTGGATGTACCACGCGAGCTGTTTCCAGCTATCGGGCTCAGTTGCAGTCGCGTTGAATGATGGGATCACGACGCAGGCTGCGGCACCTATGTGACCAGCCGCATCGCGATGGTCCCAAATATGGTATGCGAAATTCTTCTCGTTTGATGCGCATTTCAACCCGTTGCGAGCGCCGAAGTCATTAAGCTTCGCGGATCGAAAGCCAGACCGCACGACAATCGGACCGAACTTCCTGACAAGTGGTTCCAGAATTTGCTCGCACAACTGGGTTCCAGTCTCGACAGCGAGATCGGGATTGTCGGGAACGTTGGCAATGCCAAACGCTGCCCCGATCTCTGAGTATAAGAATTGCCGCATATAGAAGTTTTGTGAGAGCCGAATGCGACCAAGTTTTTCCAGTCGCCAAAACAGGTCCTTCATTTTTCCGCCACCAGCAACTCGTTTTCGGTTACCACCAGTCTACATTAAGTTTTTGTCTTCTCTATGTTTTTTCCAGATTGTTCGCGCCCAGCCATTGAGAGCAGAAGGGGCGGAAAGTCGAAACCATTGCATTGGCCGATGCCAGAAACCAAGCGCGGAGAACATCGTCCTCTTGGGCGACGCCGGGATAGCGAACACGCACACATCCTTGAAAGGGATTGGCCTTTTCAGCTTCTAAGTACATCGGCATTCCCAATTGCTCTTCGAGCGCCTCAGAGGCGTTCTGGATGGCTGCATACGCCGCCTCGCCCTCCTCTCCCCTTAGACGGAATAGGATGCCCGCTGAGCCGTCGCTGAGCTTATAGACGGTCATGGAGTTGATTGGTGGCGGCATCGCCAACTTCACCCACCCCGCGCCGCCATGCCGAGGCTTGGGTTGGTCAGCGTGGTCGAACACCGCCTCGTCAATGAAGCGCTGCCAGAAGGCTCTCTGCTGCTCCCAGAGCAGGCTACGCTCCGGGTCGCCTATGTCGCCCTCATCTTGGCCGGAGCCGTCCCCATCGGGCTCCAGGTGGATGGGATATCCATCCTGCGCAACAATGACCCGATGTTTGATGACCTCGGTGCGAAGGGGCACTGAGGGCACAACCATTGTCTTTCCGTCGGACCCCTCCCAAAGCTGAAATTCCACCAGGGCGAGCTTCGACGATAACCCGCTGCTGTTGTTCAGGTGCGCCGCGATTGCATCAATGTCAGAGCGTATTCCGTCGCCTGCAATGACGAGGTTGAAATCGCCAGCTTTGAGAGAGTGCGTTACTCTGTCGACAAACAGTGCCTCGTCTAATTGAGGGAAGGCTTTTTGGGCAATCTCGAACAAGGGGTTCGGGCCGGTTAACCCCAGGCTGCTCTTTAGCCTTGCATTTAGATCTGCGTATGACCAACGCCGGAGCAGTGAGGCATATTCCAGGATTTGTGCAACGACCTCGCGGCGCGCTTGGGGATTACGCCACAATTTACATTCAACCAGGACAAGCTTGCCCTCGGCGGTGACGCCAAAGATATCAAGGAACACGGTACCGCCCTCTTTTGGAAGGCTCAATTCTCGACAGACGGGCACGTATCCAGCACTGCCTGGAGAAATGTCTGCAATCGGCAGCAGTTCAGGGCGGACGAACAATAGTTCCTGTAGCCACTTCTCGTTGCGCCCAGTTTCTGTGGAGGCGAGGGAGGAGCGGTGCAACCATTCTCCTTGTTCAAAATCATCCTCGTTCAGCACCAACGACTGCATACCACCCCCAAAGCTGCCCAGTCCGCGAGTTCTGTAGTTGAACTCCGGCAAATACGAAAATTACGCATCTCGGCATCATGGATAGTAATTCCACCCGGATCAAGGCTCCGGGTCATGACAGATCAGCTTTCCCAACTCAAAAAGTCTATCGGAAGTCGTGTTCGCTTGGCGCGAAAGATGGCTGACCTCACCCAAGAGGATTTGGGCGCCCAGGTCGGACGGTCGACCGAGGCAATCTCAAATATCGAGCGCGGTGTGAGCTTCCCGCCCATCGAGACCCTGGCAGCCATTGCCCGAGCGCTAAATGTCGAATTGGCTGGTTTCTTTCAGACCCGTGATGGGCAACGTTCACAGCGACGGACTGAGCTTGAAATCGAAATTCAGCTCAAAGTTGCTGCGATGGAAGGTGACCGAGCAGAGTTGGCGTTAAAGCTCATTGACGCGCTGCGCGAATAGCGAAAAACGGCATTTTAAACATCCCTATGGAGTGTGACATTTTTTGCCATCGCGACCGATGAAGTCCAGCGGCCTGTAAAGCAATTTGTTGCCCAGTCGACAACCGGTCTGAAAACTCTACCCGTATCATTCATAGGCTCATGCCCCCAGTGAGCTGAGCAAAAATGCTTGCAGAACTAGTTCGCCAGGCGTCCGCTTCAGTGGAGTGCCGGGTAGTCTCCTCTGATCGCCAACATATCGATGTCATGCTTTCTGGAAATTTCTTGCTTCTAGAGGGGATGGATGAACGCGCAAGGACGAAGTCCGAAGCGAGTTAAGTAGTAATAATAAATAGTGTTGTTTTATTCGTATTATTAAGGGGAGAGTATTTCATACGGAGCTGATCAAAATGCATACGGGCGCATTCAAAAAACACACAGAAAAAATATAGAAATTCATACTGGAGTTTGTGTGTTTTCGAAGGTTACCTTGAAGAACCGCTGCACGATGAAGCACTCCAGTTCGCTGAGGCTTTCGCTAGCGAACTCAACGCTGGGAAGCGCATTTGGCCACGGGACTTGGTTGCGGTCAAATATTGCCACAAGGCATTTTTGGCTAATCGGTGAGAATGCATGAACCTTGCGGGATGCTGTGTGCATTTCGTACCGGCTGATTGCACCCTGGTCCACAAGCGAGGTCAGCGCGCGTCTTACCGTCAACTTGTCTAAGCCGGTCCCAGAAAAATATGGCACGCCGTAGCTGTCGAAATGCGGTTCAGTTCTGTCCATTGGATCACGCATTCCCCGGCTGAATACGTCCAATGGGATCACCTCAATCACTTTCCTCCACGCAAGTGTCCGAGCAGAGATTGCGGCCAAGACTGCGTATTGGCTCGCCTTCAGTTTGCCGAGTAGGTAGCGTTCCATTATCTGTTTGTGGATCGCTCTTAGGTCGGTCATTACTCGTTCGCTCGCGGCATTGGTTGCATCAATTTGTCGCCGCGTTACTAGGGGGCCGCCTGGCGGGTTTGGGAAGGGCATGGGTTGGCTCGCTCCAACGTTGGAAGACACGTCTGTTAAAGTTGGCATCCTAGGGACACCTGCTCTACCGGCGCTCCTTCTTCAAATCAGGAATTGACGAAGTTTCATTCGCCTCTAGCCAAGCTCGCAGTCTTTCGACGCTGTAAAGAATTCGCTTGCCAAGTCTGGTGAAAGGGGGGCCACGACGCTCCATGCGCCATTTAGCCAACGTCGTGCGATGAACGCCTATCTCTTCAGCAAGTTCTTCGGTTGTCAGAAAGCCATCGAGGATAGTAGGGCCAACCTTGCCGCTTCCTGCCTGCCGATCTCTATCGCTTTTCATAGTATCCCTTTCTTGTCAGTGATTTTGTTCACCGATGGATAAGGGAACGATGGCGCAGGATAACTGAAAAAAACGCAGCAGAAATTTTCAGTCGTTTTGGCGACCACCCTTGGGCCTGCCGTTGCGAGCAATTGCCCGCTCCTCGATCCTCCTGTTGAACTCTAAGCCAGCGTCATCGTCTGCGGTCTGCGGATCAACGCGCATTTCCTCCTGCCGATATTGGTGATAGCGGCGGCGCCTATCGGGGTCGTGCAGTCCCTCTTCCTTAAGCGCTTGATCGAGGGGGATCGGTGCCTTCCCGGTGTGCCCGAGATGCTTATCAATCGCTCGCTTGTATAGGGCTTGGTCCTTGTCCTCGAATACGGGTCTGGCAGATGTCGACCGGAGGCGCTTCCGTTCCAAGCGAGTTAGGCCTCTAATGAGTTCTGCATATTCCCGGCACGCTTCGAAGGCCCATTGGGGAATTACCTGATCCCCATCGAAAAAGCTGCTCTTGGGCCGGCCGATTGCTATTACGAGGTACCTGAGGTCGCCAGTCTTGCGGAAAAGCCGTTCG
Organism: Pelagibacterium luteolum; assembly: GCF_900100665.1. Classification (GTDB taxonomy): domain Bacteria; phylum Pseudomonadota; class Alphaproteobacteria; order Rhizobiales; family Devosiaceae; genus Pelagibacterium; species Pelagibacterium luteolum. The sequence continues at coordinate 30,975 of NZ_FNCS01000007.1, forward strand.
GCATCTAGATATGCGTTTGCATCTAGGCCTTCGGGGACTTGATCAGAGGGGGCGATCTGAATTCTCCTTAGACAAAATGTTTCCGATCAGCTCCGTCGCTGCGCGTTGTGGATCATCTGAGAGATGGGCATACCGTTGCGTGGTTTGGGCTTGGGTGTGACCGAGCAATGCGCCGATCAACGGCAGCGAAGCGCCACTGCTGACGAGCAGCGAGGCGTAAGTATGCCGTAGATCATGGATCCGAACTCCTTGAAGACCGGAAGGTAACGATAGCTCATGCGCTTTCGCAAAGGAGTGTAGCTCAGCCAAAGTCGGCTGCCGATCTAGCAACGTTCCTAATTGAGCTTCTAACTCGGGGAAGCCGACGACTGATCTCCAAATATGGATGGTACCAACGCTGACAAGGTTGTCCCATGTTTTTCTCACGTCTTGAAGCGGACCCACTTTGGTGGGCGACGGGAAGACAAAACGGGTTGAGAGCATTTTTGCCTGGACCGATTTCAGGAGGGCGATGGCGGCTCCCGAAAGCGGCACCTTGTGTACCTTACGCTGTTTTGTGTGGTGAGATGGCTTGATCCATACTTCAGCACCAAAATCGATGTTGGCCCACTCCGCTTTCAAAGCCTCACTTTTGCGGGCGCCTGTCAACATGATCAGTCGAATAGCATCCAAGCTCGTCGATGGTCCGTGAGCATTCATGGCCCAAGCAAGGCTCGCGAGCTCTGCTTTGCCAAGATATCGATCACGCGGTTGTTCTGGATTTTTCCTGACGCCCACAGCAGGGTTTTTCTCTAGCCAGCCCCATCGCACCGCGAGATTTAACGCCTTTCTCAGCACCTCGATCACCCGATTGGCCCTCACCGGTCTGTCGCGCGTTATTTCGCGGTGAAGAGCATCCACATCAGCTGCAGTGAGGTCTTTTACTTTCACTTGGCTGAGCCGGGGCAGGATTAATCCCTGCCACATAGACTTGTCGTCCGCTGCCGAGCGTTGTGCCTTGGTTGGCAAGTGCTCGATGCAATAGCGGTCAAAAAGATCTTTGACAGTGGGCGCTGACTTTTCAGCGTTGCGTAGCGAGAGCGGATCACTGCCGAGATCAATCTGCCTTTTCAAATGCGCAGCCTGCTCTCGGGCTCGCGCGACAGACCATTCCGGATATGACCCAATGGTAAGGCGCCGCTCTCGCTTTCCAGCACGATAGTTTAAGATGAAAGCCTTGCTGCCGTGAGCGGTGACGCGGCAACCAAATCCTTTCAACTCGCCACAGTAAGTGATCTTATTGCCGCTTGGGGGAAACGGGAGGGAACGCACGATCTTGTCCGTCAGCTTTTCGCTCATATCGTGTCCGCACTGTGTCCGCAATCTAGTCACTATAGCGTGCGATACATCGGTATTCAACGCAACGTAGTCCACGCTAAATTTAACATGAAAAACAATGCGTTTCGCCTATATACTCAGCAATGCTAGGGTTTTCGTGAACTTGCTGAACTCAGGCTCATAACCTGAAGGTCGCAGGTTCAAATCCTGCCCCCGCAACCAATACACAAAAAAGCCCGCCGTTATGGCGGGCTTTTTGCGTTCTAGACGTCGGAATAGCGATTGAGCGTGTAGGTCCGGCAGACGACGATGAAGGCGCAGCCTTCGAGTTCGATCGTGTCGTCGGAAACCTGCGTGATGGTCCCATTTGCCGACTGGCCCCAGAGGGACAACCGGCCGTTCCAGCTGTTTTCACCCGTCGGCTCGGCGTGGTCGATGATCGTCGAGTTCATGTATTGCAGGTTCTCCTCGCTCTGGGCGCTCTCGGCGAGCCAGACAAGCGTGCCGCAGAGCGATTGACCATCATCTCCGCATAGCTCGACCTGATAGCGCGAATCCCGGGAATCGATCTCCCAAATGCCTTCGGGCGAGGCGAGGTCCTGAGCCAGCGCCGGCGGGACCATCACGAGCGCGGCAGAAATCGTGGCGAGAAGAGGTTTGAAACGCATGGCAATCTCCGACGGTTGGGTGCCAAACGTCGGACCCATGCCGCGGTTCCCCTTTAGAGCCGTCCCGCCTCGATGATGCGTTGCAGAAACTTCTGCGTGCGCGGGTGTTGCGGCGCAGAAAACAGTGCCTCGGGCCTGGCTTCTTCCATGATCCGCCCATCGGCCAGAAAGCACACCCGGTCCGCCACATCGCGCGCAAAGCCCATTTCATGGGTGACGATGATCATCGTCATACCCTCGGTCTTCAGTCGCCTGATGATGGCCAGCACTTCGCCGACGAGTTCAGGGTCAAGCGCTGCTGTCACCTCGTCGAGCAGCAGCACTTCCGGGCGCGTCGCCAGGGCCCGGACGATCGCCACCCGCTGCTGCTGGCCGCCGGACAATTGCTCGGGATAAGCGTTTTCGAATTCGGCCATGCCGAAGGCCGCGAGCAATTCCCGCGCGGTGGCAAGCGCCTCTTGCTTTGCGGTCTTGTGGACCTTGAGCGGTGCCAGCGTAATGTTCTGGATCACGCTGAGATGGGGAAAGAGATTATACGCCTGAAAGACGATCCCCACGCGACGATAGAGTCCGTTCCGGCCCCAGATCGGGTCTTCGACCGAAACGCCATCGAGCGAAATGGTGCCATAATCGAACTCGCTCAGTAAATTGATGCAGCGCAACAGCGTCGACTTGCCCGACCCCGAGGCGCCGATAAGGCATACAACCTCATGGGGCGCGACAGCCAGATTGACGTCGTCGAGCACCAGTACCTCACCGTAATATTTGGTGAGACCTTCGATCGAAATACGTGGTGTGGTCACAAGGCCCCCATGAGGCGTCGCTGGCGATCCTTCTTGGCGATGTAATCGGTCAGCCGCGCCATGGGAATGGTGGCCACCAGAAACAGCAATGCCGCCGCGATCAGCGAAGAATAATTGAAGGTCATGCCCGTATAGATCTGCGCTTCGCGCACGGCATCGCGCACCCCGATCACGGAAAGCAGCGCCACGTCCTTTTGCAGCGCTACGGCGAGGTTGAGGTGGACGGGTATGACGTTGCGGATCGCCTGGGGCAAAATCGCATAGAGCATGGCCTGCCACTGGCTCAGGCCCAAGGCCTTGGCCGCGGCCCGCTGGCCGTCGTGAACGGCCTCGATCCCCGAGCGGTAGATTTCCGAGGTATAGGCTGAATAGGACAACACCATCGCGGTTGCGCCCCAGAACAGCGCCGAATTGGGCAGTCCGGGCAGGTTGAGCGCCGGGATGCCGAACCCGAAGATCAGCACCAGCAACAGCACCGGCAGGCCGCGGAAGAGGTCGACATAGAGGACCACGAACACGCGCAGTGGCGCAAACCACGGTCCTGTCAGGGAGCGCATCAGCGCCAGCACCAATCCCCACACCATGATCGAAAACAGGCACACGGCCCAGACCTGTACGTTGATCCAGAACCCGCGCAGTACATTGGGAAAAGCGGTGGCCATCGCACCGAGATCGAAGAACTGGCGCGCGATGCGCGGCCATTGCTCGGCCGAGGTTACCACCTGGGCTACAAGGCCAAAAACGATCAGCACCATGGCGATCGAAATCACCGAGGGCACGTAGCGCTCGGTGGCGGTCAGGGTTTTCTTGCGGGGCGGCGGCGGTGTACGCCGCGAACCCATGTCAGGGTCCGCGGCAGTCGTTTTAGTCTCCGGCACGGTGCCAGTAGTCATTCAGAGATGACCGGCAGATCGGGATCGGCGATCAGATATTCGGCAACCAGCGCATCGATCGTGCCATCGGCCTCGAGCGCACCGATCGCTTCGTTGACCCAGCCGACGATTTCGTTGCCCTGTTCAAAGATTAGGCCGTGGCCGAGGTCGTTTTCATCCTTGGGCAGGATGGCAGTGATCGCAGCGTCGGGCACCTGAACTGCCGTCACGAACAGCGCGGTGGGGAGCGCTACGACGGTGGCGTCGATCTGGCCGCCCTGCAGCGCCTGGAACACGCCGACCTGATCGTCGTAAACCGCAGCGTCGTCGATGCCCAGGATGTCCTGGAGATAGGTCAGATCGGTGGTTCCGACCGCAACGCCCCAATTGGCCTCGCGCAATTCGTCAAAACTCGTGGCGCTGGCGACGCTGCTGTCGGGCAGGGCGACGACGGCCTTTTCAGGCTGGTAGTAAACATCCGAGAAGGTCGCGATCTCGGAGCGGGCTTCGGTGACCGAAATCTGCTGGATACCGAAATCATAGTCCTTGGCGCCCGGTGCGATCGCCTGATCGAAGGTCTCGCGCACCCAGACCACGTCTTCGGGTGCAAAGCCCATCTGTTCGGCGATGGCATAGACCAGCGCGCTTTCAAACCCTTCGCCATTGGCGGGATCATTGTCCATCATCCAGGGCGGATAGACCGGATCGGATGTCGCGACGGTCAACTGGCCCGGAGTGAACAGGCGCGGGTCGTCGGTGGTGCCCTCCTGGGCAATGGCGGCGGTCGCCAAAAGGCTCCCTGCCAAAGTTGCAACCAAAGCGAGCCGCCCCGTATTGAGCAAAGTGCCAGACATGTTCTCAGCCTCCATCGGCAGGACAGTTTTCGGAAATGACGCGCGATATTATCGGCTATGGGCCTGCTGGCAAGAACTCTGGTGCCCAAGCCTTGATAAGAAAGGGAAAATATGACCAATGCGATCGTGGTGACGACCACAACGTCCTCCAAAGACGAGGCGAGATCCATTGCCGAGGCCGTGTTGACGGAGCGGCTGGCGGCATGCGTCCAAATGCATCCGGTCACGAGCCACTTTCACTGGAACGGCGCGCTGCACAGCGAAGATGAAATCATGCTCACTTTCAAGAGTCGCCTCGACCTCTATTCCAGGCTCGAAGCCGCCATCGTAAAGCATCACAGCTATGAGGTGCCCGAGATCGTCGCGACGCCCATCGAGATGGGTCATCCGGCCTATCTTGACTGGATCGATACCGAGACTGGCGCCGAGGGATAACTTTCTGTCGCACCGGGCGATTTTCGTCGTTGCGGGGCTGGACGCGGCGCAATGGTGCCGTAATCATTGTCCCTATTGATTTACAGGCCGTTCGCGGTCGTCTGCCACACATTTCGATCGGGTCTTTAAAGGATGATCGACTGGATTTATCCGCTGCTCCTCGTGGGCGCCGGCCTCATCGTTGTTTCAGTGTTCACCAGCTTTATCGCGTTTCGCTTCGGCGCGCCTTTGCTGCTCATTTTCCTCGGGATCGGGCTCGCCGCGGGCACCGACGGGCTGGGGATCGAGTTTTCCGATTATAACATGGCTTATTTCGCCGGCTCGCTCGCGCTGGCGGTCATCCTTTTCGATTCCGGCTTCGGCACGCCGCTCAAATCCTTCCGCCAGGCGGCAGCGCCATCGATCGTTCTAGCAACCGTCGGGGTCCTTCTCACCACGGCAATCGTAGGCATGGTGGCGCGGCTCGTCTTCGGCTTTGGCTGGATCGAGGCATTGCTGATGGGCGCCATCGTCTCCTCGACAGACGCGGCGGCCGTGTTCTTCCTCCTGCGCGTCGGTGGCATCACCATTCGCGACAAGGTGCGCTCGACGCTGGAAGTGGAGTCCGGGTCCAACGATCCGATGGCGATCTTTCTCACCATCATGTTCGTCGAACTGCTGGTCTCGGGCGCTTCGCTTTCGGGGCTCACCAGCCAGTTTCTGGCCGGCTTCGGCCTGCAGATGGGGCTGGGTCTGGCGCTCGGGCTTTTGGGCGGCGCTGCCATGGTCTTCATCATCAACCGCGTTACGCTTGAAGGCGCGCTCTATCCCATCATCGTTCTGTCGATGGCCGTCCTCTTGTTTGCCTTCACCGGCCTTTTGGGCGGGTCGGGAGCCCTGGCCGCCTATGTGGCCGGGCTTGTGGCGGGCAATCGCAAGGTGCGTGGGCGCGACACGCTGGCCAAGTTTCAGGACGGCATGACATGGCTTGCCCAGATCGCCATGTTCCTCATTCTGGGGCTCCTTGCCTATCCCTCACAATTTGGAGCGGTGGCGCTACCGGCGCTGGCGCTGGCGCTCGTCCTCATGTTCGTGGCGCGGCCGGTCGCCGTGTGGCTGTGCCTTTTGCCCTTCCACTACGCCCGCGACGAAATCGCCTTCATTTCCTGGGTGGGCCTGCGTGGCGCGGTCTCGATCCTTCTGGCCATACTGCCGCTCATCGCCCAGCTGGAAAATGGCGAGGCGCTGTTCAACACGGCCTTCATCATCGTTCTGACGTCGCTTCTGATCCAGGGGTGGACCATCAAGCCCATGGCGCAATGGCTGGGCCTCATCGTTCCGCCGCGTATCGGCCCGGTCGAGCGCGTTGGGCTCGAACTCCCGGGCAACGCCCATCACGAACTGATCGTCTACCACGTCGTCGAGGGCAGCCCGGTGGCCGAGGGCGAACGTCTGCCGCGTTGGGCGCGGCCATCGCTGATCGTGCGCGATGGCCACTCCATGCGCTACCAATATGCTGGGCGTATCCGGCCCGGCGACTACATCTATATGTTCATTTCGCCGCGCTATACGCGCCTCCTCGACCGGCTGTTTGCCAGCCCCACCAAAGTGGAGGCCGACGACAAAGACTTTTTCGGCGAGTTCAAGATCAATCCCGAACGTCCGCTCTCGGCGCTCAGGGATGCGTACGACGCGCCGATCGGCCCCAATATCTCACTCGACAAGACCATCGCAGAATACATGCGCGAGCGGTTGGGCGGTGGTGCGGAGCAGGGTGACCGCGTCGCCATCGGGCCGCTGGAATTGATCGTCCACGATGCTGATGTCGATGGTAATGTGACGGCGGCAGGTCTCGCCATTGATCATGACGAGCCAAAGCCCAGGGTGCCGCTTTTCGTCAATGGCCGCGAATTGTTGCATCTTGTCCGCAGGCGTATCGCCATGGCGCGTCACCGGCGGCAGACCCGCCCGGAGCCTGTGCAGGAGACGCAGGTCACTGAGGACCAAGTCGCTGTGGCCGATCAGACGCCGTCGGAATCCAAGACCGCATAATGGCGCCGGTGCCAGAGCAGCGGCGCGCGGTCGGGATGGGTCTGGGTATGAAGCACGATGCCCGCGTAGAGCACATGGGTGTCCATCTCGATAGCACCCGACAGGCGGCAATCAAGGGTCGCAACCGCCCCGTCGAGCCGGGGCTGGCCTGAGGGCCACGCTTCCCATTGTTCGGCAGAAAAGCGTTCGGCAGGACCAAAGCCGGCGAAGGCGTCGGCAACGGATTGCTGATCCGCTGCAAGAACCGAAACCGAAAACGCTTGCGCTTCTTCGATCATCGCCGCCAGTGCACTGTCTCGGGTAATCGAAACGAGGATGGCCGGGGGCTCGGCGCTAAGCGAAAGCAACGCGGTCACCGTCCGCCCCTGTCGCTCACCACCGACGCCTGCGGTCACCACCGAGACAGACGACGCAAGGGCGCTCATGGCGCTGGTAAATTGCGCCGCGGGCACCGCTTCGCGCGCCGCGGGATGGTCGGCGCAGTTCAGGGCGAGACGGGTGGCGGTATCGGGCGATGTCGAAAGCTGCGGTTTGGTCATAGATGCCTTTGGGCGACCTGAGCCGCCAGTCGGTCGTCACGCAACGCGAAGGGTTGATCTTGGCGGCCGGTCTTTGTATTTTCCAAGTGAGAGCTTTCTAAATGTCCGCTTGGAGCCATGTCAATAGACGTTCCCACCGCCCCTTCGCCGCAAGCGCCTATCGCCTACTGGTCGCCGCGTAATGCCGGTGAGCGTATCCTGTTTCATCTCAAGATGCATGGGGACGCGACGGCTGCTGCGCTGGGCAAGGCGCTGGGCACATCGGGCGAGGCGGCGCGCCAGCAATTGGTGCGCCTCTCCGAAGACGGTCTCGTCGAGTGCTGGAGCCAGTCGCGCGGTGTAGGGCGCCCCGCCCAGTTCTGGCGTTTGACGGCCAAGGGCCAATCTCGGTTTCCTGATACGCACGCGGCGCTGACCGTCGAACTGTTGGGCATCGTCGGCGATGCCTTCGGTCCCGACGCGCTTTCCACAATCATCGACACCCGCGAAGAGCGCACCAAAACCGCTTACCGCGCAGCCATGGAAGGCGCGTCCTCACTTGGCGAGCGCGTGGCGCGTCTCGCAGATCTGCGCTCTCTCGAGGGCTATATGGCCGATTGGGAGACCGATGGTGAGGGCGGCTACAAGCTCTACGAAAACCACTGCCCCATCTGCGCTGCCGCCACAGCCTGCCAAAACTTCTGCCGCGCCGAACTCGCCGTATTCCAGGACGTGCTTGGCCCCGATGCGGAGGTCGTTCGTGAAGATCACATCGTCGCCGGCGCCCGCCGCTGCGCCTATCGCATATCGAAGGGCTGACCGTTCGCTAATATCGAATAATCAATGAACCAAACTGCCGGTTATCCATCCCGGTCTCTGGCCTATATTGGCTCCAACACAAGATTGGAGTTGAAACCATGCTCAATCAGATCAAGGGCTTGCACCACGTCACGACAATGGCGCGCGATGCTGATGCCAATAACCGCTTTTTCACCGACACGCTCGGCCTGCGCCGGGTCAAAAAAACCGTCAATTTCGACGAGCCGTCGGTCTATCACCTCTATTATGGCGACGAAGCCGGGACGCCCGGATCGGTCATGACATATTTCCCTTTCCCCCACATCATCCGCGGCCGGCCCGGCACGGGTGAAGTCGGAGAAACAGTGTTTTCGGTGCCCGAGGGCAGCCTCGAATTCTGGAAGCAGCGCTTTGCCGAAAAGGGCGTTGAGGGCGTCGTTTCCGAAGAAGCCTTCGGTGAAAAGCGCCTGCGCTTTACGGCTGTCGATGGCGATCATTTCGCTCTCGTCGAAGCCAAAAACGACGCGCGCAACGCGTGGACCGGCGGCAGCGTCGCTGGTGATGAAGCCATTCGCGGTTTTGCCGGCGCCACCCTGCGCCTTCGCGACAGCGGGGCCAGCGAAGAACTGCTCAAATTCATGGGTTACGAACACGCCGATACGGCCAAGGGCATCAAGCGCTTCGTGATGCCCGGCGGCAATGGGGCCGACGTCATCGATCTCCAGACCCTGCCAAACATGCCGCGTGGCGAACTTGGCTCGGGTTCGGTGCATCACATCGCGTTCGCCGTGGAAGATCGCGACGCCCAATTGGCGGTGCGCCAGTCGCTGCTCGACACCGGTTATCAGGTAACCCCGGTCATCGACCGCGATTATTTCTTCGCGATTTATTTCCGCACCCCCGGCGGTGTCCTGTTCGAGATCGCTACCAATGAGCCCGGCTTCGACCGTGATGAGGACACCGCACATCTCGGTGAAGCGCTGAAACTCCCCAGCCAGCACGAGCACCGTCGCGCCTGGCTCGAAACGCACCTGCCTGAAATCAAGGATTAAGCCATGATCGAGACGTATGTTTTCAAAGAGCATCCCGCGTCCGAAGCCGGAGCGCCGACGCTTGTGCTGCTGCACGGCACGGGCGGTGACGAAAACCAGTTCTTCAGTCTTGGCCGGCAGTTGCTGCCCAATGCTCGGCTGATCGCCCCGCGCGGCGACGTTTCCGAAGGCGGTTCGCTGCGCTATTTCAAGCGCACCGGCGAGGGCGTCTATGACATGGACGATCTGCGCCTGCGGACCGAAAAGATGGCGGGCTTTCTTGAAGGCCTGAAATCGGACGGCCCTTTGGTCGCGCTTGGCTATTCCAATGGCGCCAACATCCTCGCCTCGGTGATGATCGCGCGCCCCGATCTGGTCGATGCAGCGGTTCTCATGCATCCGCTCATCCCGTGGATTCCGTCCGATGTCGCTGGCCTTACCGGCCGCAAGGTGCTGATTACCGCCGGCAAGCGCGATCCGATCTGCCCCGCGCCAAAGACCCAGGCCCTGGCCGACTGGTTCGGAAAACAGGGTGCCAGCGTCCAGATCGCTTGGCACGAGGGTGGCCATGAGATCACCCAGACCGAGCTGGCAGCTGCCGCGAGCTTTGTTCAATCGGCAATTGGTTGACGCTGCGGTAACCATTAGAGCGATACGATTTCCCATTGCCCGGCGTGCACGCTGCGCGTGGGTTTGGGGATCGTTGGGGCGATGGCACAATCGCTTATAGGCCGGATGATCGGTCGCAGCTTACGCACACGGGTCTTGCTGCTGGTGTTGGCGGCATTACTCGTTGTTGGCGCTGCGGGTGCGTTCGCGTTTTATCGGATCGTTGATCATCTGACCCTGCAGTTCGGCACGATGATCGCCGAACGGCAGGTTCAGTATGATCGCTTTCGCGGCATGGAGGCGCTCAATCGCGAGTTGTCGCTGGCCGAAAGCTTCGTGCGTGCGCCAGCTCTGCTCGACTGGCTGGCAAATGAAAGCGACCCCGTGGCCCGCGAGCGCGGGCTCGCTGAAATGGAGCACTACCGCGCAGCGTTTTCCGATCAAAGCGTGTTCGTCGTCGCCGATGCATCGGGCAATTACTATTTCAACGACGCCCAGAACAGCTATGGCGACGACCCCTTCAGCTATACCCTAGACCCCGAGCTGGAGCGCGATTCCTGGTACTACGCCACGACCCAGCGCCGCGAGGGGTGCTACCCCAACGTCAATGTCGATGACGTTCTGGCGGTCACCAAGGTCTGGATAAACTGCATCGTGACCGAGAATGGCCGCGTGCTCGGCATGGTGGGCACGGGCCTCGATCTGTCCGGCTTTATCCGGGAAGTCGTCGATTTGTCCGAGCCCGGTATTGAATCGATCTTTGTCGACCAGAGCGGAGCCGTTCAGGCTCACCGCGACGCCTCCCTCGTCGACTTTCGCTCGATCACCAAGGACATCGCCGAGAAAATCACGGTGTTCGGACTTCTCGACAATCCAGCCGAGATGGCCACATTGCGCGGCCTGATGAATGCAGCGCGGCAGAACCCGTCAAGCGTCACGACCGCAATTCTCGATATGGAGGGCGAGCCCCGACTGGTCGGCGTCGGCTATCTCAATCATATCGGCTGGTACAACGTCACCGTCATGGATTTGGGCGCCATTATCGATATGGGACTTTTCTGGCCCATGGCCCTCGGCGTTACGGGTGTGCTACTGGCGGTGGCGCTGGCGCTGTCGCTGATCTTCCGCATCGTCGTGCTCGCCCGGCTCGAAAAGGTCGAGGGCGGCCTTGTTGCTCTGCGCGAGGGCCGACGCGCCACCATGGTTGCCGATCCTTCCAATGACGAGATCGGGCGTCTGTCCAGAACGCTTATCGAAATGTCCGACACCATAACCGAAGCGCGCCTCGATCTCGAAGCGCAGGTGCGCCAGCGCACCGAACAGCTTCAGTCCCTCGTCAATCTCGATGATCTCACCAAAATCCTCAATCGGCGCGGCTTTGAAGAGCGCTTCAGCCTGCATCGCCGCCGCGAACTCGATCCGCGCCAGACCAATGGGCTGATGTTGATCGACATCGACAATTTCAAAACGGTCAACGACACGGCTGGACACGCTGCCGGCGATCATGTCGTCGTCGAGGTGGCACGGCGTTTGAACCTGTCGCTGCGTTCGATCGATCTCTGCGCTCGTTGGGGTGGGGACGAGTTCATCATCCTCATCCGCGGCGGCACGACAGACGGGCTCGCGCAGGTTGCGGCGGCGCTGATTTCCATGATGGCGCACAAGCCGGTGTCGTTGCCCACGGGCCAGGCAATCGCCATCACGATCAGTATCGGCGCCGTCGTCATCCAGGCTGAAGATACGCTCGATCTCGCCACGGAGATGGCCGATGCCGCGCTCTATGCCGCCAAGGAGGGGGGCCGCAATCGGGTTGTCCTCTTCGATCGCGAGGTCAAACCCGACCTGCAATCGGCGTGATCAGGTCAGCAGATCGTCCCAATCGGGGTGACGCCGGAACTGTACGGCGACATAGGGGCATTGCGGCACGATCTTGAAGCCCTTTTCGCGCGCATCGTCCACGGCCTTTTTCACGAGTTGCAGCGCGTAGCCCTTGCCCTCGAAAGCGCGCGGCACGCCCGTGTGGTTGATGACGATCGATCCGTCCTCGCGGCGCACATAGGTCATTTCGGCCTCATGCGCATCGTCGAGCTTGGCCCAATAGCGTCCATGATTGCCGTTGAGTTCGTGGTGTATGTCGAGGGTTTGAGCCATCAGCGAATGCCTTTTGTTTTGCGCGAGCGCCCTTTATTGACGCGGGATGGCCAGCACAGCACAGTGCCGCCAAATGTCACCCGATCCCAAGGAGATCCGATGAGCCTGCCCATCCATCACATGATAGAACGCGGACCGCGCCCAGTGGCTCCATTTTCGCACGCGGTCGAAGCCGATGGGTGGATTTTCGTCACCGGCCAGATGCCGACCGATCCCGACAATCCCGATGCCCCGCTGCCCGCGGGCATCGTCGCCCAGACCCGCCGGGTCATGGACAATCTCACGATCATCTTGCAGGGTATCGGCCTCGCGCTCGAAAACGTCACGATGATCCGCATCTATCTCACAGATTTCGATGGCGATTACGCCGCAATGAACGAAACCTATGTGAGCTATTTCGAACAGGGCAAGCTCCCCGCCCGCACAACCGTCGGCGTCACCGGCCTCGCGGTCGGCGCCAAGGTCGAAATCGACATGATCGCAAGGCGGCCCTGACCGGTCACCCCACCAGTATCTTGACGCGGTTCCCTGCCGGATCACGGGTCTCTATCCCACCTTCTATTCGCGTCACCGCCACGTTGCCCGCTTCCAGTCGACCAAGGATCTCACTGCGCACCCTATCGCTCTCGACGACAATCTCAAACCACCGCAGCCCCGCCACACCCTCAGGCGGCAGCGAAGGATTGCGTCCGGCCCAGATATTGAACGCAAGGATATGCGGGACATAATCGAGGCTGACATCGCCCATGCCGTAGCGTCGCGACAGCAGCTGGCCGGCAAAGCCGAGCTTGTCGCGATAAAAATCCATCGCGGTGTCGAGGTCGTCGACATGGACATGCACGTGCCCGATGCGGGTTTTCTCGGGCATCGGCGCCATCGGTGTCTCGTCGCCATCGAGTTCGGCGAGCAGGCCCGGCACGTCGATCGGCTCGCGCCCGGAATGGGGCTTGCCGTCATGGGTGATCGCCATCAACTCGTCATGCTCCACGAACCGCCCGCGCCAGGGCGTTTCGAACGTGATCTCGATGCCGTTGCCGTCGAGGTCCCAAAGGTACAACGCCTCGGAGACCAGATGGTCGGTAGGCGAAATCCGCACCCGTGCCGCAATGGCGCGGTTGAGCATACGCGCAAGGTCGCGCCGCGTCGGAACATGGATCGCAACGTGGTAAAGCCCGATCGTATGCTGGGGCACCGGCCCACTCGCGCCCGTTTCGAGCACCACGAGCACGCTGTCGCCGGCACCCAGCTCCAGCCGGTCCTCATGACGCGCCAGAAGCGTCAGTCCCACGACGTCGCGCCAGATCGCAAGCGCGCGCTCCGGGTCGGTCACGGCGATGTGGATGGGGCCGAGCCGCGTCGTTGTTGGCAACAATAGCGGGGTGGCGACGGTCGGCGCGGTGGTGGACATGACACTCTCCGGTTGCGGACCCTGATGGTCCGCATGATTGGTTTAGCGTGGAAGCGCTCCAGCGTTTCCAACTCCCAACATAATCGCTCCAATGGCCCCGATTAAGAGGACAGGGCGCGACGGATCGTTCCGGAATCGTGAATGGTTATGTCGTCGTTGAACAATTCGGGGCGTTCGCGGGACAAGCGAGCGACTTCGGTGATGATGCCCTCGAGATGCTGCGCCATCACCCAGGCGGCGCGGTTGCCATCGCGAGCACGCAGCGCGTCGACCATGTCGGCATGTTCATCGATGCCCATGGCGATACGCTGGGGCGTGTTGGTCATCTGGCGGGCCCGGGAAAGATTGTTGCGCACCGATTCCACCATGGCGCGTATCCGCCGAAACGACAGTGAACTGATCAGCATGTCGTGGAAGGCGCTGTCGAGGTCGTGAAAACGATCGCGTTCGTCCTTATTCGCGGTGTCGCGCTGGGCGGCGATATTTTCATCGAGCGCATCAAGCAGATCGGGCGTAGCGCGCTGGGCCAGAAGCCAGACTGCATGGCATTCGAGTCCCTTGCGGATGAACACGAGCTCTTCAACATCCCGCACCGAGAGAAACGTCACCGTGGTGCCCCGCTGGGGCAGGATATCAACAAACCCCTCTGCCTGCAGCCGCGCAAACGCCTCGGCGACCGGCGCGCGGGATACGCCCAGACGGGTGCAGATTTCGGATTTGTTGAGCATGGTTCCCGGTTCGAGCCGGGACGTCATGATGGCCGTGCGCAATTGATCGGTGACGTGCGCAGCCAGACTTCCGCGCTGAATAGATGGGTCCGGTGACAGAAAGGCGTAGGTGTCCTGGCCCGTGTCCATGCGTCCCCTTAGCTTGTCCTGGCCAAACTGGCCCCCTCAATTGGTATTATAGACAAGACGAGTCGCTGTGCCAGAAAAACCGAACATTTTTCGCCACTTATTGCTTTTGCGCCGCGCAGGGCGTTCAATCGGGAACAACGACAGGAGGCTGGAATGACCCTCACCGCAGCGCTGACCGACAAGCTCAAGGACCCCTCGCTCGTCGCCGCGGGCGGGTTTATCAACGGCAAATGGAATACGGTGTCCTCCCGCGGCAAGGTTTTTCGCGTCGACAATCCGGCGACCGGCGAAGTGCTCGCCCAGATTCCCGATCTTTCGACCCATGCCACGCGCGATGCCATCGACGCCGCCTACGCCGCCCAACCGGGCTGGGCGGCCAAATCGGCCAAGCAGCGCGCTGACAAGATGAAAAAGCTCTTCCAGCTCATGGTGGAAAATGCCGACGATCTGGCGACCATCCTGACGCTCGAAATGGGCAAGCCATGGGCCGAGGCACGCGGTGAAATTTTATATGGCGCAAGCTTTATCGAATGGTTCGCCGAAGAAGCGCGGCGCGTCTATGGCGACACCATGCCCGGCCATACGCCCGACGTCCGGATTTCGGTCATCAAGCAGCCGGTCGGCGTTGTCGGGACGATCACGCCATGGAACTTCCCCAACGCCATGATCGCGCGCAAACTGGCGCCGGCGCTCGCGGTGGGCTGTACTGTGGTCTGCAAACCCGCCGCAGAAACCCCGCTCTCGGCGCTTGCAATGGCACGGTTGATTGAGCGGGCCGGCTTTCCCGCCGGTGTTTTCAACGTGGTCCCCGGCACCGATTCCGCGGCCATCGGGCAGGAGCTGTGTTCCAACCCCAAAGTCGCCAAGATCAGCTTCACCGGCTCGACCAATGTTGGCAAGATCCTGATGCGCCAGTGCGCCGACGGCATCAAGCGCATGAGCATGGAACTGGGCGGCAACGCGCCCTTCATCGTCTTTGATGATGCCGATGTCGAAGCGGCGGTGGATGGCGCCATCGCGTCGAAATTCCGTAATGCCGGCCAGACTTGCGTCTGTGCCAACCGTGTCTACGTGCAGTCGGGTATCCACGACGCCTTCGTTTCACGCCTCAAGGAAAAGATGGCCGATCTTAAGCTCGGCAACGGCATGGAGAAGGGCGTCAATCTCGGGCCGCTGATCACCGATAAGGCCGTCGCCAAGGTCACCGAACTGGTCGGTGATGCGACGGCGAAGGGTGCGGACATTCTCATGGGTGGCGCGCCCACCGGCGAGCGCACCTTTTATCCACCGACCCTTTTGGTCGGTGCAACCAAGGATATGCGGATCGCGCGCGAGGAAATCTTTGGCCCCGTCGCTCCGGTTTTCAAATTCGAAACCGTCGCGGAAGCGATCGAACTCGCCAACGCCACCGAATTCGGCCTAGCCGCCTATTTTTACGCCAAGGACATCTCGAAGGTCACAAAGGTTGCCGAGGCGCTCGAGTATGGCATCGTGGGGATCAACACCGGCATGATCTCCACCGAAACTGCCCCCTTCGGCGGCATCAAGCAGTCGGGCTTTGGCCGCGAAGGCTCGAAATACGGCATCGAGGACTACCTCAACATCAAATATCTCTGCCTTGCGGTCTGACCCCATCGGTAAAGTCCCCGGCTTGGCGCTAACCGGGCGTTAGCGCACCACCCCCTATCCTCACATGAGGCTATAAGGGGATTCGGGGTCATGAGCAGGGGTGGTGGTTACGCCAGCCGCAACGCGGCTGCCGCGCGCCGGCGACGCGGCATTTTTGGCGAACTGGTCGTTGCGCTCATGGCGGTTGCCGCGCTCGGTTATGTCGCCATCGATCAGGGATATGTCAGCGTTCCTGGCCTCGATGCCCTGTCGCCATCCGTTACAGCCCAGCCGGATCTCATCGCCCATCGCTTCGCGGTCTGCGCCGGGGCAGGGGGCACCTGCGTTATCGACGGCGACACGATCCGCATCGAGGGTCAGTCGATCCGCATTGCCGATATTGATACCCCCGAAGTGCGGGGTTTTGCCTGTCCCGCCGAAAAGGCGCTGGGCGATCGGGCCACGCTGCGCATGGTCGAGCTGCTGAACGCAGGCGGCTTTTCCATGCGGCGCTGGGACCATCGCGATGCGGATCAGTATGGCCGCAAGCTGCGCGTTATCACCCGCGATGGCCAATCGCTGGGCATGACGCTCGTCGCCGAGGGCCTGGCGCGACCTTGGGACGGCGCGCGCCGCGGCTGGTGCTGAGGACTAATAGTGCGGTGGCGGCGGTTCGGCCTTGCCGGAACGCGCTATCTGTTCGACCGCGGCAATCTGGTCGTCGATTGCCTGCAGCCGGCGCTTGAGCCTGTCGATCTCGCGCCATTGCGCCGCGATCACGTCATTGAGCTCGTCGATGGTCTTGTCCTGAAATGCCGCGCGCTCTTCGAGCGCCGTCAATCGTTCATCGCTCATCGTCGTCACCGGATCGTCAGAACGCCGGCATCGGTCGGTGTGAAGCCGCAGGAGAGATAGAAGTCGCGCAGATGCGGCTCGAAATCGACGTGGATTTTTTCCACGCCGCGCTTGCGCGCCACTTCGATGGCCTTGTCCACCATGGACTGGCCGATGCCGCCGTCGCGATAGTCGGGATGCACGCACACATCGACCAGGAACGCATGCACGCCCCCATCCCAGGCCATATTGGCAAAGCCAACGAGTTCGTCGTTTAGATAGGCGCCGACATGGGTCAGGCTGCGGGTCAGGACGGACTGGAAATCGGCGAGCCCGTCGATTTCCCATGTGGCGCGCCAAAGGTCGGACAGCATGCGTTGCGTGGGAAAGGGATCGACGCGAATGTCGATGGTGTCCATGGCAAAATCCCTCGATTTGCGGATGATCGTCTAGCGGTTGCGGACTGTTACAGGCGCCCGCGGAATGCGCAAGCCATACTCGTGCCAAACAAAGCGCACCCCTGAACTTTAGTCGTACAAACATTGCGCCGTGATCTTGGCGAATGCGCGGCTTGCCGCTAAGAGACGGTCGAAGTTTCGGGGAGGACACCTCATGTTCGTTGTGGCCGGCGAAAGCCTTATCGATCTTGTCGCCAAGCCCCATGCGCTCGGCAGCGATCTGGAAATGGGTGCCCATGCGGGCGGTTCGCCCTATAATTGCGCCATCGCCTTGGCCCGCCTCGGCCAGGAGGCCGGCTTTCTATGCCCCATCTCCAGCGACACGTTTGGCGATCTGCTGATGGCGCCGCTCGACCAGGCCGGCGTCGTGCCCTTGGTCAAGGACCGTTCGGGTTGTAACACGACGCTCGCCGTCGTCACCCGCAACGCCCGCGGCCTTCCCGCCTATGCGTTTTATCGCCAGGGCACTGCCGAACGCGATATCTCGCGCGAAAAGCTCATGGCGTCGCTGCCCCAGACCATCGATCTGTTCCAGATCGGCGGCTTTCTCCCCATTGAGCCGGAAGACGCCGAAATCTGGCTCGACGTGGTGAAATCGGTTGCAGCGCAGGGCATTGTGCTCTCGATCGATCCCAATGTGCGCCCCTCGCTGATCTCTGATTTTGCGGGCTACAAACAGCGCCTTTCGGCTTTCCTCGACCTTGCCCATATCGTCAAAGTCTCCGACGAAGACCTCGCCGCGCTTGATGCGACCAAATCCATCGACGATCACGCAGCAGCCCTTCTGGCCCGCCCCAATGTCGAACTGGTCGTCGTCACGATGGGCGAGGAGGGCTCGCGCGCCTTTACCACCACGGCCCAGGCCAGCGCCCCCATCCATCGCCCCGACATTTTCGGTGACACCGTTGGCGCCGGCGACAGCCTCATGGCCGGCATCTTGACTGCCCTTGCCGACCGCAATGTCCTCGCCGTCGGCAAGCTCAAGGCCCTCGACAGCGAGACGCTGCACGACATCCTGATGTTCGGCGCCATCACCGCCGGCCTCAACTGCGGCTATGTCGGCTGCAACCCGCCCACGCGCGCTGAAGTCGAAGCGGTGATCAACGCGAACTAAGCCCCCGCCCGAATAGCCCGCGCCTCGGCCAGCGTCATTTCCGTATGCGTCTGCCACGCCGCACTCGTCTGCGGATAATCGGTCCTGAAATGCCCGCCCCGGCTTTCCGTACGCTTGAGCGCCGCCGCCGCCACCAGCGTCGCCGATGTCGTCATGTTGAGATAGGCGCGCGTCACCTCGATTGCCGTCTCCTCGAGCTCCAGCAACCGCTGCAATGCCCGCCGCAGCCCGGCTTCGTCACGCTCGACGCCCACATCGTCGCTCATCACCGCGCGCACATCCTTCACGGCCCTCAAATTCCGCAGCACGTCCTCGGCCTTCGCCCCGATCTCCGCGTCCCAGCCGATACCCTCGAACGGCGGCAGCACGGAGCGCACGGGCTCCAGTCCCGAAATGTCCTCGGCGATCCGCGCGCCGTAAACGATGGCTTCGAGCAGCGAATTGGAGGCCAGCCTGTTGGCCCCGTGCAGCCCGGTACACGATGCCTCTCCGCACACCCAAAGCCCAGGGAGCGACGAGCGCCCGTCTTCGTCCACCTTCACCCCGCCCATGTGATAGTGGGCCGCCGGCGTCACCGGGATGGGGTCGTTGACCGGATCTATCCCGGCCACGCGGCAATATTCGGCAACGGTCGGATACGCGTCCATTATCCGCGCCCCCAGCGCGGCCCGCGTATCGAGAAACACACTGTGCCCTGCCTTGATCTGGCGGAAATTTGCGCGCGCCACGATATCGCGCGGCGCCAGTTCGGCGTCGGGGTGAATATCGAGCATGAACCGCTCGCCGCTTTCGTTGATCAGCGTTGCCCCTTCGCCGCGCAGCGCTTCAGTCGCCAGCGGCGCCGGATCGCGGCCCGTCAGGATTGCGGTAGGGTGAAACTGCACGAATTCGGGATCGGCGATCACAGCGCCGGCCCGCGCCGCCATGCCCATGGCGTGCCCACGCACCGATGGCGGGTTGGTGGTCACTGCATAAAGCCCACCCAATCCGCCAGCCGCCAAAACCGTCGCCCGCGCCCTGATGAACACCGGCTCGACATAGCGATCCCCAAGTTTGCGCCCGAACACACCGATGATGCGGCCATCCGCATGGGCCAGATCGACCGCCGTTATCCCCTCGACCACGCGGATCGAGGGCGTCGCCCGCACCTTGGCGATGATCGCCTGCATGATCGCGTGCCCGGCCCGGTCGCCCGAAACCCGCACCACGCGATTGGCCGAATGCGCCGCCTCGCGCGACAGAATGAACTCTCCCAGCGCGTCGCGGTCGAACGGCGTGCCCCAACTCGACAGATCGTCGATCCGCGCCGCCGCCTCCGCCGTCACCGATTCCGCAACGCCGTGATCGACAATCCCGGCACCAGCCATTTCGGTATCGAGCGCATGGGCATGCGCGCTGTCTCCCTTGCCCACCGCCGCCGCAACGCCCCCTTGCGCCCAGGCCGAGGACGCGCCCGATCCCAGTGGCATCGGCGACAGCACGGTCACGGGCCGCGGCGAAAGCTTGAGGGCACAGAACAGTCCCGCCAGCCCCGCGCCAACGATCACCACGCCCTCGGCGTTAAAGACATTGTCGAAGATGTCCATTGCTCCCCCGCCCGTTTTGCGCGTTCATACGTCAGTGGGGCCAGATTGTGGAGCGGGAAATGTCCAGAGCTAGCGAGATCATGCCCATGCTGTCGGTCGCGGACATGGCCGCCAGCCTGCAATTTTACCGCGAGCGCCTCGGCGGGCAACAAAGCTATCAGTTCCCGCCCGAGGGCGAACCGGAGTTCCTCACCCTCAAATTCGGCGCCAGCGAAATCGGTATCGGCCGCATCAGCGCCACCCCGCTGCACGGCCAGCCCCAACGCCCCGCCACCGGCCACCGCATCGAATTGTGCATCTATATCGACGACGTCGACTCCTGTGTCGCCGAGCTGGAGGCCGACGCCATCACCGTCCTCGCCCCGCCCGCCGACCAACCCTGGGGCGAGCGCACCGCTTTTGTCTCGGACCCGGATGCCAACATCGTCATGCTCGTGATGCGGTTGGAGTAGGGCCCTGAGCGCCAGTGAACGCCGCCCAGCCTCACCAAGCGCACCACCCTGTCACCCCGGCCCTGCGCCGGGGCCCAGTATGCTCCGCGCTTATGGATAACCCGCCGTCTCGGCGCATACTGGGTCCCGGCTCAAGGCCGGGACGACGCCCGAGGGAGTGGCAAAGGCATTGAGCTCAAGACCGAACGAGATCGGTCATTCTTGCCACCGCCTAACACCCTCTCCCTTGGGGAGAGCGTTCGGGTGGAGGGGCGCGTTGAGCGCCAGTGAAAGCCGCCCCAGCCTCAGCCCTTCCGGGTCGAAAACCCGATCATCTTCTCAACAGCCGCCCGCGCCGGGGCCATCAGCTCTTGCGGGATCGTCACTTCCTCGGTCCCCGTATGCAGGCTCCAGAGGATGTTTTCGAGATTGATCCGCTTCATGTGCGGGCAGATATTGCACCCGCGCAAAAACGCGACGCCCTCGGTTTCGGCGGCGACGTTGTCGCTCATCGAGCATTCGGTGACCATCACAACCTTGGCCGGCCGCTCGGTCTTCACCCAGTCGATCATGCCCGACGTCGATCCGGCGAAATCGACGGCATCGATCACTTCGGGCGGGCATTCGGGATGCGCGATGATCTTGGCGCCCGGGTACGCCGCGCGCAGCTCTGCGATGTCGTCGGCAGTGAACGTCTCGTGCACTTCGCAGGCGCCTGCCCAGGTGACGATTTTCTTTTTGGTCTTTTTCGCGGTGTTCTGGGCCAGATACTGATCGGGGATCATCATCACCGTATCGCCCTCGACCGCCTCGACGATGGCCAGCGCATTGGACGATGTGCAGCACACATCGGTCACGGCCTTCACCGCTGCCGACGAGTTCACATAAGTCACCACCGGCACGCCCGGATATTGCGCCCGCATGGCCAGCACGTCCTCGGCCGTGATCGAAGACGCCAGGGAGCACCCAGCGCGGCTGTCGGGAATCAAGACGGTCTTGGACGGGTTGAGAAGCTTGGACGTCTCGGCCATGAAATGCACGCCGCACTGCACGATCGTATCCGCCTCGACTTTGGTCGCTTCGATCGCCAGTTGCAGACTGTCGCCCACGATATCGGCAACGCCGAAAAAGATCTGCGGCGTCTGGTAATTATGCGCCAGAATCACCGCGTTCTTTTCGCGCTTCAATTTATTGATCTGGAAAATCAGTGGCGCATAGAACGGCCATTCCACCTCGGGAATGCGGTCTTTGAGCTTGTCGAAAACCGGACGGGTTTCCTTTTCCACGCCTTTGGAAAACGTGAGGTCGAAATCGGCGGCGAGCACTGCACGCGCCTCATCGATCGGTGTCAGCGCGTTGATTTGCTGCATCATGTGAGTGGCTCCCCGCCTGCTTCTCCATGGCCGCACGCGACCGCGACGATGACTTAGGGACTTTTGGTTCCCAATTCAATAAAGCCCATGGTAGTAGGTGGCCACGGTGCAAGACTTTTCGACGGAGATCGCAATTGGCCCAGGATGCTGCAAAGCTCAAAACCCTTCTTTCCGCAGCGCCCGTCGTGCCGGTCATCATCCATGACGATGTCGCAACGGCCAGAAATCTCGCCGAAGCGCTGGTCGCCGGCGGGCTCACCAATCTCGAAGTGACGCTGCGCACGCCAAATGCGCTCAAAGTCATGGAAGAGATGGCCAAGGTCAAAGGCGCTGTCGTCGGTTCGGGCACCGTGCGTCGGAAAAAGGATATGAAGGCGTCGCGCGATGCGGGCTGCCAGTTCATGGTTTCGCCCGGCGCACCCGTCGCGCTGCTCGAAGCGGCCGAAGACATTTCGATCCCTCTCCTGCCGGGCATCGCGTCGCCCACCGAGGCCATGGCGGCATCGCTGATGGGCTACACCTATCTCAAATTCTTCCCCGCCGAAGCCATGGGCGGAGCGCCGGTTCTCAAATCCTTCGCCTCACCTCTGGCCGACCTCATCTTCTGTCCCACCGGCGGCATCGATCTGGCCAAGGCGAAAACCTATTTGGCGCTCCCCAACGTCATCTGCGTCGGCGGCTCCTGGGTCGTCCCCAATGATGCTATCGCGGCAGGTGATTTCGACAAGATCCAGGCTCTCGCCGCCGAGGCGGCAACGCTTTCGGCCTGAGTGTGAAACGGCCCGTTCCAGTTTCGGGCCTTGGCCATCTGCGGATCACGCTGAGCGAAAATTTCTATATCGGGCCGGGTCGCGCTGATCTTTTGGAAGGCATCGAAGCCACCGGTTCAATCCAGGCTGCCGGCAAGCGGATGGGCATGAGCTATAAGCGCGCCTGGGGTCTCGTTCAGGCGCTCAATGATGGCTTCGGCGCGCCGCTCGTGGAAACCTCACGCGGAGGCTCGGGGCAGGGTGGGGCACAGTTGACCGATGCCGGCCGCGCCGTTCTCTCCCACTATCGCGCCATGGCGGAAAAATCCGCAGCAGCCATCGCCGACGATGTCGCGGCGCTCAGGTCGCTTTTACCAAAATAGCGCTCAAGCCGCGCACATCACCCGATCCCGGCCCGCCTCCTTGGCCTCATAGAGCGCGTTGTCCGCTGCCGCGATCACGTCATCGAGCGTCGTGGCCTCCGGCTTCATCTCAGCGACGCCAAAGCTCGCCGTCACATGCGCAAGCCCGGGAAGCTGGAACCCGTGGTCGAAAAACGCGCTGCGAATGCGCTCCGCGATCGCCGCTGCCTCCAGCCGGTCGCAGCCAACGGCGAGGATGCAGAATTCCTCGCCCCCGATTCGGCCCACGATGTCCTGTGGTCGCACGTGCTCGCGAACGAATTCGCCTACATCTTTGAGCACGATATCGCCGCTCGCGTGCCCATATGTGTCATTAAGCGTCTTGAAATGATCGATATCGAAAACGATCACCGACAGCTTTTCATTGCGCCGCCGCGCCAGATCGAAGGCAAAGGCACCGCGCGTGTTGAGCCAGCGCTTGTTGCCCAGCCCGGTGAGAAAGTCGACATTGGCCTTGGCATCGGTGGTGCGAATGGCAAAATCGAGTTCTTCGAGCGCCGATTGCACATTGCGCATCATGAGGCCCATGTCGTCGGCGTGGTGCAGTGGCAGTTTCGGCAGGGCCCGCGTCTTGACATATGTCTCCATGGCGCCGCTCACCAGCCGCACCGGCGCCAGAAGGTGGTGCACCAGAAACAGCGTCGTCGCAAACGCCGCTATTGTCGCCAACAGCAGCACGAGCATCTGGGGCCAGATTTCGGCAAGGGTAATTTCGGTCGCGAAGACAATGAAGATCGAAAAGCCGATCAGTGGCACATGGGTGCCGAAAAAGCAGATCAGAAACAGCTTGCCCATGAAGCTTTTCGGGTGAGCCAGGCGGCTGATCCATTCATAGATCGTGATCGTGTCGGTCCGGCTCGAGCGGGCGAGAACTGCCTCGTGCATGTGGGATAGCCTCCTGTCGCGAATCTGGTGCCATCCATAATGCAGGCCGGGTATGGAAGTTTGACCATTTTGCGCCCGGCGCCTGTTATGCTGAACACCGTCCTAACGCACTGCCCAGCATTTCGTGCCCCGCGAAAGCGATATGGCAGGAGAAACATATCGGTTGTGGTGAGCGCCGCGCTGTGCAAACTTCGATATGTTCTGTTGTACATATCGAAGGGACGCTCGTGCGCCTCGCCTCCTCAGCCGTCATCGCGGCGTCCACCTTCATGGCTTTTGGCGCCGTGCAAGCGCAGGACGCTCAGATCGCCGTCGCCGCCAATTTCACCGCCGCAGCTGAAGAACTGGGCGCCGCCTTCTCCACTGAGACGGGCCAGAGCATTGCTTTTTCCTTCGGCGCAACCGGCCAGTTTTATGCCCAAATCACCCAGGGCGCGCCGTTCGATGCCTTGCTCTCGGCCGACTCGGCCACGCCTGCCCGCCTCGTTAATGAGGGGATCGGCGTTATCGGCAGCGAGTTCACCTATGCTATCGGCAAGCTCGTCCTCTTCTCGATCGAGCCCGATACGGTGACGGGTCCTCAAAGCCTTGAGGGCGATTTCGAGCGTCTCGCGATCGCCGAGCCTGCGGCCGCTCCGTATGGCGCCGCCGCGTTGGAGGTCATTGCGGCTCTCGGCCTGACCGAAGTGCTCGCCGACCGGCTGGTCATCGGCCAGAACATCTCGCAGGCCTATCAGTTCGTTGCCACGGGCAATGCCGAATTGGGCTTTGTCGCCCTTTCCCAGATCGCCGACCGCGATGATGGCTCGCGCTGGATCGTCGACGAAGACCTCTATGCCCCGATCACCCAAGACGCGCTGCTGCTCTCTGCGGACAACGCGGCCGCCGCCGAATTCCTCGCATTCCTTGGCTCGGAAACGGGCCGAGCGATCATCGCATCCTATGGCTATGGATTTACCGAGTGAGCCTCTTTTGGGACATCTGGCCGGCGATCAAGCTCACGCTTTCGCTCGCCTTCATCACCACGATCGTCCTCCTCGTCATCGGCACGCCGATCGCCTGGTGGCTGGCGCGGTCGAAATCGCGCTGGACAATTATCGTCAACGCGCTCGTCGCCCTGCCGCTCGTTTTGCCGCCGACGGTGCTCGGCTTCTATATGCTCATCGCGCTCGGCGCCAACGGCCCCGGCGGCTGGATCGCCTCGAGCTGGGGCGGGCGCACGCTCGCCTTCACCTTTCCCGGTCTCGTCATCGGGTCCGTGTTTTATTCACTGCCCTTCGTCGTCCAGCCGCTGCGCAACACATTTGCGGCGCTGGGGTCGGGACCGCTCGAAGCCGCATTTTCCCTAGGCTTTGATTTCAGGAAAGCCTTCGTTCTCGTCATTCTTCCCCTGGCGCGCCCGGGCTATCTCACCGCCACGGTCCTTGGCTTTGCCCATACGGTGGGTGAGTTCGGCGTGGTCATGATGATCGGTGGCAATATCCCCGGCCAGACCAAGGTCCTCTCCATCGCGATCTTTGACTATGTCGAGCAATTGCGCTGGACCGAGGCCCACATCGTGGCACTCGGCATGCTGGTTTTCGCCTTCATCACCCTCGCCATCACAATGAGCGTCGACCGCCGCATCGCCCAGGTTCAGCCGGGCACTTCACGGTAGTGGCGACAAACTTTGTGCTTGCTTTGATTAAACTCAAACCAAGCTTTTGTTCGCACTCAAACCGAGTCACTCTCCAGAAAACGGCAGCAGTAAACTGTCGACAATCGGGAGAGGGCAGCGGTGATCGTCCACGACTATCAGACCCACGAAGATCAGGCCGCGGCCATTTTCGAAAGCTGGGGCATGCCGGAAGAGCGCGCCCGTGCTTCGGCGCGCGTCCTCGCCTGGGCTGATCTGCACGGCATCGAGAGCCACGGCATCGCGATGCTGGTCGAATACGACGAGCGCCGCGCGACCCGCCCCATCAATTTCGCGCCCACGCCCCATATCGTCCAGGAAACGCCGGTCAGCGCCCTCCTCGACGGCGATGGTGGTCTCGGCCACGCCACGGCCACACAAGCCATCGACGTCGCCATCGCCAAAGCCAAATCCAATGGCATCGGCGCGGTCTCGGTGCGCAATTCGGGCCATTTCGGAGCCCTTGGCTTTTTCACCACCCGCGCCGCCGACGGGGGTCTGATCGCCATGGCCGCCACTTCGGTTTTCGGCATCCGCGTGCCTCCCACCGGTGGATCTCAGGCGCGGCTGGGGACCGATCCATGGTCCTTTGCCGCGCCGAGCGCCGATGGGCGTCACTTCGTGCTCGACATGGCGACGACGACCGTCGCCTCGGGCAAGGTGCGCAACAAGATCGTTGAGGGGCAAGAGATGCCGCCGGGCTGGGGGTTCGACACCTCGGGCCGCCCGACGCTCGATCCTTCGGTCGTCATGAATGGCGGCTTCCTCTCCCCGCTCGGCGGTGGCGCGGAAACCGCAGGCTACAAAGGCTACGGCCTTGCCGCCATGGTCAACATCCTTGCGTCCTGCCTGTCCGGCTCGACGCTGATCACCGATCCGATGCATTCCAGACAGCCCAAGGGGCTTGATGTCGGGCACTTCTTCCTCGTCATCGACCCCAATTTGTTCCGCCCCCTCGATGCTTTCTCCGCCGACGTGCAGCGCTTTTCCGACGATCTGCGCGCAACGCCCGCCGTCGATGCCGCACAGCCCGTGCAGGTCGCCGGCGATCCCGAGCGTGCCATCAAGGCAAAGCGCAGCGCCGAAGGCATTCCCATTGGCCCGGGCCTCTATCAACGCCTCAAGGATATCGCCTCTGAATCTGGCGCGCGCTGGCTGTTTGAGGACCAGATGAGCCGGGCAGGATGAGACAGGGGCGGAGCGGCACAACCATGGTTTTGAAAACTGTTGACAGTTTATTGAAGACTGACGAGGATCGGGAGACTGCCCAATCAGCGAGAGTGATCCCCATGCCCGTCAAACCCCTCCAGCGTGCCGAAAGCCTGTCGTCTCAGGTGTATCGCGAGGTCGAACGCTTGGTGATGTCGGGCCAGCTCGAGCCGGGCAGCAAGGTCAATGAATATATCCTCGCCGAGCAATTGGGCGTCAGCCGCGGCCCGGTCCGCGAAGCGACCCGTGCCCTGGTGCAGGCCGGTCTTCTCGTTGCCGTTCCCGCCCGTGGCGTGTTCGTCCGCGAGCTTTCGGAAACCGAGATTTCGGAAAACTACGACGTTCGCGCTCTCCTCACCGGGTTGATGTGCGCCCGCGCTGCCGAACGCCGCACGGACAGCGTGATCGCCGAACTCAATCATCTGATCGTCGAAATGGAAGAGGCGATCGGACAGCGCGCCATCCTTGCCTATTACAAGGCCAACCTCGCTTTCCATGGGCTGATCGCCCAGGTCGCCGATCATGCCTGTTCGAGCCGGATCTATGACGATCTGATCCGCGAAACCCATTTCCTGCGCCGCTCGCTTCATGCCCCGGCCCAGACCAATGAAGAACACCGCGACATGGTTGCCGCCATCGCCGCCGGTGATGTGGAGCGCGCCCGCCGGCTCGGCGAAGAGCACGTTTTCCACGGCAAGAGACGCTGGCTGTCCTCGCTCAAAGAGGATGCCGCTGAGACAAAGACAATCTAGCGAGGAGACAAGACTTTGAAGATCGCCAATATCACTACAAGCCTGCACCGGCACGAGATCGACCTGCCCGGCATCGGGGAATCGATTGAAACGCGCATGTTCGTTTTCGTCGAAATCGAGCTCGAAGACGGCCGCAAGGGCATGGGCGTCACCGGCTCGTTCCTGCCATGGGCCACCATGCCCTGCATTCGCGAGCACATCTTCCCGCTCATCAAGGGCATGGATGTGCGCCACACCGAGGCGATCCACTCAAAAGTCTGGAAGCAGCTCAACAACCGCTCTTACACCGGCGTCATCGTCAACGCGCTCTCGGCCATCGACATCGCCTGCTGGGATCTGCGCGGCAAGGATGCCAACCAGTCCATCTCCGAGCTTTTGGGCGGCTATTCGCGCGAAGCGATGACCTACGCGACCTTTGGCTACCCGTTCTTTGACGAACAGCAGATCGCCGACTACGCCAAGAAGTTCCTGGCCGAGGGCCACACCATGCTGAAGATGGTTGTCGGTGGCGAGCCCACCCGCACCTGGAAGGACGACATCCGCCGCGTGCAGGCCGCCCGCGACGCCATCGGCCCCGATGTGGATCTGATGATCGACGCCAATTGCTGGTTCAACCCGCACGATGCGTTCATGCTCGCCAAGGGCGTCGAAGATTGCAACCTCAAATGGTTCGAAGAGCCCATCCAGCAAAACGACGCCCGCGCTCTGGCCGATCTGCGCTCCCGCGTTCAGGTGCCGATTGCTGCCGGGCAGATGGAAGGCTGGCGCTGGCGCTTCCGCGAATTGGTCATGCACCACGCCGTCGACGTGCTGCAGCCCAACGTTCTCTACAATGGCGGCTATACCGAAGCCCTCAAGGCCGCCCATTTGGCGCAGGCGTTCAACCTGCCCATGGCCAATGGCGGCGGCTGGCCGATCTTTAACATGCACATCCTTGCCGGTGTCATGAATGGCGGCCCCGTCGAATTCCACTACGGCATGTGGATGACCGGCAAGCACTTCTTTGACGGCACGCCGGACCCCGTCAACGGCAAGATGACCATCCCGGATCGTCCGGGCCTGGGCTTCACGCCGAAATACGACGCCCTCAAGGACGGCGAAATCAAGAACCCCGAAGACAGCCGTCTCAAGGGACGCGACGCGCATGGCTATCTGCTGCGCGAAGCCATCGAGGCGCAAAAGAGCGCCTGATACCGACATCGGGCATGACGGCGGGGAGGCCGCCATGCCCGGGCCCGCATGCGGGCCACAAGGGTTCCGGCACACAAAAAAACCGGGACCTCGGAGGAACGGGACACACCATGCCGGTGGTCCCAGCTATGGAGGAAACACCTATGAAACGCTTTGCCAAATCCGGTGCCGTTCTGGGCGCTAGCCTGCTCGCACTCGGTGCCACGACCGCCCCGATCTTTGCGCAAGACTATCCTTCGCGCGACATCGAAATGATCATCCCGTTCGGCGTCGGGGGCGGCAGCGACGTGCTGGCCCGCACCATCGCCTCGGTCATCGGCGAAAAAGAACTGCTGCCCGTCCAGATCCTGCCCGAAAACCGTCCCGGCGGATCGGGCGCCGTGGGCTATGGCTATGTCGGCCAGCAGCAGGGCAACGACCATCTGATCGCAACCGTGTCGGTCAGCTTTTTCACCACACCGCTGCTTGGCGCGTCGCCCGTCAGCTATGAGGACTTCACTCCGCTCGCGGCGATTTCGTACTCGCCCTACGTTCTCGCCGTACCGACATCCTCGCCCTATGAAAGCGTCGATGATCTTGCCGAAGTCGATCGCCTGACAACCGCCACCGTGGGTGTCGTTTCCGACGCCGCCCTTCTGGCCGACATGCTCACCGACTCCGCCGGCGTCCAGATCGACGCCGTGCCGTTCGATGGCGAAGGCGAAGCGCTGGCCGCCATCCTCGGCGGTCACGTCGATATCGTCTTTATGAACCCCAGCGAGCTTTTGGCCCAGACCGAAGCGGGCACACTGCGTCCGCTGGCCGTCAGTTCGGCCGAGCGTGTTGAGGCTTTCCCCGACGTTCCGACCTTTACTGAACTCGGTCACGATATCGAGCACGTGCAGTTGCGCGGTCTCGTCATGCCCGGTGGGGTCAGTGAAGAGGTCGTCGACTATTGGGAAGGCATTCTCGAAGAGGTCGCGACCAGCGACGAATGGCGCGAGCAGTATATCGAGACCTATTACGACTCCCCGGCCTATCTGAACTCCGAAGAGTTCGCCGCCCTCATCGAACAGACCAATGACCGCTATCGCGCGATCATGGAAGAACAGGGTCTGATCTGACCTTGAATCTATTGGCCGGGCGCGGTTTTGCGTGCCCGGCCATTCTGCCTGCCATACGGCGGGGTGTGTCACGGGAGGAGGAGCACCATGTCCATAACGCGCGTCGATCAGATCTTTGCTTTGTTTCTGGTCCTGTTCGGCTTTTACATCGTCTGGTCGGGCTTCGATTACGGCTATATGAACGGCACGACGCCGGGTGCCGGGTTCTTTCCCGTCCTGATCGGCGGCGCCATCTCGGTCTTGAGCGCCTTTAACCTCTACCGCGCCGTGGCCGGCAAGGAACGCCTTTCAGGCGGTGTCGCCAAAGATGACATTGCCAAGATCGTCTTGATCAGCCTCGCCATCGCGGCGGTCATTTTCCTCACGCCGTTTCTGGGGCTGACGCTCTCGGTCATCGCCTTCATGCTGGCGGCCGGTTTCATCATCCGTCCCTCGCTGGCGCCGGGCTTTTTGCTCAGGCTCATCCCCGTCGCCATCCTCTTTCCGCTTTTCCTGCGCCTGGCCTTCGGGGTCTGGCTGCGCATACCGGTCCCCACCGGCCCATTCGGCCTTTAGGCGAGGGAGCTTATAATGGAAGTCTTTTCACTGCTCTTTGAGGGCATTGCACAGGCAGCAGAGCCGACCACGCTGCTGGCCACGCTGTTCGGCGTCATCATCGGTCTGCTCATCGGCGCCTTGCCGGGCCTCGGCCCCTCTGCCGGTGTCGCTATCATGCTGCCCGTCGCCATCAGCCTAGGTGGCGTGCCCGCGCTCGCTTGCCTTGCCGGCATCTATTACGGCTCGATGTTCGGTGGCGCCGTCACCTCGATCCTGCTCGGCATTCCCGGCGATCCGCCATCGGTCATGACCGTGATGGACGGCTATCCCATGGCCAAGAACGGCGAAGCGGGCCGAGCGCTTGGCATGAGCGTTTTCGCATCATTTATCGGCGGCTTGATCGGCCTGATCGGCCTCGTCACCCTCTCGGTCCCCATTGCCAGCGCCGCGCTGGCGTTCGGCCCCACCGAGATGACAGCGCTCATGATTTTCGCGCTGTCCCTGGTCTCGGTACTCGGCGGACGCAATGCCATAAAGGGCTTCGTCGCTCTGGCCCTTGGTTTTTGGGTCGGCATGATCGGTCTCGATCCCATCGCCGGTCCCATTCGCTTTACCTGGGGATCGATGGATCTGTTCGACGGGGTGGATTTCTCCGTCGTTGCCGTGGGCCTGTTCGGCCTCACCGCCATGTTCCTGAGCCTTAACGAAACCGCCACCTCGGGCCTGCAGAAGTTCAAGTTCTCCAGCCTGTTCCCCCGCATAAAGGATGCCGTCTCCTCGCGTTTCGATCTCTTGCAGGGGTCGATCACCGGATTTTTCGTCGGCGTGCTTCCCGGCATCGGGGCCACGGCCGCGACGATGATGGCCTATGCCACCTCCAAGCGTATGTCGAAAACGCCCGAGAAATACGGCACCGGTCACATCCAGGGTATCGCGGCCCCGGAAGCGGCCAATAACAGCGCGTCCTATGCGTCGATGATCCCGCTCTTTACCCTCGGCATTCCCGGCTCGGCGACCACCGCTGTCATGATGGCGGGCCTTTTGATGCTCGGGCTGCAACCCGGCCCGCTTCTTTTCATCAACAATGGCGATTTCATCTGGGCGGTGTTTGGCAGCTTCTGGATCGGCAATCTGATGCTGGTGTTCCTGACCCTGCTGCTGACGCCCTTTTTGGCCTCGATCCTCTTTATCGCCACGGCCATTCTCTACCCGATCGTCTTCGCCATCATCGCCTTTGGCGTTTTCGCGATCGATTATTCGATGAGCGGGTTGATGATCGCGCTCGCCGCCGGGGTCATCGGCCTTGTCCTCCTCAAGCTCGATTACCCACCAGTGCCACTGGTGCTCGGCCTCATCCTCGGTCCGATGCTGGAGCGCAACATCCGCCGCACCATGATCCAGTCGCAGGGCGATCTCATGGTGTTCATCGAAAGACCCATTGCGCTGGCCCTGTTCATCCTGACCATATTGGTCATCGCCTGGCCGATCATCCGCAACATGATGGGCAAGAAATCGAACGCTCTCCTCGAAGTCTCAAATTCCGGTTAGCCATGGACTATCAATACGCAGTCATCGGCGGTGGCATCGTTGGCCTTGCCACCGCACTCGAACTGGCACGGCGCGAAGCGGGCGCCAGGGTGATCGTCCTTGAAAAGGAAGACGCCGTGGCCCTGCACCAGACGGGGCACAATTCCGGCGTCATCCACGCAGGCATCTACTATCAGCCCGGCTCGCTCAAGGCTCAGCTCTGCCGCGCCGGGGCCGATGCCACCAAGGCCTTCTGCACCGAAAACAACATCCCGTTCGAAACCTGCGGCAAGCTTCTCGTCGCCACCAATCCGCTCGAAGCCGAGCGCATGACGGCGCTCGAAACCCGGGCACGGGACAACGACATCGCCTTCGAGACCATCTCACAAGCGCGGCTGCGCGAGATCGAGCCCAATATCGCCGGCGTCGGCGCGCTGCTCGTCCACGCCACGGGAATCGTCGATTATCGCAAGATCTGCGTCGCCATGGCCGAACAGCTTAAAGCCATGGGCGGCGAGATCCGCTTTGGCGCAAAGGTCTCCGCCATCACCGAAACCGGCACCGGGGTCACCGTCAAAACCGCTGACGGCCAATCGGTCACCGCGTCAAAACTCGTCGCCTGCGCCGGCCTGCAATCGGACCGCCTCGCGCGCCTCGCCGGCCTCGACGTCCATCACAAGATCGTCCCCTTCCGGGGCGAATATTACACCCTGCCGCGCGAAAAATCGCAGGTCGTCAAGCATCTGATCTACCCGATCCCCGACCCCGAACTGCCGTTCCTCGGCATTCATCTTACCCGCATGATTGATGGCCGCGTCACCGTCGGTCCCAACGCGGTTCTCGGCTTTTCCCGCGAGGGCTACACAAAAGGTAGCACCGATCTTTCCGATGTCGCCTCGCTCGTCTCCCATCCCGGCTTTTGGAAAATGGCGCGCAAGAATCTCAAATCGGGCATCACCGAGTTCCGCAATTCGATCCTCAAACGCCACTATCTCGAAGAATGCCGCAAATACTGCCCCAGCCTTACAATCGACGATCTGGGCGAGCCCGGCGCCGGCATTCGCGCGCAAGCGATCCTCGACGACGGCACGTTGGTCCATGATTTTCTGTTTCTGCAATCGGACCGGATGCTCCATGTTTGCAACGCGCCTTCGCCCGCCGCGACCTCCGCAATGCCGATCGCCAAAATGATCGTCGACCGGCTGGCCGGAGCGACAGGGCAGGGGATAAAGCAGACACATGGAAACGCGGTTTCTTGAGACATTCGTTCTGGTTGCCGAGCTCGGTTCGCTCGCCGAGGCGTCGCGTCGTCTCGGCGTCACCCCGGTGGCCGTCGCCCAGCGCATGCAGGCGCTCGAAGACGAGGTCGGCGCGCCGCTTCTGATCCGCGCTGGCCGCCGCGTCAAACCCACCCAGGCCGGCTACGCCATCCTCGATCGGGCTCGCGACATTCTCGTTGAAGTCCGCTCGCTCTCCAGCCTCGCCCAGCTCGACAAGGTGGCCGGCGATATCCGCCTCGGCGCCATTTCGACGGCGCTGACCGGCATATTGCCCAAGGCGCTGCATACGCTCTCGACCACCGCGCCCGAGCTCAATGCCTTCCTCCTCCCCGGCACCTCGAACGATCTCTACCGCGCGCTCCTCGACGGCAAAATCGACGCAGCGCTGCTTGTCGAACCGCCGTTCGAGATCGCCAAATCGCTGCGCTGGACAACCCTGCGCCGCGAACCCCTTGTCGTCCTCTGCCGCCCCGATCAAGCGCAGACCGACCCGCTCGACCTGCTGCGCACCGAGCCCTTCATCCGCTATGATCGCAACAATTGGGGCGGGCGGCTGCCCGACCAATATCTGCGCGACCACGCCATCACCCCCAATGAACGCTACGAACTCGATTCCATCGATGCCATAGCCGTCATGGTCCGCACCGGCCTTGGCGTCTCGCTCGTCCCCGATTGGTCAAGCCCGTGGCCGGAAGCGGAAGCCCTCGTTCGCCTCGACATCCCCAAACCCCGCCCCGAACGCGCCATCGGCATGCTCTGGCCCCAAAGCGCCCCGGCCGGTCGCCTGATCGAAACCGTCATAGCGGCCATCGGGCAGGACTAGGGCACCATGCGCATCGCGGTGACGGGAACCCATGGTTGCGGCAAGTCCACCTTGATCGATGATTTCGCCTCGGTCCATTCGGCCTATCAAAGCGTTCCAGAACCCTATTGGCTGCTGGCCCAGTCTGGAATGCCTTTCGCCGATGGCCCCGACATCGCCGACCTCGAACAGCAATTGGGCGAAAGCTGCAAATTGATCCTCAATTCCGCCACCAGCCCCGACGTGATCTTCGACCGCTGCCCGCTCGACTTTCTGGCCTATCTCGATGTCGTTAGTGCCAGTGAAGGCTTTGAATGGCTACCCGATGGACGCCTGCTCGCGTCCATCGGCAAGGCGATTGCCGCGCTCGATCTCATCGCCTTCGTTCCTCTCCTCGTTCCAGACGAGATTGCAACGAAAATCGAATACAAGGCGCTGCGCAAAAACGTGGATCGGCGGCTCAAAGCCATCATGCAGACCGACGATCTCGGACTTCTGGCCGACGGCCCGCCGATCATCGCAATTACCGGCTCCCGCTCTACGCGGGTCGCCCGCCTCGCCGCCGCGCTCCAGAGGATCGACGCTCGCGCATAGGTGTTGCCGCATCCGCAGCCCTCACCGCACTCTGGCCCGTGCCGAGGCCAGCAACTCCGCGCGAGGTGCGTGGGCCCTACAGCGCGCGCTTTACCACCGCGCCTTGGGCGCGCTCTCGGCTTGCAATTTCCGCCAGCGCTCCAACCGATCCGCATCGATCGTCCCGGCTTTCACCGCGGCCCGCACAGCGCAGCCCGGTTCGTGGTCATGGGTGCAGTTGCGAAACTTGCACTCGGGCGCAAGCTCGGTAATCTCGGCAAACAGCGTATCGATGCCCTGGCCGATATCCTTGACGTAAACGCTGCGCATGCCCGGCGTATCGATCACCCAGCCGCCACCGGCAATCTTGTGAAGCGATCGCGAGGTGGTGACGTGCCGCCCCTTGGCCTCGCCCGCCGCCATGTCGCCGGTCTCCTGACGCGCGCCGGCGCCCTCGCCGATCAACCCATTGACCAGCGTCGATTTCCCGACCCCTGACGATCCGACCAGCGCCACCGTCGCGCCCGCGCCACACCATGGCATCAGCGCTTCCGTCGCCGCCCGCGTACGTCCATTGAGCACAAGCACGGGCAGTTCGCGCTGCAGCGCCTCTGCCTGCCGCCCCATCTCGGCGGCGTTCTCGGCGGTATCGGCCTTGGTCAGAACAATCACGGGGTCGGTCCCGGCCTCATTGGCCAGCGCCAGATAACGTTCGATCCGCGGCGGACTGAAATCGGCATTGCACGCGGCGACGATAAACAGCGTATCGACATTGGCCGCCACCAATTGCGTCGGCCATTTGCCGTCCGAAGCGCGCTGCAAAAGACTCTTGCGATCCAAAAGTCGCCTGAAGATCCCGCTGCCCGCCTCGATCAGCACCCAGTCGCCAACGGCATATCCCCCCGTATCGGTCCGCCCCTCAAACCCGATCCGAACCTTGCCGCCCGTCGTCAACCCCGACATCCGCCCCCGATGCACCGCATCGATCCGCGCCGGCACTAGCTCGGCGTCGTCACTCTCGACCTGATCGTCAAAAAACGACGACCACCCGAGGCTTTCGAGCGCGCGATCAAAGCCCATAGCCCTCGCGCTCACGCAAAAACCGCCATCTTGGTCATCACAAACCGCTCACCCAGCGCATGTTGCATCATTCTCGCCTAATCCCGCTCCGCCAGCCCGGGCGTGTCGCCATCGGGCCGGTCCTCGACTGGTTTTGTCTTGGCATCGGCCCGCGCCGCCTTTTTGAGCGCCTTTAGACGTTCACGCTCTTTGCGCTCAAAATCGTAATTGGGTTTTTGCGGCATGGAACCACCTTTCTGGTTAGCCCCAGTACCTCCGCCTTTTGTGGCAGCAATGCAAGCGGGCGGTGGCTTCGCCGCCAAAGGCGCGGCTCAGCACGTCTCGTCAGTGGCAATAACGGTTCGGCAAATGTGGGCGCTGTCATCCTGATCTGCAATTGACTCCGCGCTTGCGCCTTCCAGCCCGGCAGCCTTGCTCAAAAATGCTCTGAACTGTGCTGCCTCGCCTTCACCCAGCCGGGCGAGGATGCTGTGTTCGACCTGTTCTACTGCTTTGGAAAAGCCAGCCAGCGCCGTTATGCCGTTGGGCGTTAGGTTGATATGGCGGCTGCGGCGATCGTTGGGGTCGGTAACGCGCCGGATCAGATCCTCTTTCTCGAGGCCATCCAGCAGGTAGGTCAAAGTGGTCTTGTCGAGTCCGATACGCTCGGCAATGGCAATCTGGCTCTGACAGGTTTCCCTTTGCACCAGCGACATCACGAGAAAAGCGCGCCCACCGCCGGGCAGCCCTGCAAGGGCCGCCTCGACTTGTTTTTGATACTCACGCAACAATGTGGCCAGCGCCCAGCCAAGATTGGCCAGCGACGGAGACTGAACTGGGGTCTGTGCAGCGTTGCTCATGGCGACAATTTAGACATCGCCGAGGCGTAAGTCGAGCAGCGCCTAGACTTCAAGTCGCTCGGCGAGACGTCCTGCATTTTGTTTGGCCCTTACGTGTCCCTGCGCCAGGTTCTCGGCAGCCATTTCGCGCAGGCTCTCCATGGCCGGGGTCACATCCGCCAGCGTCAGCTCGACCTCGGTGGTTTCAACGTCGAGCCCGAGTATGTCGGTGAGAACCCGCTGGTACCATGCCGTTCCATGATCCCAGCCATGGCGCGGCGTCCCTGGACCATAACCGCCGCCCCGCGCGATGATGAGTTGAGCGGGTCGGCCCGCGATGAGCTGGGGCTGGCCGGGCGCAAACCGCGGTTCGGTGAGCAAAATATCGACATAAGCCTTGAAATGCTGCGAGACGCCAAAATTGTAAAAGGGCAGCGCAAAGACATAGGCGTCGGCTGCGAGTAGTTCATCGGCCAACGCGGTCGCGAGCGCGATCCCTTCCTGTTGCTCTGGTGTCCGCTGTTCTGCTGGCGTGTGGGGTCCAAAGACAGCGCCGGCCCACGCCGATGCGGGCAGCGGCGTCATTCCGATTTCACGCGTCGCGACCGTTGCATCGCCCAGCCGCTCTACGAGTTCACGCTGCAGCGTGTCGGCAACCGAGCGTGTGACCGAACCATCTGCACGAATGCTGGCATCTATCCGGAGAATTTTAGTCATCGTCTATCTTTCATATCGTCTAGAATATAGATCATCTATTTTATATACGATATGGAGTCAAGACGGTTTGAGGCGAGCCGCATTAGGAACGACGACCGCCAAATCCCAAGTTTTTCTTTCCTCTCAATCAACCCGTCCGCTAGTTTTCTTTTGCTCCGCGCGCGGCATGATGGCGTGTAAAGAGGAGTGACGCGATGGATCTGGGAATTTCGGGCAAGACGGCGCTGGTGTTCGGTGCGGGCGGTGGATTGGGCGGGGCGATTGCCCGGGCGCTGGCCGCCGAAGGCGCCAAAGTTGCGGTGGCCGATATCGATGCCGATGCCGCCAAGGCGACGGTCGATGCGATCAACGGGCAGGGCGGCGTCGCCAAAGCCCTGGTCTGGGACCTCGTCGATCTTGCTGCCATCCCCAGCCACATCGCGACCGTCGAAGCCGAACTCGGCCCCATCGATATTCTTGTCAACAACACTGGCGGCCCCCCGCCGACCACCGTCTCCGGCCAGGCGCCCGAGGATTGGGAAAAATTCTTCCGCGCCATGGTCCTCTCGGTCATCGCCATCACCGATGCCGTCCTGCCCGGCATGCGTCAGCGCAAATGGGGTCGCATCGTCACCTCGACCTCGTCGGGCGTCGTCGCGCCCATCCCCAATCTCGGCATTTCCAATGCCCTGCGCCTGTCGCTGGTCGGCTGGTCCAAAACCCTCGCGCGTGAAGTCGGCCGCGACGGCATCACCGCCAACATCGTCCTCCCCGGCCGCATCGCCACGGGCCGCATCACGTTTCTGGACGAACAAAAGGCCAAACGCGAAAACCGGTCGGTCGAGGACGTCTCGGCCGAAAGCACCGCCGCCATCGCTGTGGGCCGTTATGGCGATCCAAAAGAATATGGCGATGTCGTCGCCTTCCTCGCCAGCCAGAAGGCGTCCTACCTAACCGGCTCGGTCATCCGCGTCGATGGCGGATTGATCGCCAGCATCTAGGTTCGCTCATCACGCTTCCGAACCGCAAACGTGGTGTCCACTTTTGCTGGAAGCCCTCTAAAACATTACTGTCCGGGCACGGAATCGGAACCCCGCCGGCCCTTTTTGAGGAACACACAATGTCGCTCACCCCCGAAGCGATCGAAACGCTCAA
This sequence comes from Pelagibacterium luteolum, assembly GCF_900100665.1. GTDB lineage: Bacteria > Pseudomonadota > Alphaproteobacteria > Rhizobiales > Devosiaceae > Pelagibacterium > Pelagibacterium luteolum. The sequence continues at coordinate 69,185 of NZ_FNCS01000007.1, forward strand.
AGGCGTTTCGACAGCCACCCTCACCACTGTCCTTTTGAAAAAGGGCCTGCGTAACGTCTGGATCCGCAACGCCAAGCCAATCCGGTCCGGCATGCCCCGCATCGTCGGTCCGGCCTTCACCCTGCGGTTCGTCCCGGCGCGCGAGGATCTGGCCACGCCCGCAAGCTGGGGCTCCCCCATCTCCACCCGCGCCGCCATCGAGGACATGCCCGAGGGCGCTGTTGTCGTTGCCGACGCCATGGGTGTTTCCGACGCCGGCATCTTTGGCGATATCCTGTGCTTCCGCATGGCCAAAAAGGGCGTCGCTGCGCTCATCACCGATGGCGTCATGCGCGATGCTGCAGGCGTGCACTCCACAAACCTCCCCATCTGGTGCAACGGCATTTCCGCGCCGCCTTCGGTTGCCGGGCTTACCTTCGTTGGCTGGCAGGAAACCATCGGCTGCGGTGGCGTTGCCGTCATTCCGGGCGATACCATCGTCGTCGACGATGACGGTGCCGTGGTCATCCCCCAGGCGCTACTCGAAGAGGTGCTGGCCGAAGCCCCCGAGCAGGAAGCCATGGAAGCCTGGATCATGACCGAGGTCGATCGCGGCGTGCCGCTTCCGGGCTTGTATCCCATGAACGAAGAGACCAAAAAGCGCTACGCCGCTTTCAAATCTGGACAATAAATATGCCGCTCGACCACACTGCCAAGGGCGTTTACGTCATCGCGACGACGCCCTTTCTCGACGATTATGCGATCGACACCAAATCGATCGACAGGCTCACCGATTTTTACGCCGCGGCCGGGTCCACCGGCATGACCATCCTGGGCATCATGGGCGAAGCACCCAAGCTCGAAGCGACAGAATCGATTGCCATCGTCAAACAGGTGGTCGGGCGCACGAAACTCCCCGTCATCGTCGGCGTCTCTGCCCCCGGCTTTGCCGCCATGCGGTCGCTGGCGCGCCAGTCGATGGATCTCGGCGCCGCCGGCGTCATGATTGCCCCACCGTCCAATCTGCGCACCGACGATCAGATCAAGAATTACTATGCCTCGGCCATCGAAGCGATCGGCGACGACATCCCCTTCGTCATCCAAGATTACCCCCTGACATTGACCGTCGTCATGACCCCCGGCGTCATCCGCGACATCGTCAACGCCCATTCCTCCTGCGTCATGCTCAAGCACGAGGACTGGCCGGGGTTGGAGAAAATCTCCGCCCTGCGCAAATTCCAGTCCGCCGGCGACATGCGCGACATCTCGATCCTCTGCGGTAATGGCGGTTTGTTCATCGATTTCGAAATGGAGCGCGGCGCCGACGGCGCCATGACCGGCTATGCTTTCACCGACGCCCTGACCGACATCGTCCGCCTGCAGGCCGAGGGCCGCCGCGACGAAGCCCACGATCTCTTCGACGCCCATCTCCCCCTGATCCGCTACGAGCAGCAGCAGGGCGTCGGCCTCGCCGCCCGCAAATACGTCCTGCAAAAGCGCGGACTGATCACCTCCGACGTCCAGCGCAAGCCCGCCGGCACCCTCTCGGCAACGGCCCGCGCCGAGATCGACTACCTCCTGTCGCGTGTCGCCAAACACGACCCGCGGGCCGCGCTTTAGGCTTTCGCAGCGCTCTAACGCCGGGGGTTGCCTCGGCGCTTCCCATACCCCACCGTCATCCCGGCCCTGCGCCGGGATGACAATCGGAGGGCGCATCCCCTTAAGCCGGCTTCTGCGCCTCTTCCAATTCCACGCTATCCGGTTGCCCGGCATAGTATGCCGACAACCGCCGATACGCGCGCGAATTGAACGCCAGCACCGTCACCAGTACCCCGATCAGCCCCGCAACGGTAAACACCAGCGCGATTCCGCGATCCGGCCCGGTGCCGAACCACCCGCCGATCGCCTCGGCCCCGGCGCCATCGGTCATGAACGGGATCACCACGAACTGCGTATAGGGCCCGATCAGAAACGCCGTCAGCGGCGAGGCGGCCTGTTCGATCGATTGCGCAAAGCCGAACACGCGCCCCTGCCGCTCCAGCGGCACCACCTTTTGCAGCGTCGTGTGCTCGGCCGCCTCGGCGTAGGGTCCAAGCAGCATCCAGATGAAACACCCGCCGGCCAGAAGCCAGATCGAGGGCTGAATGGTGAAGACGCAACACACCGACCATGTGATCAGATTGACCATCAGCAAGGTCCGCAGCGGGTTCTTGCCCAGCCCGGTGCGTGAAATGATGATCCCCGAAGCGATAAACGCCGTCGAGAGCACGCCGAAAAGCAGCCCCCACTCCTGCACGCTCACCAGCGACAGCCCATAGGCGTCGAGCAGTGCCATGAACACGCCGCCCAAAAAATTGTTGAACGTGGCGAAAAAGATCAGCGCGAACAGCCCCGGCACCGCCGCGATCACCGCGATCGTTCCGGCGATATCGACGCGCTTGGGCAGATGCGGCTCGTCCCCGGTCGGCACCACGCGCCCCTCGTCCACCCTGATCGCGACCATGTGCAGGAAAACGATCGCCGTGGTCGCCAGCGCCAGTATCAAGACCAGATACATGCCGCCCCACGCCACCAGAAATCCCGAGATCACCGATGTGGTTAAAAACCCGATGCCCGTCACCATGCCGACAAGCCCATTCGCCTTGTCGCGCACATCCTCGGGGATCAGGATCGTCACCAGCGTGGGCAGGGCAATCGAGCGGATATTGCCCGCGATCACCCCAAGCATCACCACAAGCACAAACGCCCAGAGATAGAGCGAATAGGGGTTCTCGAAACTCCCCTCCGGCTCGAGCAGCACCATGGCCAGCGCCACGAGATAAAGTGCGAACGACACAGCGCTCGACGCGGCCATGGTCAGGCGCTTGGAGTTATGGTCGACAATTGAGCCGAACCAGAACCCGAACCCGGCTGTAAATACCAGATAGACCCCGGCGATCATGCCCGTCGCAAACACCGACTGGGTCTCGATAAAGATCCAGAAGGTTATCGCAAACCAGACCGTGAAGTTGGTCACGTTGGCAACGAGGTTGTTGCCCAAAATTTGGTGAAACGGGCTCATGGCTCAGCGTCCTGGACGAGTGGGTCACCCTAAATCCGCGGGAGATTTCGGGCAATCGGAATCGCGACGGGCTCTTCCCGCCGCAACCCTAGGACGAATGTTGGACGCCGATGCCGACAGGATGTGTCAGGAGAAAATCAGCTGGGCGGCACAAATTCCTCGATGCCTGCTTCCACTGTGGGCGCGTCACCGCACGTAAAGTTGCCCACCATCTGGTCGGCAAGCTGCCGCGCCCGCTCATTGCCCCCGGCCTCGGCCGCATCGACATAGGCCATGACGCACGCGCCACCCGCATTGGGCTGGCCGACGCGGGACACCACGAGAATTTCGTTCGCCCATTCGCCATTCTGGTCGGCCAGATACCAGCGCTGGATCGCCGCCATCGGGCGCTCGGTCTGCCCCTCCAGCCGCACCCGCCACTCGATCCTGCCATTGGCATAATTGAACGGCCCGAATGTCGGCATGCCGGGCTCGGTCGCAAACCCATAGGTCACCGCCTCGCGCCCATCGGAATAGGAAATGGCAAACGGATAATTGGCAAACCCCGCACAGACAAAGTCCGCCCAATCCCCTTCACCGCTCGACCGCGCCACCACAGCGCAATCGGCGTCCGCGTCATATTCGGTATATTCCGAAATCATCTGCGCGGACGCAGCGGTCGCCAGAACCGAGAGGGACAGGCCAAGGGCAAAAGATTTGATCATGGGAGGGCTCCAGGACAGTAAGGGCAACATGATCATAACCTTGATCGCTCCGTATGGTTGCGACCGTCCCGGCCTTCACCCGATCCCCCGGGGTCATCCCGGGCGAAGACCCGGGACCCAGTATGCTCAGCGGTCGAGATAACCCGCATCGGCTCCCAACACGCCCGGAGCATACTCGGTCCCGGCGCAAGGCCGGGGCGATGCGTGGGGGTGGGGCGGGGTGTCGCCAACCGCATCTCAGCCGAATCGTCTGAGGGCAAAGAGCGCTTCTCCACCCACCCCCGTCATCCCGGGCGAAGACCCGGGACCCAGTATGCTCGGTTGTCGAGATAGTCCCACATCGCTCCCAACACGCCTGGAGCATACTGGATCCCTGCTCAGGGGGGACGACATGTTGGGGATTGGGACGTGGCATGCCCCATCACATTGAAACCGCCCGTCAAAAGCTCAGCAGCTGCACGATCCGCTTCAGCCCCTTGCGCAAATGCTTGGTGCGCTTGTGGCCCAGATCCTCGGCCAGCGTATCCTCGAGGTGCTTCCAGTGCTCTTCGATCGCCTGCCGCATCAGATGACCCTGTTGCGACAGCCGTGCGCCCGGCTCCATTTCCGGTCCCACTGCCAGCCGTAGCAACAGCCCGCGATCTTCGAGCCGTGCCAGTCGAGCGCTCAAATGATCCGCACCCAGCCCGGTAAAGTCCGCCAGCGCTTCAAGCGTCGCGCCGCCTGCAGCGGCCAGTCCCAACAGCACCGCATCATCGCCAGGCTCCAGCCCGCGTGCAGCCAGCGGCGCAAGCAGCGCCTGTCGGGCCAGATGGCCCGCTTCGATCAGACGGTAAAGGGTCGAGCCGGCGGCGGATTTGGACATGGATACTGCTCTAGCCAAATCCGCGTCTCCCGTCGAATCGCCTTTGCCGGGAAAGTTAATCAGGCGGGCCATTCTTGTTCACGCTCCCGGGGCGCTATAGTGCTGAAGGTGTAACGCAATTTGCCCCGGAGAGGCTCCGTGCCGTTCGTCAGATTGAGATCCATCGATGCCTTGGCCGAGCTCGAGCTTTCGGACGAGGCCATCGTCATCCTACCCGTCGCCGCCACCGAAGCGCATGGTCCCCACCTGCCTAACACCACCGATTGCGACATCGCGGAAGGCCATCTTAGCGCGCTCGGCAATTACCTCTCCAGCGCTATCGATGCAGTTGTGCTGCCCATCCAGCGCATAGGCGCGTCGCGCGAGCATTTTTGGGCCGAGGGCACCGAGAGCCTCGAAGAACCCGATCTCATCGCCCATTGGTATGCCATCGCGCGCGCCGCCGCCGGCGTGGGCTGCAGGCGGCTGGTGATCGTTTCCAGCCATGGCGGCAATTCCGCCGTCGTCGACAGCGTCATCCTTAGGGCCCGCGCCGAGCTCAAAATGCTCGCCGTCGCCACAGCCTGGCTCCGCTTCAGCCAGCCGGAGGACCTGTTTTCCGAGGCGGAACGCAAATACGGCATTCATGGCGGCGACATCGAAACCTCGCTCATGCTCCACTATGCGCCCGAAAGCGTAGCGATGGACAGGGCCGAAAATTTCGCTTCCGCGCTCTCTGCCATCGAAGCCTCGATGACCCATCTCACCGCCTATGGCCGCCACCATTTCGGCTGGCTCAGCTCCGACCTCAACCCCCACGGCGTCGTCGGCAACGCCAGTGCCGCCACCCCCGAAAAAGGCAAGGCCCTCGCCGCCCACATCCTCACCAACTTCGCGCACCTTCTCGACGACGTCGCCAAATTCGATCTCGCCCATTTCGACCGATGACGCCCCCACCATGTCTCGCATGAGCACGCAGCCGTCATCCAATCGGACCCAGCTGGACACATCCTCCACTGTCATCCCGGCCTTGAGCCGGGACCCAGTATTCGCTGCGCTGTAGCTTCATCCGCGGCACCCCAGCAAAAACCCCTGTCTACATTTCCCCCAATTCCCCCTAGAGTGGCCGAAATGAATCAGGGGCAGGCATGACGCAGGATCTGGCACGTATTCGCGCTTTCGTTCAGGTGTTCGATGCCGGTGGGTTTTCCGCTGCAGCGCGCATACATGGCAGATCCAAGGCGCTGCTGTCGAAATACGTTACCGATCTGGAAGACTATCTCGGCGCGCGGCTCATGAACCGCACGACCCGCAAACTCAGCCTCACCGAAGCCGGCGAGGCCTATTATCGCGAAGTGCGGGACATTCTGACCCAGCTCGACGATCTCGACGCGACGATCACCGATCAAACGGCGGCCCCGCGCGGGATTCTGCGCATTTCCGCGCCGCGCAATTTCGGCGAACGCACGCTTCTCGATCCGCTGTTCGAGTTCACCCGCCTCCATCCCGACGTGACGCTCGATTTGCGGCTCGAAGACCGGATGGTCGATCTCGTCGAAGAAGGGATCGACGTTGCCCTGCGCATTTCGCGCATGTCCGACACCTCGCTCATCGCGCGAAAAATCGCCGAGACCTCGGTTGCCGTCTGCGCTGCACCGTCAGTCATCAAGGCGTATGGAGCGCCCAAAACCCCAGAGGCGCTCAAGGGCGTTCCCTGCATCGTCGACACCAACATGACCGGTCAGGCCAATTGGCAGTTCGTCGAGGATGGAAAGACAATGACCGTCCATGTCGATGGCCCGGTGCGGGTCAATTCTCCGGTGGGGGCGCTGGTGGCGGCACAAAAGGGCCTCGGTTTCGCACTATTGCCCAGTTTCCTGTCCGATTCGGCCATCCAGAAAGGGGAACTGGTGCCTGTCCTTGTCGACTATCTGCCGCAGCGGCCCTTTTTGCAGGCCGTCTATCCGCATCGCCGACATCTGTCGGGCAAGGTCCGCGCGCTCATCGACTTTCTTGTCGATTGGTTCGAGAAAAACCCGGTCAACGCATAGGCTTATGAACACAAACCTTCTTCGCCCGATCGCCGCTATCGTGGTCTCGGCAGCCGCGCTGCTGGGTACTGCCGGCCCGGCTCATGCCCATCCCCATGTGTGGATCGATGCCGCTGGCGAGGTGTTGTTCGAAGACGGCGCGATCGTCGGAATGCGTCATCACTGGACGTTCGACCAGTATTTCTCGTCCTGGGCCATCCAGGGCCTCGATACGGATGGCGACGGCATCCTCACGACAGCCGAACTCCAGCCGCTGGCCGATGAAAATATCCAGGGCCTCGATTTTTACTCCTACTACACCTTCGCCGATCCCGAAGGACTCGATGGCCACGCGCCCGTCGCCAGCGCGGGCAATCCGTCGATGGCCTATGAAGAGGGTTTGCTGACCCTCACCTTCGTCATCGACTTTGCCGAGCCGCAGCCCGTCAACGGGGTCTATGACATCGAAGTGGGCGATCCCGAATATTACGCGGCCTTCACGTTTCCCGAGGACGATTCCGTAACGCTCGAAGGGGCGCCCGAGACCTGTTCGGTCGTTTCCAAAGAACCCGAGCCGATCGACCCCGAACTCGAAGAACGCCTCTGGATGCTCGGACCGGAAGTCACCGAACTGCCCGAAGATTTGCGCGCCGCTGCTCGCGCTCTGGCCAATCTCGTGACCGTCACCTGCGAAGGCACAGTGGCTGCGACCGGCATCCAGGCGATCCAGCAGGCAACCACCCAGCGCCCGCCCACCCCCTTTGCCGCGCCGCCGGCCGAGACATCGCTCGTCCCGACACAGGGCGGATTTTTCGGCTGGGTCAACCAGCAGCAGCAATCATTTTATCGCGCCATGACATCGGCGCTCGGCGCGCTCCAGACCGACGCAAATGCATTCTGGGTTCTGGGCGGCTTGAGTTTTCTCTATGGCGTCTTCCACGCAGCAGGTCCGGGCCATGGCAAGATCGTCATCTCGTCCTACGTCGTCGCCAACGAACGGCAATTGCGCCGGGGCATTCTCCTGAGCTTTTTGTCGGCCATGATGCAGTCTGTCGTGGCGGTCGTCTTCATTCTCATCGCCGCCGGTCTTTTGGGCCTCACCTCGATGGCGATGAGCGCGGCGGCGCGGTGGGTCGAACTCATCTCTTATGGGATGGTCGCGGCACTCGGTGCGTGGCTTGCGGCGCGAAAATTCCTGTTTCCGCACAACCATGGAGTCCAGCCCCAGAATAGCGCTGTCGATCACGCGCACAATCTCCGATCTCGAGCCATATATGGGCATGGTGCGGACCATGATCACCACCATCACGATCATGGCCACGATCACGCCTGCGATCATCACATGGTCACCCCCGAACAGACCTCGGGCGATTGGCGCGAACAGCTCGGGGTCATCGTTTCGGTGGGCCTCAGGCCCTGTTCGGGTGCGCTGGTGGTCCTCGTCTTCGCGCTGAGCCAGGGCCTGCTCGCCGCGGGCATTTTCGCTACGTTTCTCATGGGGTTAGGCACCGCGATCACTGTTGCTGTCTTGGCTTCTCTGGCGGTATTTCTCAAGAGCGGCGCCCTCAAACTCACCGGCGGCGGCAGCGCTGCGGCCTCGGCTTTGTGGTGGATGGAAATGGCCGGCGCGCTGCTGGTCATGACTTTTGGCCTCATCTTGCTGTTTGCGGCCATCTAAGCGGGCACAAACGCCGTATAGTCTGGGCAAAAGGCCGCACGATAACGCCTAAGTGTTGCCCAAGCCCGCTGAGGCGTTATTGTGCGCCAAAACCTCACATCCGCACCCCCAGGACAATGATGAACGCCCATCTGCCGCCCGACCATCCCCCTGTAAAACAAAAGAAAATCGGGGTCCTGCTGCTCAATCTGGGTACGCCCGACGCCACCGATTACTGGAGCGTTCGGCGTTATCTCAAGGAATTTCTCTCCGATCCCAGGGTTATCGATACACCCAAATTCTTGTGGTGGCCGATCCTCAATCTCGTGATCCTTTCTATCCGCCCCCAGAAGTCCGGGGCCAATTATGCGCGCATCTGGGACAAGGAAAAAAACGAGAGTCCACTTAAGGTTATCACCCGTGGACAGACCCAAAACCTCCAGGAGCGTCTGGCCGCCGATGGGGTGATCGTCGAGTTCGGCATGCGCTATGGCAACCCCTCGACCAAGAGCGCCATCGACAAATTGCACGCGCAGGGCTGCGACAAGATTTTGCTGTTCCCGCTCTATCCGCAGTACTCGGCGACGACGACTGCAACGGCAAATGACCAGGCTTTCCGGGCCCTTCAGCACATGCGCTGGCAGCCTGCGGTCCGCACGGTCCCGGCCTATTTCGAACAAGAGGTCTATGTCGAGACGCTTGCGAAATCGATCAGGGAAGGCGTTGAAAAGCTCGACTTCGTGCCCGACCTCGTCATCACCTCATATCACGGTATGCCCTTGGATTACCTCAAGAAAGGCGATCCCTATCACTGCCAGTGCTACAAGACGACACGGCTGGTGCGCGAGAAACTGGGTTGGGACAAGGACAAGATCATGGTCACGTTCCAGAGCCGTTTCGGGCCTACCCAATGGCTCGAACCCTATACCGACGAAACCCTGAAATCCCTACCGGGCAAGGGCATCAAGAAGGTCGCGATCCTCGCTCCTGCGTTCTCGTCAGACTGCATCGAAACGCTCGAAGAAATCGCCATCACAGGTGAGGAAGAGTTCATGCACGCGGGCGGTGAACGCTATGCCTATATCCCATGTCTCAACGACAGTCCCGACGGCATGGCGATGATCGAAAACCTTGTGCGCAAGGAGCTTTCGGGCTGGCTTTGACGCCGATCGTAAGCCTTTGTTAACCATAAGTTGAAAGCCTGTCCGGGCAACAATTTCCGGATTCGCTTTCAGTGCCTCGCGCCGCAGCCCCACTTGCCGTTTTGCTCCTGGCAGGCGCCGGGACGATCGCTTTTGCGGCGCTCGCCATGGCGCAGGGTGACGGTTCGGCGACCGACAATCCCGACCTTCTGCGGGGTCCGGTCGGGGTCGGCTGCAGGCCGGGAACGCTCTGCCACTTTCCGCCCATCGATCCTAACGCACCCCAGCGCCCGGTTGCGCCCATCGTCATCGCGCAGCCCGCGGCCTCGCCGACGCCGGCACCAGCCATCATGCCGGCGGTATCGCCAACGGCCACCGACAGCTTTGTAGCCAGCCCGCCCATGGGTGTCCCGTTTGCCGAGCCATCGCGTGAATGGGATACCGAATACGCACTGTCGCTACGCGGCGCTTATGTCCGCTCGGATGCGGGTGAGCGGTTCGAATTGCTTGCCATTCCGGAAATCGCGCTATCGCGTCAGGCGTTGGCCACCGACATCGGTATCGGCGCCAGTGCCACGGTTATCGCGCCAAACACCAGCGATGCCCGGCTCGGTGCCGCCGATATAGACGCGAGTGTTACCCATCGTCTGTCGCCCGGTGCCGCGCTCAATTTCGATGCGTCGCTCGAATTTACCGAGGACGATCCGTCCGGCCTTACCGTCGAAGACGCCGATGTCGACAGCGCGCCCCAGACGATCGATGGCGCCGTCAGCCTTGCCTATGGCCAGCGGCTTGGGCAATTCGACCTCGTGGCATTAGGTGATCTGTCGCGGCGCTGGGTCGGCGATACGACGCTTGATGATGGCACCTCGGTCGACAATTCGGATGATGATGTCTTTGGCTACGGTGCCGGACTGCGCGTCGGATATGCGGTGACGCCGATCATCGGGACCTTCGTTTCCGGCAGGGCAGGGCGCGAGGATTATAGCAATCCCGACACCGATCTGGGCATATCGCGCTCTGGCGCGGATTACACGCTGCGGGGCGGGATCACCGGAAATTGGTCCGATGTCGTGACGCTCGAGGCCTCGGTTGGATCCGGCTGGCGCGATTTCGATAATAGCGCGCTCGAAGACGCTCAAAGCTGGCTTTACGGCGCCGCGATCGGGTTTGCGCCCAACAGCACCACCCAGCTTGTCGCCTCGCTCGACACACGCCTGAGCGGCGGCAGCGGCGCATCTGGCGCCAGTACCAGTTACGATGCCGCGCTTGAGGCCACACACCGGATCACTCCATGGCTCGCCTTGCGGGCCAATGTGTCGGCGGGATGGGACGTGCCGGTAGACGGGTCGGCAACAACGCGAACATCAGGTCTCGGGACGGGCGCCGATATCGCCATCGGGCCGCACACCAGCGCGACGCTCGACTACGGCTATGGTTGGCGCGAGGACCCGAACGCCGTCGACCCCTCGCGTGAAGAACACCGGATTTCCGGCGGAATTACTCTTCGATACTGATCGGGATGTCGCCCGTCAGGGTCTTGAGTTCGGCCATGAACTGGTCGGCGATATCTTCGCGCTCGAGCGCGAACACCACATTAGCGGTGAGAAAGCCGATCTTGGAGCCACAATCGAAAACGCGCCCATCATATTTTACGCCCACGAATGGCTGGCGTGACATCAGCTTCTGCATCGCATCGGTGATCTGGATTTCGCCACCGGCACCGGCTGACTGTTCGGACAGCAGCGTGAAAATTTCCGGCTGCAGAATGTAGCGACCCGAAATGAAGAGGTTTGAGGGCGCATCTTCGCGCTTGGGCTTTTCCACCATGCCGTCGATGCGGAAACCGGTGTCCGGTCCTTCGCCGCGCTGGACGATGCCGTAGGACGAGACCTCGTCCCACTCGCATTCCTCGACACCCAAGATGTTGCCGCCGGTTTCCTCATAGGCGTCCATCATCTGGCGCAGAACGCCGGGCGAGGCCTTAAAGATCATGTCCGGAAGCAGAAGCGCGAACGGCTCGTTGCCAACGATGTCGCGGGCGCACCACACGGCGTGACCAAGGCCAAGCGGCTCTTGCTGACGCGTAAAACTGGACTGCCCGGCCTTGGGCAATTCGCGGCGAAGCTGGTCGAGCGCGTCTTTTTTTCCGCGGCTTTCGAGCGTCATTTCCAGCTCGAACTGGCGATCGAAATGATCTTCGATGACGCCTTTGTTCCGCCCGGTGACGAAGACAAAGTGTTCGATGCCGGCTTCACGGGCCTCATCGACGGCGTATTGAATGAGCGGCTTGTCGACGACCGTCAGCATCTCCTTGGGCATGGCCTTGGTTGCTGGCAGGAAGCGTGTCCCCAGACCGGCGACGGGAAAAACTGCTGTACGGACTCTGCGAACCACGTCTTACTCCTTGAAAGCATTATCTATTAGATTAGCACCATTTGGGGCCTTTAACGCAAGCTCAACGCTGCGGTTTCATATATGGCTCATAAACGGCACTTGATATTCAGGCCCACGAAAGGACTTTCATGAGCGTTCTTGTTACCGGTGGCGCGGGCTATATCGGCTCGCATATGGTTCTCAACCTCGCCGACGCCGGCGAGACCGTCATCGTCCTGGATAATCTCACCACCGGCTTCGAATGGCTCATCGATCATCGCGTCAAACTTGTGACGGGGAATGTTTCGGACACGCAATTAGTGGAAAAACTGATCGCCGAGCATGACGTGGAAGCGGTTATCCACTTTGCCGGCTCGATCGTCGTGCCTGAATCGGTGGAAAATCCGCTGAAATATTACAAGAACAACACGGCTTCGACGCGCGATCTGATCGAGGCGTGCGTCAACGGTGGGGTCAAACACTTCATCTTTTCCTCAACCGCTGCTGTCTATGGCATGGTCGGGCTCGAGCCGGTCGCTGAGGATGTGCTGCTCAATCCGGCATCGCCGTATGGCAAATCGAAACTGATGAGCGAGTGGATGCTGGCGGACGTCGCAGCCGCGCATCCCATGACATATGGCGTACTGCGCTATTTCAACGTTGCAGGTGCCGATCCGGAAATGCGCTCGGGCCAATCGACGGCGGGGGCGACGCATCTGATCAAGGTCGCGGTCCAGACCGCCTTGGGTCACCGCGCCAAAATGAGCGTTTTCGGAGATGACTATCCCACGCCTGACGGCACCTGCGTGCGCGATTACATTCATGTCTCCGACCTCGTGTCGGCACACGCCCTACTGCTCGACCATCTGCGCAAAGGTGGGGAGTCGACGACGATGAATTGCGGTTATGGCCGCGGGTTTTCGGTCGATGAGGTTGTGCGGACGGTCAAGGCGGTCACGGGCATCGACTTTATCGTCGAGCACGGCCCGCGCCGGCCGGGCGATCCTGCCTCGATCGTGGCTGGAGCCGACCGCATAAAGGCTTTGGGCTGGCAACCGAAATATGACAACCTCGAAGGCATCGTCGAGATGGCTTATAAATGGGAGAAATACCTCGACACGCGCAATGACAGGCCGTCCATCCTGTGATCCCGACACTTGCCTTAAGCCTGCTGATATGGGTTGCTGCCACTTTTCCGGGGCTGGCGCAGCCGATCGAGAGTTTCGAGGCGTTCAAGGCGCGGTTTGAGGCGGTCGCCGTGTCACAGGGCATCGACCGCGATTTTTATCGCGCGGTGATGGGACCGATCCAGCCCGACAGCTCCATTCCGGGCCGAATTTCGGGGCAGCCGGAGTTCGTGACCCCTGTCTGGGAGTACATGGATAGCCGGCTCGGGTCCGGACGTATCGGGCGCGGACAGGCGGCGATGGGGGCCAATAGCGGGCTGTTCGAGGCGATTGGCGCGCGCTATGGCGTCGACCCATATGTGCTCGGCGCCATCTGGGGCATGGAAAGCGATTATGGCGCCGTGCTCGGCAATAGCAGCCTCATCAAGCCGATCGTACCGTCGCTCGCAACGCTTGCCCATCAACGCCGGGGACGTGTCGTAGAAGACGAGGCAGAGTTGATCGCTGCCCTGCGCATTGCCCAATCACGTGGGCGCGCCGATACGCTGGTCGGCTCCTGGGCCGGGGCGCTTGGCCATTTGCAGCTGATCCCGACGGCGTATCTACAGTATGGGCAGGACGGAGATGGCGACGGGGTCGTGGACGTTCACGCGTCCCTCGCCGACGCGCTGGCGTCGTCGGCCAATTATCTGCGCGGGCTTGGCTATCAGCCGGGTCTCGATTGGGGCTTTGAGGTGCAACTGCCCGAAGGGTTCGACTATCTTCTTGCCGACCGCGAAAATTTTCGCCAGGTCCGGTTCTTTGCCGAACGCGGCGTGGTGCGCGTGGGTGGGCGGCAGTTCACCGATCTTGGCACCGAGGTCTTTCTCTACGTCCCGGCGGGGGCGAGCGGGCCTAAGTTTCTCATGACGCGCAATTATCTCGTCTTTAAAGGCTACAATTTCTCAGATTCCTACGCCCTGTCGATCGCCCATCTCACTGACAGGCTAAAGGGGGCAGGGCCGTTCGTTGCGCCATGGCCGCGGCAGGCGCAGTTCCCCAATCGGAACCAGCGGGTTGAAATCCAGACCATGCTGGCGCGACTGGGCCTCTATCAGGGCGTTGTCGAGGGCAATCTGGGTCCGATCACGCAGGCCGCCTATGCTCGCTTTCAGGCAAGCCGCGGTCTGGTCGCTGATGGATTTGTAACGCTTGAGGCGCATCGATTGCTGGCGCAAGCCGTTCAATAGCGCGTGGGGTTATCAAGTGGCGTTTCACGCGGCGATGAAATGCACTAGAGAAGGGCTATGAGCGCGTTGCGGCAAATCTCAGGGCTGATCCTGTCCATAGTGGCTATGGCCCTCCTCGTGACCCCTGGCTTGGGCCAGGAGCGGTCGAGCCGGACGCTGTTCGAATTTCTGTTTGGCAGTCAGAACCAGCCTCAGCAGCAGGCCCCCGCACCGCAGCCTCAGCCTCAACCACAAGCCCAACCAAGACCTCAGCCCCAGCCGCAACCGCAGCAGACGCGGCCAGCGCCTCGGCCCGCGCCAGTGCCTGCACCGCAGCCGGTTCAGAGCGACAAGTCGGAAAACGCCCGGCGCATCGCGGTCTTTGGAGATTCGCTCGGTGTCGATCTGGCGCGGGCGCTTGAGCGGCTCTATGCCGACAATCCCGAAATGATGGTGCTCGAAGAATCGGTTGGTTCATCGGGCTTTGTACGGGACGATTTTTTCGACTGGAACGAGGCGATTGAAGCCGAGATAGCGCGCGACAGTTTTGATGTTGCTGTCGTCGCCATCGGGATCAACGACCGGCAGGAACTGGCGAATGCCGATCCCTTGTCGGATGCGTGGCGTGAGACATATCGCGGACGTCTCGACGCGTTCCTGGCCGATCTCGGCGCTGCCGGCAAGGAGGTCATCTGGATCGAATTGCCGCCCATGGAGCAGCCAAGCTACGGCGCGGCGATGGTGCAGATATCCTCGATCCATAAGTCCGCTGTCGATGCTGCCGGGGCGAACTGGGTCGAGACCTATGAACGCTATATGGGCGAAAATGGTGGCTACAGCATCGATGGGCCGGATCTGAACGGCAATATCGTTGCCATGCGCCGTGGCGACGGCATTCATTTTTCAGCGGCAGGTGCCGACAAGCTGGCGTTTTACGTTGACCGTGCGCTGGGGACTGGCTCCAGCGGTGGCCGGGTCAGCGCGTCAGGCAGCACATCGGAAGTTGCCGATCTTCTGGCGGGCACCGATGCCGCGAGCATGTTGCGTCCGCCGTTCCAGGGGCTGGACCAGATGCGGCTGGTCGAAATGGCCAGCATCATCCAGGATCTGGGCGGGGCCAATCAGCGGGCGGGCGATCTCATCATCGCCGGTTCGCAAACGGCCGGAACGCAGAGGTTCTCGCTCGACTCGATGCTAAACGCGCCGGCGGGCCGCATCGATGCGTTCGGTGCCACGCCGGCGGTCGCGATCGAAAACGCCTCAGGCCGATAATGAAAAAGCCCCGGATCGATGTCCGGGGCTTTTGAGATGTCACGACGGGATGGGCTCAGCGCGGGAGTGCCGTTTCGCCCATCAGATCGATATCGATGGCACGGGCGGCCTGGCGCCCTTCGCGGATGGCCCAGACAACGAGCGACTGACCACGGCGCATGTCGCCGGCGGCATAGACGCCGTCGACTGTCGTCTTGTAGCTGAACGTATCTGCAAAGAGGTTGCCGCGCTTGTCGAGCTTGGCGCCCAGTTCAGTGAGCATGCCATCATGGATGGGGTGGGCAAAGCCGATCGCCATGAGCACCAGCTCGGCCGGCAGGATGAAATCGCTGCCTTCGATCGGATGGCGGTCGCGGCCCACACGGGCGCATTTGACGCCGACAACATGGCCGCGTTCGTCCGAAACGATCTCGACCGTGCCGGCTGAAAACTCGCGATTGGCGCCTTCGGCCTGTGAGGACGAGGTGCGCATCTTGACCGCCCAATTGGGCCAGGAGGTCAACTTGTCTTCCTTGTGCGGCGGCTGAGGGCGGATGTCGAGCTGAGTGACCGAGATTGCGCCCTGGCGGAACGCCGTGCCCACACAGTCCGATGCGGTATCGCCACCGCCGATCACAACGACGCGCTTGCCCGCGGCCAGAATGGGTTCGTCATTGAAGCGTTCGCCACCATTGCGCCGGTTCTGCTGGATCAGATAGGGCATGGCGTAATGGACGCCGGCAAATTCGGTGCCCTCGCAGCCGGGATGGCGCGGGAACTCGGCGCCGCCGCACAAAAGGACGGCGTCATGGCTATCTTGAAGCTCCTTGAGCGGGCGGGAGATGCCGATGTTTTCACCGAAATGGAAGATCACGCCTTCGGCTTCCATCTGGGCCTGACGGAAATCGATATGGTGCTTTTCCATCTTGAAGTCGGGAATGCCGTAGCGCAGCAGGCCACCGGCCTTGGGCTCGCGCTCATAGACATGGACCTCATGACCCACGCGGGCGAGCTGCTGTGCAGCGGCCAAACCTGCAGGTCCTGAACCAACGATGGCGATTTTCTTGCCGGTCTTCTTGTCGGAAATCTGCGGGCGGACCCAACCACCCTTGATGGCCTTGTCAGCAATGGCCTGTTCGACTGTCTTGATCGCAACAGGCACGTCCTCGAGGTTCAGCGTACAGGCTTCCTCGCATGGGGCGGGGCAGATGCGGCCGGTGAACTCGGGGAAGTTGTTGGTCGAGTGCAGATTGCGCGCGGCCTCTTCCCAGTCGTCGTGATAGACGAGGTCGTTCCAGTCGGGGATCTGGTTGTGAACCGGGCAGCCGGTGTCCGAGTGGCAATAGGGGATGCCGCAATCCATGCAGCGGGCCGCCTGATTGCGCACTTCGGGCTCGGTGAGCGGAAGCGTGAATTCGTGATGGTGCCTGATGCGATCCGAGGCTGGCTCGTAGCGCTGTTCCTGGCGATCGATTTCAAGAAAGCCTGTGACTTTTCCCATTGGCTCGCTCCCCTTATTCCGCTGCCGACGGGCGCGCGCGGCCCGTGCGAAGTGCTTCCATTTCCTGCATCGCCCGACGGTATTCGACCGGCATGATCTTGACGAATTTGGGCCGGAATTCCTCCCAATGGTCGAGAATATGCTTGGCTCGATCCGAGCCGGTATAGTGCAGGTGATTGGAGATGAGCTGATAGAGACGCTCGTCATCGTGCTTGGTCATGTCGCCTGAAACGTCGACGCGACCATGCCATTCGAGATCACCACCGTGATGGTGGATCTTGCGCATAAGCTCTTCTTCCTCGGCCACCGGTTCGAGATCGACCATTGCGAGGTTGCAGCGGCTGCGGAACGTCTCGTCTTCATCGAGCACGTAAGCGACACCGCCGCTCATACCGGCAGCAAAGTTGCGGCCGGTCTTGCCGATAACGACGACGACACCGCCGGTCATGTATTCGCAACCGTGATCGCCGGTGCCTTCGACAACGGCGACGGCGCCCGAGTTGCGCACCGCGAAGCGTTCGCCCGCCATCCCGCGGAAATAGCACTCACCGTCGATAGCGCCATAGAGCACGGTGTTGCCCACGATCATCGAATTTTCAGGCACGATCTGTGCCTTTTCCGACGGGCGAATGACCAGTCGTCCACCCGAAAGGCCCTTGCCGACATAGTCGTTGGCATCGCCGATCAGATCAAAGCTGATGCCGCGCGCAAGAAATGCGCCGAACGCCTGACCCGCCGTACCACGGAAAGTCACCGAGATCGTGTCCTCGGCCAGGCCCTTGTGACCATACTTCTTGGCCACTTCGCCCGACAGCATGGCGCCGGCCGAACGGTTGAGCGAGCGGATGGGCATTTCGAACTGCACCGGCATCCGCGTATCGATTGCGGTGCGGGCGTTTTCGATCAGCTTGCGATCGAGCACCGCTTCCAGATGGTGGTTCTGGAGTTCGGTGTGATGGATCGCATCCCCGCCGATCGGCTCGGGCTTGTAGAAGAGCTTGGTGAAATCGAGACCTTTAGCCTTCCAGTGGCCGTCGAGCTTTTTCTGCGTCAGCAGGTCCGAGCGACCGATAACGTCGTTGACGGTCTTGGCACCGAGCGAAGCCAGGAGCTGGCGGAGTTCTTCGGCGACAAAGAAGAAATAGTTGATGACGTGCTCTGGCGTGCCCTTGAAGCGCTTGCGCAGTACCGGATCCTGGGTGGCGATGCCAACCGGACAGGTGTTCAAATGGCACTTGCGCATCATGATACAGCCGGTCGCCACCAGCGGTGCCGTTGCAAATCCGAACTCGTCGGCGCCGAGTAGCGCGCCGATCAGAACGTCACGGCCCGTGCGGAAGCCGCCATCGACTTGCAGCGCCACGCGTGAACGCAAGCGGTTCAGGACGAGGGTCTGATGGGTCTCGGCAAGCCCGATTTCCCATGGGCCGCCGGCATGCTTGAGCGACGTCAGCGGCGACGCACCCGTACCGCCGTCATAGCCCGAAATCGTGATGTGGTCCGCGCGCGCCTTTGCGACACCGGCCGCGACCGTACCCACGCCCACTTCCGAGACGAGCTTGACCGATACGTCGGCTTCGGGATTGACGTTCTTCAGATCGTAAATGAGCTGCGCCAGATCTTCGATCGAATAGATGTCGTGGTGCGGTGGGGGCGAAATCAGGCCCACGCCGGGGGTCGAGTGCCGCGTCTTTGCGACGACCCAATCGACCTTATGGCCTGGCAGCTGACCGCCTTCGCCAGGCTTTGCGCCTTGGGCAACTTTGATCTGCAGCATATCGGCGTTGACGAGATATTCGGTCGTGACGCCGAACCGGCCGGACGCGATCTGCTTGATGGCCGAGCGCTGCGGGTTCATCGATCCGTCGGGCAGGGGCTTGAAGCGCTCGGGCTCCTCGCCGCCTTCACCGGTGTTCGACTTGCCGCCGATCTGGTTCATGGCAATGGCGAGCGTCGTATGGGCTTCGCGCGAGATCGAGCCAAAGCTCATCGCCCCGGTCGAGAAACGGCGCACGATCGCTTCTGCCGATTCCACTTCGGAAATGTCGACGGGTTCTCCAAGCGGCTCGATTTCAAAGAGCGAGCGGATTGTCAGGTGCTTTTCATTTTCGCCATTGGCCGCGCGGGCAAAGGCATCGTAACGCTCCTGCGCGGCATCGGGGGTGTCGGTCTTGCCGCGCACCGCGTGCTGGAGGTCGACGATGATGTCGGGGCTCCAGGCATGCGCTTCGCCGCGCATGCGGTAGGCGTATTCACCGCCGATATCGAGAGACTTGCGCAACACCATGTCCTCCGAGAAGGCCAGCTTGTGCCGACGCAATGTCTCTTCGGCGACTTCGGGCAGGCCCACGCCCTCGATGGACGTGGCGGTACCGAAGAAGAATCGCTTCACGAAGTCCGACGACAGACCGACCGCGTCGAAAATCTGGGCGCCGCAATAGGACTGGTATGTCGAAATGCCCATCTTGGACATGATCTTGAGCAGGCCCTTACCCACCGACTTGATGTAGCGGTAGATGATTTCGTTGGCGTCCACTTCGGGCGGAAATTCCTGCTCGGCGTGGAGTGCGGCAAGCGCTTCAAAAGCCAGGTAGGGGTTAATCGCTTCAGCGCCATAGCCTGCCAGCACCGCAAAGTGATGGACCTCGCGCGCTTCGCCGGTTTCGACAACGAGCCCGGACGACGTACGCAAACCCTTGCGGATCAGATGGTGGTGTACGGCAGCCGTGGCCAGCAGCGCCGGGATCGCGATGCGGTTGGCCGCGACGAGGCGGTCGGACAGAATGATGATGTTATAGCCGTTGGACACCGCCTGTTCGGCCCGCTCGCACAGACGCTCAAGCGCGGCTTCCATGCCCGCCGTGCCTTTTTCGGCAGAATAGGTGATGTCGAGGGTGGCCGTGTGGAACTGGTTGTCGGCCATATCGCCCAGAGCGCGAATCTTTTCCAGATCCTCGTTGGTGAGGATCGGCTGGCGCACTTCGAGTCGCTTGGTGGTCGAAAGGCCCTCAAGGTCGAACAGGTTCGGCCGCGGTCCGATAAACGACACGAGGCTCATCACCGATTCCTCGCGGATCGGATCGATGGGCGGGTTGGTGACCTGCGCAAAGTTCTGCTTGAAATATGTGTAGAGCAGCTTTGGGTTGTCCGAGAGCGCCGAAATGGGCGTGTCGGTGCCCATCGAACCGACGGCTTCCTGGCCCGTGGTCGCCATGGGCTCCATCAGGAGCTTTACGTCTTCCTGGGTGTAGCCGAACGCCTGCATGCGATCGAGCAGGCTCTCGGTGGTCACCGGGGCCTTGGGGTCAGTCTTTGGCAGGTCTTCGAGCACGATCTGGGTCTTGGCGAGCCAGCTGGCGTAGGGGTTCTTGGCCGAAAGCGCCTTCTTGATCTCGTCGTCGGAAACGATGCGTCCTTCTTCCAGGTCGATGAACAGCATCTTGCCCGGCTGCAGGCGCCAGCGCTCGACGACGTCTTCCTCGGGAATATCGAGCACGCCCGATTCGGAGGCGAGGACCACATGGCCTTCTTTAGTCACGAGATAGCGGGCCGGACGCAAGCCGTTGCGATCGAGGGTCGCCACGACATATCGGCCATCCGACAGCGACATGGCGGCAGGACCGTCCCATGGCTCCATCAAGGCTGCGTGGTATTCGTAGAACGCGCGGCGCTCTTCATCCATCAGCGTGTTGCCGGCCCAGGCTTCCGGGATCAACATCATCGCCGCGTGGGGCAGGGAATACCCGCCCCGAACCAAGAATTCGAGCGCGTTGTCGAAACAGGCCGTATCGGACTGGCCCTCGTACGAGATCGGCCAAATCTTGGTGATGTCGTCGCCGAATTTTGGCGATGCAACGGAGGCCTGGCGCGCCGCCATCCAGTTGACGTTGCCGCGGATCGTGTTGATCTCGCCGTTGTGGATCGTCATGCGGTAGGGATGCGCCAGCTTCCAGGACGGGAAGGTGTTGGTCGAAAACCGCTGGTGCACGAGTGCGATAGCGCTCTCGAACTGTTCGTCGTGCAGATCGGGATAGAACTTGCCGAGCTGGTCGGCCAGGAACATGCCCTTGTAAACGACGGTGCGGGCCGACATCGAGACGATGTAAAAGCCGTTATCGCCCTGGACCTCGGGCATTTCGCCATAGATCGTGTTGGAGATCACCTTGCGGGTGATGAGCAGCTTGCGCTCGAAGGCATCGATATCTTCGATATCGTCGGGCCGGGCGACAAACATCTGCTCGATGATCGGCTGGGTGGCGATCACGCCTTCGGACAGCGCTGAATTGTCGAAGGGCACGACGCGTTCGCCGAGAATGGAAAGACCCTCGGCTTCGATGGTGCGGCGCACGAGTTCGGCGCAACGATCGCGCAGGCCGTCATTGGGATAAAAGATCATGACCGGGGCGTAATGGCCGGCGTCAGGCAGGTCGAATGCGGTGACCTTGGCAAAAAAGGCATGCGGGATCTGCACGAGAATGCCCGCGCCATCGCCCATCAGCGGATCGGCACCGACGGCTCCACGGTGTTCGAGGTTCTCGAGGATTTCGAGACCCTTCTGAACGACTTCGTGGCTCTTCTTGTTCTTGATGTTGGCGATCATGCCGATGCCACAGGCGTCGTGCTCGTTGGCGGGGTCATAAAGCCCCTGAGCGGTCGGATTGCGTTTGGCTGCGGTGGTGCTCGCAACCTGCGCAGCCGCATCGATCAAACGTGTGTCCAGTTCGCCCATATCAAGGTCCTCGCCAAAGTTAACGGAGCGTTGCAACAAGCTCGGCACCGTGCAGGTCGCTCGCTCGGGTCGTACAAGGATCAATGTACGGCTCGAATGAGCAGACCGGTTCTTTACACTGGAGCGGCGCTGCATCCAAATGGCCGCTCAAATGAACCCGCAACGGGTTCCTCCGGACGTCCTAGCCTCGTTATTCGGGCAGGCTTTTTCCGGCGACGCAGGTCTGGGCCGGGAGACGGCGGACCATACGATTTTCTTAGCACGATCTGTGTGACGGATCGTGGTGGAATTGTCAATAATGGACAGGATTGCTGCCCTAAATTTCGGATGAAATTGGCAGATTTGTTTCGATGGGGCAAGCCATGGTCACCTCCATGAGGACAAAGCACCCAAAAGAACGGGCGCCCGGCCTTTCGACCGGGCGCCCTGCATAACGTTCAGGAGGAGAGAACGTTGGCTGAGACCGTATTAGTTTACGGTCTTGTCTTCGATGGTCTGGGGGCCGCTCGAGGCGATCTCGATCTGGCGCGGACGCTTGGATTCGGGGATCTCGCGCTTCAGATCGATGTGGAGCAAACCGTTTTCCAGGCTGGCGCCGGAAACCTCGACATGTTCAGCAAGCTGGAAGCGCAATTCGAAGGCGCGTTCAGCAATGCCGCGATGGAGGAATTCACGCTGCTTGTCCGTCGCACCGTTAGTGCGTGACCCTTTGACCTGAAGGCTGTTTTCCTTGGTCTCGATGGCGATGTCGCCAGTCGAGAAACCGGCCACCGCAATCGTTACGCGATAGGTGTCTTCACCGGTGCGTTCGATATTGTAGGGCGGATAGCTCTTGGCGTCTTCGGCAACAAGCGTATCGAGGCGCGAAAACAGGCGGTCGAAACCGACGGTGGAGCGGTAAAAGGGCGAAAAATCAAGACGTTGCATTTTCAGTGTTCTCCTGACTTGAGCAAGAACGATGATCATTGCTGCCAATGGGCTGCCCCCTGCGATAGGCGGGCGGTTCATCGGCGGCGTCCCCGGGTCATCCGGCGGACAGCCCATAGGTAGGAAAGTCGATTTTGCTGTTCAAGAGGGATGGGGACGCAGAAAATTTGCCGCCTGAATTGAATATGAACGGCCCGCTCGGATCGCGTTCAGGCCGAGGGGTCTAGAAAGCGGCATGTGATCTTCGGAAACGGGGTCATGACTAAGCGCAGGCGCCGTTCACCGCCCCCCGCAACGGCGCCTGCGTCTCACCTCTCTCCCAAGCTTCTGGCATCGGTAACCAAGTCTGGCTATCCTCTGGCGCGATATCCAAGGAGATGCCCATTGAACGTGGTCGCCAAGCCCGCCGAACCCAGCCTCGTCCACCTCGATACCAACCCGGTGCCGCATGGCGCACGGGCCGGATATTTTACGACGAGCGACCAGGTGCGTTTGCGGTACGCCCTTTTCCCGCGGCTCGGGGATGTGGCGCGCGGCACCGTGGTGCTGGTACCGGGGCGCACCGAGTTCATCGAGAAATATTTCGAGACCATCACCGATTTCCAAAAGCGCGGTTTTGCCGTGGCGATCTATGATCTGCGCGGGCAGGGCGGGTCCGATCGGCTGATCAAGAACCCCAAGCTAGGATACGTCGAGAGCTTCGATGACTATTGGACGGACCTTCGCGATTTTCACGCCGGGATCGTTTTGCCCGATTGCCCGCCGCCCTTCTATCTGGTCGGCCATTCGACAGGCGGGCTGATCGGCCTTATGGCTGCGACGCGCGATCGCCTGATGTTCGACAGGGTGTTTCTGTCATCGCCGATGGTGAGCCTGCCTGGGCTGCCCATGTCGCTCAAATGGACGTCGCGCGTCATGAACGCGTTGCGGTTTCTCGGGCTTTCGCGACTTCCGATTGGACGGCGCGAGGACAAGGCACAAAGCGAGGCGAATTTTCCCAATAATCCCCTCACCAGTGACAAACGGCGCTATATGGCGACTGTCGACGTCCTGAAGGCGCGGCCCGACCTCTTTGTCGGTTACCCTACGCTTGGCTGGATCGGGTCGGCGCTTGGGGCCATGCGCCGCGCGAATGCCGATGATTTTCCGGCGCAGCTGAAGATCCCGGTCTTTATCTGCGCTGCGGCCTGCGACACCGTTGTCGAGACCCCGGCCACCGAGATGCTGGGGCTGCGTCTCAAGGCGGGGCATCATGTTGTCATCCCCGGCGCGCGGCACGAATTGTTCATGGAAACCGATGTGATCCGCGCCCAGGTACTGGCCGCGTTCGACGCCTTCGTCACCGAGCAGTCGGCCTAATCCAGCATCGCCTCGCGCAGGACACGCATGGCCTCGTCATGGAGTTGCGGCGTCGCTGCGGCAACGCATGTGCCGCCATTTTCGGCGCGTCCGCCGTCCCAGGTGGTGACGACACCGCCAGCCGCCTCGATGATGGGGATAAGCGGCGCGATGTCGACATGCTTGAGTTGAACCTCGACGACCAGATCGATGTGGCCCGACGCCAAGAGGCAATAGGCGTAGCAATCCAGCCCATACCGCACCTGCAATACGCGCGAACTCAACTCCGTCCAGGCCGAAAGATGCGGCCCGCGGAACATGTCGGGCGACGTAGTGCTGGTTCGGGCTTGTGATAGCTTGGCTACAGAGCTGACGCCCGCGGGCTGGGGCCCGCCGTTGCGGGTGTGCTCGAGCTGCCCGCCCACGGCCATCCAACGTTCACCGGTGAAGGGCTGCTCCATCAGCCCGGCGATCGCCTTGCCCTCATGGGTCAGCCCGATCAGCGTGCCCCAAACCGGAACGCCGGATATAAAAGCCCTGGTGCCGTCGATAGGGTCGATGATCCAGTTATAGGCTGTCTCGGTCGCCTTGGCGTCCCACTCCTCGCCGATGATGCCGTGATCGGGAAACCGCTCGGCGATGATCGCGCGGATCACCGTCTCGGCCTCGCGATCGGCTTCGGTCACTGGATCGAAGCCGACGGAAAACTTGTTATCCACAGCAAGTTGGGTCCGGAACCTGCCGAGCGTCGAGGCCCGCGCGGCCGTCGCGCTGGCAATCAGCGTTTCGGCTATGGCCGCATCGGTGGGCCGGGCAGCTGTCGAAATTGTCATGGACATCCAAAATCTTGCGTCGTGAGGAGAGGGAAAGGGAGCCAGTCGCCGATAAGCCGCTGTTCCTTAACGAGGTGTTTACAAAAGTGATTCCTTTTTGCAACAGCACCCGTCGATTGCATGCATCTGTATTGGACGACACTTGCGTGACAGCGAAAAAAGGTTCAATCACAATATTGCATGATGGATTGGTGGTTCTTTAAACGCTCCGCGTCTTTCGAACTGCCAATGTTTCCTCCCTTGACTTGGGCCGCTTAGTGCGGCCCACTCTTTTCCTCCCACATTGCGATCCAGACCTATTCGGCGGCGTGCTGCGTGCGCGCTAGCGATACCGCGTCGAAGCGCACCAGCGTGGAGATCAGGGTCTCGGCGAGGTGCTGCATGAGGCCAAAGCCTTGGTGTTTTTGCAGGGTGAGTTCGTGCATGTAGAGGTGGCGCGAAAATTCGATCTGCAGGGCGTGAATACCGTATTGCGGCCGCCCGTATGCGCGGGTTGCGTGACCACCGGCGTAGGGCCGGTTGCGCGCAACGTTCAGCCCTGCACCGGCAAATACCGCTTCGACAGTCTCGATCAGCACAGGCGCGCAAGTGGTCCCGAACCTGTCGCCCAACACCACGTCGGGCGCCGAGCGGTCATTGCCCCTGTTGAGGCGCGGCATGGAGTGGCAGTCGATCAAGATGGCCACGCCGAACTTGCCGAGCGTCTCGCTCAACAGCGTCTGCAGCGTTTTATGATAGGGTTTGTAGATGCCTTCAATGCGCATCATCGCATCTTCGAGCATGAGCGGCTCGCGATAGATCGGACGGTTTTCCGAAACGATGCGAGCAATCGTGCCCAGCCCGGCAGCTATGCGCGGTGAGGCGGTGTTGAAATGTTCAGGCAACGGCTCGCGGAACATGCGCGGATCGAGCTCATAGGGCTCGCGGTTGACGTCGAGATAGGCGCGCGGAAAATGCGCACGCAACAGCGGCAGGCCCATATGCGGCGCGCGGGCGAAAATTTCATCGACATAGGCGTCTTCGGAATGACGTATCGCAGTTTCGTTCAACCGGGAAAGCTTTAGAAACCGGTCGGGATAGTCGCGGCCCGAATGGGGTGAATTGATCACGATGGGCGCAACCTGGCGCCGAGGTCGAATCGTCTCGAAGGCCGGTCTGTCGTGATAGTCAGATTGCACGTATCGCTCCGGTGGCGCGGCGGTCCGCGTTCGTTCTGATGCGAGTTTGCATCGGTCCGCACCGATTGTCCACAAGAGGGCGCCGTATCGACGCGAATGTGAGTAGTCCGGTAACTCCTGCTTTCGTAAAAGGATGCGAATCGGTCAGTTTGTGCGGCACGCACGGGCAAGCGAGGCGAAAAGGGTCACCGAATGAACCGTATTTTGCTGGCAGAAGACGACGCGGATATGCGCGGGTTTTTGACCAGGGCGCTCAAGAGCGCCGGATATGACGTGGTCGCGTTCGACAATGGCCGTTCGGCCTATGAGCGCCTGCGTGAAGAACCGTTTACATTGCTTTTGTCCGACATCGTGATGCCGGAGATGGATGGGATCGAGTTGGCGCGCCGCGCCACCGAGCTCGATCCGGACCTTAAAGTCATGTTCATTACGGGCTTTGCCGCCGTCGCGCTCAACCCCGACAGCGAGGCGCCCAAGGGCGCGTCGGTGCTCTCCAAACCATTCCATCTGCGCGATCTGGTGCACGAGGTGGAGCGGCTTCTGGCGGCCTGATCAAGCGCCCCACACAGGTCGATCAAAAAGCGGCTATACCCTATTGACCCCGGCGTGGGTTTTGTGGTGTATCCGCCCTGCGCATCGCTTCCCGGCGATCCGCGACCCAAGAGAAATGGGCGTATAGCTCAGCGGGAGAGCACTACGTTGACATCGTAGGGGTCACTGGTTCAATCCCAGTTACGCCCACCATCTCTCTTGGACCTCCCCTTCGGGAGCCAGGTTTAGCCGGCACCGCAGTCTTTCGAGCGGAAAGCCAAGCGGGTGTATAGCTCAGCGGGAGAGCACTGCCTTCACACGGCAGGGGTCACTGGTTCAATCCCAGTTACACCCACCATCTACCAGCCTGAAATTTTATCGGTTCTAGAAGTGTTTGGCCGGGTGCCAGACAAGCCTGCGTCAGCGCTTAATCCATCGTCGGCACGGGCCCAGAGCTGAACAGCACTTCGGGCTCACCATATTCCCCGATGTCGGGTTTGGCTTCCCGCGACCATGCGATCACTGCCGGATAGTGATTGGCAAGTGATCCCGCCTCCCTCTTGGCCCGGTCCTCACTCTGGAATTCACGCGGGTCGAATGCCGGGCGCATGCCGCCCTCGCCGTCGTCTTCGAAAGCGATGACGACGATGAGTTTAGTGGGGGCAGATGGTTTATCGCTCATAGTGACAGACACTGTATTCTTGGTTGGCGCTCCAACCTACAGGAGCCGGCGCAGTCCCAACAGGCAAAAACCACACTCTTCAGTCTTGGAGCAGTATGCGTCCAAAGCAGAGGCGTGCGTTGAGCCGTCCTAGTTGCCCAGGCCAAGCGCGCGCACGGCAAAGAACCCCGCGACGGCCGATCCCGCCGTCAGCGTCGCACCCCAGAGAATGTCGATGACCGTAACCTTGATGGACCAGTCGCGGATCGTTGCGAGGTTGGTCATGTCATAGGTGCCATAAGCGACAAGCCCGAGGATCGCACCGGCAATAAGGGCCTGGGTCCAGTTATCGCTGGCAAGCGCCGGGTTTACGGCGAAATAGACGATGCCACCGACATAAAAGAGATAAAACGCCCCGGCCGCTGCCAGATTGGGCTGGTCCTGAAGCACGTGGCCGATTTCCGAGCGGTAGAAACCGAGCGCCACGCGCGAAAGCCAGACATAGTCCACTGCAAAGAACACAATGGCAGTGGCAATATAGGCAACGACATAGGTCATAAGCGGTCCTTAAATCCCGAGCATGGGCTGGACCATGCGAACCATCCAGCTTTTGAATTTCAGCGGAGCATCGGTGACCGCAAGGCAAATGCAATCCGCGTCCGGCGTCGCCACCGGCGTATGCATCAGGCTCGAATCGGCGACTTCGATATCACCGCGCCGGAAAACGTCCTCGCCGTCCGAAAACGCGCCAGAAAGAACCAGCGTAAATTCGCGCCCGCGGTGGGTATGTTCGGGCACTGGCTTGCCCGCCGGGATGCGCAACAGCCGCACCATGGTCTCGCCATCGCTGGTCGGGATCAAAAACTGCGCTGCGCCGGGCAATGATTTCCAGGCGATGCCGTCCACATCGGACCCGACATAGGACCGGAGCGGTTCAGGCAACACGGGCTGGCCGCCATTAGGGGGCACAGCAGGCGTCGCAGCAGCAGGCTGTGCTCCGGTCTCGTCCTGCAGGCGCGCCATAAGCGCCGTCCAGCTGTCGGGGCTCGCGGGAACGGGTTCGAGCGTATCGAGCAGGGCGCCGCCCGTAAGTTCCATAAGTTCGTAGCGCTCACGACAGTGCGGGCAGAGCGCCAAATGGGTGGCAACGGCAATCGACCAGCCTTCCGCCAGCGTACCCGTGGCGTATTCGAGAAGAACGTCGTCGTCGAGATGGTGGACAATGCTCATTGCTTGTCCTCCAGCGTGGAGCGCAGTTTGGCGAAGGCCAAGCGGATGCGCGATTTGACCGTGCCGAGCGGAATGCCCAGCGTTTCGGCGATCGTGCCATGCGAGGCTTCGTCGAAAAATGACAATTTCAGCAATTGGAGCTGTTCGGACGGCAATTGCGCCATGGCCTCGTGAAGCCGCGCGGCGTCTTCCATGCCCTCGAGGGTCTGGTCGGCTGGAGCCGTGTCGGCGGGTACGAAGGCTGGATCGTTGGGATCGAAGCCCGGGCGGTTCGCCTTGCGATAGGCGTCGATGCGCAGATTGCGCGCTATCGTGAAAATCCAGGTCGAAACATTGCCCTTGTCCGGGCTGTATTGGGCGGACTTGTTCCAGACCGCCATCATGGTTTCCTGCATCAATTCCTCTGCAAGCTGTCCGTCACGGGCCAACCGCGCCATGTAGGCGCGAACCCGGGGCCCGTAATAGCGGAACAGTTCTTCGAATGCTGCCACGTCGCGACGCTCTGCGACTGCGGTCAGATGCGCGCTCATTGTAATGTTGAGCGCCTGCTTATCGTTGGGTTCGACGGCCATTTCCTTTTTACGCACGGTCTTTCTTGCCGCCCTCGGCCGAGCGTCCCGGGGCGGACGCAGGACATAGGGAGCCAGAGTTTTGCACGATGCTACGTCTATGGAAACCGTCGTTGTCATGGCTGGCGATACGCCACCTTCAGGCGAGCGGATCACCGCGGCGCAAAAAAATGAGACTTTGGTGCATCCGAATTTGCCTTTGCCCCGTAACTGATTAGGAAGATCAAAAAGGAAAATCGATCGATGTATCTCGATGCTGGCCCCAAGGGCCCAACCGGAACCCGCCGTATCGCCGTGATCGGCAGCGGGATCTCGGGCCTTTCTGCCGCCTGGCTGTTAAGCAAGACCCATGACGTGACGCTTTACGAGGCCGATGGCCGTATCGGGGGGCATGCCAACACCGTCGATGCCCATGTGCATGGGCAGGTCATTCCGGTCGATACAGGGTTCATCGTTTATAACGAGGGGAATTATCCCAATCTCGTGGCCATGTTCGAGCATCTCGGGGTGCCGACCGCGCCCTCCTGGATGTCGTTCGGCGCATCGGTCGATCAAGGCGATTTCGAATATTGCTCCGATCCGCTCGGGCTGGTCGGTCAGAAAACCAATATCGTGCGGAAAAGGTTCTGGCGCATGCTGTCCGATATCGTGCGGTTCTCGCGCTCGGCTCAGGATATTCTCGATGATCCATCGCTCAAGGGCGTCGGGCTGGCCGACTATGTTGAATCCAACGGCTATTCGGCCGGCTACGTCAATGATCACATCCTGCCGATGGCTGCAGCGATCTGGTCGTCTTCGGCGCGCGACATTCGCGACTATCCCATCCAGTCCTTCGTGCGGTTCTTTCTCAATCACGGCCTGCTCGAACTTTCCAACCGCCCGCTCTGGCGCACCGTCGATGGCGGCAGTCGCGAATATGTTTCGCGGCTACTCGCTCAGTTTAAGGGCACCGTAAGACTCAATACGCCGGTCCGGCGCATTGAGCGTCACGCAGGTGTCGTGACCATCACCGATGCCGCCGGACACGAGGACATCTTCTCCGATGTCCTGATCGCTACCCATGCCGATCAGGCCCTAGCCATGCTGGGCGATGCAGATGAAGAAGAACGCGCGCTCTTGGGCGCATTCCGCTATACCGACAACACGGCGGTGCTGCATACCGACACGCGCCTGATGCCGAAGCGCAAATCGGTCTGGTCGAGCTGGAATTACATCGGCGAACGCAATTGGGACCGCGATGCACCCCTGTGCGTTACCTATTGGATGAACAAGCTGCAAAATATCGACAAGCGCTATCCGCTGTTTGTAACGCTCAATCCGAGCCGAACGATCGATCCTGAAAAAATTCTCGGCACATACGACTACACGCACCCCCTGTTCGACACGCATGCGGTGGCAGCACAGCAGCAGATATGGCGCTTGCAGGGGCGCCGTCATACATGGTTTGCCGGCGCACATTTTGGATCGGGCTTCCACGAGGATGGTCTGCAATCGGGCCTTGCCGCCGCCGAGGACCTTGGTGGCGTTTCACGACCGTGGTCGGTCGCCAATGCGTCGGGCCGAATTCATATCGATGAGGAGCGGGTTGCCGCCGAATGAACGCTATCTACCAGGGAGACGTGGTCCACACCCGGCATCGCCCCAAGGCGCACCGGCTGCATTACCGTGTCTTTTCGCTTCTCCTCGACCTTGATGCGATTGAGAGCCTCGGTCGATCGCTACGCCTTTTCGCGGTCAATCGTTGGGGGGTGTTCTCGTTTCGCGACACCGACCACGGGGATGGGAAAAGGGGCGGCCTGCGCGACTGGGCCGAGCGCATGCTCGCCGATGCCGGGATCGTGGCAGACGAGCTCAAGATTGAAATGCTCTGCTATCCGCGCATTTTTGGATATGTGTTCAATCCGATCACCGTCTATTTCTGCAAGACCCGGGACGGCGCGTTGCGCGCCATTCTCTATGAAGTCTGCAACACGTTTCACGAGCGGCATACCTATGTCATTCCCCTTCAGGACGGACAGGAAGGGCCTGTGCGCCAGTCCTGTGCCAAGGAACTCTACGTATCGCCCTTCGTGCCGATGCAGGCGCAGTATGACTTCCGCATTATCCCCCCGGGCGAGAAAGTCCAGATCGCCATCAATGAATCCGATGCCGAGGGGCCGCTGCTCTATGCGGCCTTTACTGGCAAACGAAGCGATCTGACCGACGGTGCACTGTTTAGGGCTCTGGTGCGCTATCCGCTGATGACCCTCAAGATCATGGGCGGCATCCACTGGGAGGCGCTCAGGCTCTGGCTCAAGGGCAACCCGGTTTTCATGCACAAGAAGGCCGAAGCTAAAATTTCCCATTCGGTGATCGTCACCACGCCGGCGGAATGATTTCCATTCAACCTGAAGGTCGCCGGAAACCTGCCCTTAACGATGCTGGTTTGCCCGGATCGACCAATTTGAGTGCCGTGAGAATTCATTAACACCTGGCCCTCCACACTCGTCTCCTAAACGGCGGAGAACCGCTCGTTATTGGAGAACGATCCGGGGGTGCCAGAATGCGCGAGGATCGCGGGGCCGTAGACGCGCCGGCCAGATACGAAACGAAGTTCGATTTCATCGAGCTCGCCATTTCGCGCACCGATCGCGCCATCCTGATTTCCGACGCCGCGGGACGACCCTGCTACGTCAACCCGGCCTTTGTCAGCCTATTCGGTTACGACCTTCCCGATTTTGCGAGCGAGCAGCCATGGTCGCTGCTGGCCGGTCCGCTAACCGACGAGCGGCTTCATGCGCGTGCCCGCCAGAGCACGGTGGCGGGGCGCGGCTTTTACGACGATCTTCTGCTGCGCACCAAATGTGGGGACCCGGTCTGGGTTTCAGCCAAGATCGATCCGATCTTTGCGGCCGATGGTAGCTTTAGCCATCTCGTGGCGATGCTCTCCGACATCACGTCTTCCAAACGTCTTCAGGTGTTTCAGCGCGACGTGCTCGACGCTCTAGCCCGCGACA
Source organism: Pelagibacterium luteolum (assembly GCF_900100665.1). GTDB lineage: Bacteria > Pseudomonadota > Alphaproteobacteria > Rhizobiales > Devosiaceae > Pelagibacterium > Pelagibacterium luteolum. Next base: position 101,057 of record NZ_FNCS01000007.1, read on the forward strand.
TTCCGCTGCCTGAGTTAATGCACTTCATATGCCTCCAGGTGGAAGCGCTGGCGCCCGATACCTGCTGCACGGTCCTGCGGGTCGATGAGGACCATCGGTTGCGCCCGCTGGCGGCGCCCAGCCTTCCCGATCACGTGTCGGCATCGGTCGACGGCGTCGAAGCCGGTCCTCGTGCCGGAAGCTGCGGCACGGCGGTTTGGCGCGGTGAACCAGTGTTGGTCGAAGACATCGCGACCGACCCTCTCTGGTCGGACTTCAAACATTTGATCCTGCCACTTGGGTTTACCGCCTGCTGGTCGCATCCGATGGTTCTGAAAGACGGGCGGGTCGTGGGGACGTTTGCGTTCTATTATACCGACGGTCACGGTCCGAGCGCCTGGCATCAGCAACTCGTCGATGCCTGCCTGCATCTGTGCACGATGGCCATCGAGCGGTTCGAGGCGCGCGCCAAGATCAGACGCCTAGCCTATTACGATGCGCTGACCGGCCTGCCGAACCGTACTCTGATGCGCCAGCGCCTCGAACAAACCCTACGCGCAGACCCGGGACAAAAGCGCAAGATCGCCTTTCTCTGCCTGGATATAGACAGGTTCAAGGATGTGAACGACGCATTCGGTCAGCCCATGGGCGACCTGATCCTTGAAGGGGTCGGCCAGCGTCTGCTCGAACACGCTTCGACCGCCGATATGGTCTGTCGTCTCAATGGAGACCGGTTCGTCATCATACTCGATGAGTGCGATGCTGACCGGGCTGCGGTGGCGGCGCAGGAACTCGTGACGCGTATGCAGGATCCGTTCGAACTAAGCGGAGCGTCGATTCCGCTCGGCGCCAGCATCGGGATTGCGCTCTATCCCGGCGATGCCACCAATGTCGATGCGCTGTTCGATCACGGCGAAGCGGCGCTGATGGATGCCAAATCGTCGTGGCGCGGGGGCTACCACTTTTTTTCGCCCGCCATCAATGCGCTCAACAAGGATCGTTTGCTGCTGGGCGCGGCGCTGCGCGAGGCGATTGCAGCCGAAACGCTCAATCTGGTGTTTCAACCGCAGATCGAATGGGAAACGGGCGGGCTCTATGGTGTCGAAGCCCTGGCGCGGTGGTCACACCCCGAATATGGGCCGATCGCACCTGACCGGTTTATTCCCGTCGCCGAGCAGATCGGCGCCATCGAGGCGCTCGGCGCCTGGGCGCTGCGTACGGCGAGCGCCCAACTGGCCCAATGGCGCAGAGACGGACACGTCATCCCGGCGATGTCGGTCAATATCTCGGCCCAGCATTTTCGCGATGCGGGGTTCGCTCAGCTTGTCGCCGATGTGCTCGCCGAGAACGCCTTAAAGCCGGCCGATCTCACCATCGAGATCACCGAAAGCCTGATGCTGGAAGAAACCGCGACCGTGGTCGGTAATATCGAAGCGCTGGCCGAAATGGGCGTCACACTGTCGATGGACGATTTTGGCACCGGATACTCTTCGCTCTCGCTGATCGCGCGGCTGCCGGTCAAGGAACTCAAGGTGGATCGCGCCTTTATCGATCGCCTCGAAAGCGATGCCAGTGCCCAGGCGGTCGCAACCGCTGTCATCTGCATCGGCCAAAGCCTCAATATGTCGGTGGTCGCTGAAGGCGTCGAAACGCTCGGGCAGAGGCGCTTTCTGGAAGCGTTAGGGTGTCATGCTCAGCAGGGCTATTTCTATTCGCGCCCTATGGCCGCCGCAGATTTTGAGGACTGGATTTTGAATTATTCCGGTGGAGCGCTGCGCAGGAGGGCTTGAAGATCAACTCGCCTTGTCGATGTCTGTCGCAGGGCCTATGCGCTCGTCGGCAAGCGCGCGGATTTCGCTCAATTCGGCAATCGTCGTTTCCAGATCGGTCAACTGGCTGCGCAACAGGCCCAGCCGCTCATCGACCTTCTCGATGAGCAACTGCACCTGTGCCGTACGCGAATTATCGGTATCGTAGAGCGAGAGATATTCCGAGATATCGCGCAGCGAAAATCCCAGCCGCTTGCCGCGCAGGATGAGGATCAGCCGTGCGCGATCGCGCCGCCGGAACACCCGGGTCGAACCGACCCGGTCCGGCTTGAGCAAGCCTTTGGTTTCGTAAAAGCGGATGGCCCGTGTCGAAATCCCGAACTCCTTGGCGAGGTCGGCGATGGCGAAGAGGTCTCGCTTGTCCGCATCATGTTTGTTCAACGCCGTTATCCCTTGGATTTGACGTGCTTTTCGTAATCCTCGCGCAGATCTTTCTTGGACAGTTTGCCGATCATGGTCTTGGGCAACTCGTCGCGGAAGATGATCTCGCGCGGCATTTCGAGCTTGGAGAGATGGTCCTTGATGAACGTCTTGAGGGTGGCTTCGTCCAGAGACTGGCCTTCCTTGAGCTTGACATAGGCGACAGGTGCCTCGCCCCGATACTCGTCCTTGACGCCGATGACGTTTGTCTCGTCGACAGCCGGGTGCCGGTAAATGGCGTCCTCGATGGCACGGGGATAAACGTTAAAGCCCGAACAGATGATCAGATCCTTGATGCGGTCGACGAGGAAGACATAGCCATCCTCATCAAGATAGCCCACATCAGCTGTCCGCAGATATCCGCGCGCGTTGAACGCCTCGCGCGTCGCTGCCTCATCGGCGTAATAGCCCAGCATCACTTGCGGCCCCTTGAGCACGAGTTCACCCCGCTCGCCATACGGCACTTCCGTATCTGCGTCCTCGAGATTGACGAACCGCACGTCAGTGCCCGGCAATGGCAGCCCGATTGAACCGGGCTTGGACGGAACGCGCAGGGCAGCGCAAGTCACAACGGGGGAGGCTTCGGTCAAGCCATACCCTTCGGCGAGGATCGCCTTGGATTTCTTGCTGAACGCCTCGCGTGTTTCGTTGGGAAGCCCCGCGCCACCAGAAATCGCGACTTCGATCGGCGCGAGCAATTCGGCCGTTGCCGTGCTCTTGGTCGCCAGCGCGTGCAAAAGGGTCGGCACGGCCGGCAGAACATTGGGCCGCGTGCGCTTCATGAGCGCGAGGAACGGCTTCATTTCGAAACGCGGCAACATCACCACTTGGGCACCCGAACACAAGGGCACGTTCATACAGACGGTCATCGCAAAGATATGGAAGAACGGCAGCACGGCGACGATCTTTGACGGCGGATAGAACAACCCGTCGCCCCAGGCGTCGATCTGGCTCATATTGGCCGCGATATTGGCGTGGCTGAGCATGGCGCCCTTGGGCGTGCCCGTCGTCCCGCCGGTATATTGCTGCACCGCGACGTCTTTTTCCGCATCGATCGTCACCGCGGTGGGAGATTTGCGCATGCCGATCAAATCGTCGAACGAGATCACCGCGGACGCCGCCTGAGATTGGGCAGGCTTGGCGAGATCCTTGCCCTTGACCAGTGGGAACAGGATTTTCTTGAGGCCCGAGAGGGCGTTCGGAAAGTGGGCGACGATCAGCTTTTTGACGTGCCCTTGGCTCACCAGCTTTTCGGCGCTTGCAAAGGTCACGTTGAGATCGAGGGTGATCAGGATCTCGGCACCCGAATTGGAAACGATGTGACTCAATTCCCCGATCGAATAGAGGGGGTTGCAGTTGACCACCGTCGCACCGATGCGCAGCACGGCGAAATAGGCGATGACATAAAAGGGCGTATTGGGCATGAGCAGCGCAACGCGGTCGCCCTTTTTCACACCCAGTTCGGACTGTAGCGCACCGGCCAAGGCGTTCACCTTCTCGCCGAGTTCACGATAGCTGGTAGTGGCACCAAGAAAGTCCAGCGCTGTCGCGTCCCCCATCTTGGCGCAGGAGGCGAGCAATTGTTCATGCACGGGCGTCGTGTCGATCGGCTTATCCCAGGCGATGCCTTCAGGATAGGATTTGATCCAGGGATGGCTTGCGACTTCGGCATGGTTCATTGCTGTTCTCCTCCGCACGGCATGTTTGCCTGTGTCTCGCAAAAATATGTCACGCCATGACGTAAGCGTCAAACGCCTCTCGTATGAAGGGCAGTGAAGAGGAGCCGGTTCGCCGGCGTTAAGAAGGCGGTTTTCGCTGCCTTCGGCCCTGAGAAACAAATTCTCCATTCAATCATTTTATAATGATGTCTTCCCGCAGTCAGCGTGTACCGCATTTGGGCGCCAACCAAGTCGCCTCGCGATTACGTTAAAGGCATCAGGTTGACGTTTACGTCCACGGGTGTATTTTCAAGGGAAAGCGACTGTCGCCGGGACGAGGGTGCGGCAGCGCAACGCTAGAGGAGCCTGCGCCATGGTTTTCGCCATCATCGCCCTGAGTATCGTCGCATTTCTCGTACTGGCCATTCGCCAGTCTCCGCTCTGGCAATGGGCCCTGGCCGCCTTGGTGATCGGGATCCTGGCCATGCTGCGCCCTGACGATGGGCTGGCATTTTCCACAAGCATCATCGGCTGGGTCGTCGCGTTGCTGCCGGCAATCGTTTTCGGGCTGCTCTCCATCACCGCCATTCGACAGGCCGCCGTTACCGGCCCGGCCTACAGGATGGTCAAATCCATCCTGCTGCGCATTTCGCGGACCGAGCAGGAAGCGCTCGATGCCGGCACGGTGGGCTGGGACGCCGAGATTTTCTCGGGCCGTCCCGATTGGGACAAGCTTTTCGCGATCCGCAAACCCGAACTGACGGCCGAGGAACAAGCCTTCCTCGATGGTCCGTGCGAAGAGGTTTGCGCGATGATCGATGATTGGGATACGCGCAACGATCGTATGGATATGCCGCCCGAAGTCTGGCAGTTCCTCAAGGACAAGGGCTTTTTGGGGATGCTCATTGGCAAGGAGCATGGCGGTCTGGGCTTTTCTGCTCAGGCGCAAAGCCAGGTCGTCTCCAAGATCGCCTCGCGCTCGGTTGCAGCCGGTATCACCGTTATGGTCCCCAATTCGCTCGGGCCGGGTGAATTGCTCGAAAAATACGGCACACCCGAACAGAAGGGCAAATATCTGCACCGTCTGGCCAAGGGCCTTGAAGTCCCATGCTTTGCACTCACCGGCCCCCATGCCGGGTCCGACGCTGCAGGCATGCGCGACGTCGGCGTGGTTACTTACGGCGAATACGAGGGCAAGCAGGTTCTCGGCGTAAAACTCTCCTGGGACAAGCGCTACATCACGCTTGCTCCGGTCGCGACGCTACTTGGCGTTGCCTTCAACCTCTACGATCCCGACAACCATCTCGGTAAGGGCGAGGATGTCGGCATTACGCTCGCGCTCGTTCCCGCCGATTATCCCGGCGTCGAGATCGGTCGCCGCCACCTGCCTGCGCGGTCGGCGTTCATGAACGGTCCGACCTCGGCTAAAGACGTCTTCGTCCCGATGGAATTCCTTATCGGCGGCACCGATTATGTCGGTCAGGGCTGGCGGATGCTGATGGAATGTCTCGCCACTGGTCGCGCCATTTCACTGCCTGCCATCGGCACCGTATCGATCAAGGCAGCCCTCCGCGTAACCTCGGCCTATGCCCGCATCCGTCGTCAGTTCGGCATTTCCATCGGGCAGATGGAAGGCGTGGGCGAGGGCATGGCCCGCCTTGTCAAATCCGCCTACCAATTCGAAGCAAGCCGCGCCATGACCGCCGCGATCGTCGATGACGGGCAAAAGCCTGCGGTGATCTCGGCAGCACTGAAATATCGCACCACCGAGGAAATGCGCCAGCGCGTCGACGACGCAATGGACATCCACGGTGGCCGCGCCATCCAGGATGGTCCGATGAACTATCTGTTCTCGGCCTATCAGACGGTGCCCGTCGCCATCACCGTGGAAGGCGCCAATATCCTCACGCGAACGCTCATCACCTTCGCCCAGGGCGCGCTGCGCGCCCACCCCTATCTTTTGAAGGAGGTCCAATCCGCGCAAAACCCCGACAAGAAACAAGGTCTGCACGATTTCGACGCGGCGTTTTCTGGCCATATCGGCTTCATGCTGCGCAACATGACCGCCTCTTGGTTCCATAACCTCACCTTCGGTCGCTTCATCCCGAGCCCCGTCGAGCACGAGCTCAAAGGCTGGTATCGCGAGCTTGCCCGCTACTCCCAGAGCTTTGCCCTGGCCGGTGACTGGACGGTCGCTTTCCTGGGCGGCGATCTGAAACGCAAACAGATGCTGTCGGGCCGCATGGCCGATGTTTTTTCGGACCTCTATCTGCTCTCGACGGCGCTCAAGCGTTATGAAGACGATGGACGCATGCCCGAAGACATTCCGGTCATCAACGCCATCGGTCGTGACCGCGTGGCCGCGATCCAGAAGAGCCTCGGCGAAGTCATCGACAACTTCCCCAATCCATTCCTGCGGTTTGCACTCGGCGCATTGATCTTCCCGCTCGGTCGCCGTGCGCGTCCGTCCACGGACAGGGAGAACTTCCGTCTGGCCCGTTCCGTCCTCGGTCAGTCGACGTTCCGCGACCGTCTGACCCGCGGCGTTTATCTCACCTTCGATCCGGCGGATCGCACCGGCATGCTCGAGGACGCTCTCGTCAAGGTCGAAGCGGCAACCGACATCGAAAAGAAGTTTTTCCGTGCGCTCAAGAAAGGCGAGATCGATCGCCGTCTCGATCGCGACGCGATTGCCGATGCGGAAGCCAAGGGCATCTTCACCGCCGAAGAAGCGCGCATCATGCGTGAAGCCGATGCAGCGACCGATCAGGTCATCAAGGTCGATGATTTCACGACCGAGGAACTGGCCCGCCCGGTCCGGCAGAAGAGCGAATACACAGAAGCCGCCGAGTAGCGCAGCGGGCAGGGGTGTCCCACTCCTGCCCATGTTTTGCTCTAGGCGGTTGCGGTTTACGTCTTAAACCCGCACCATCGCCACAGTCCTACAACAAGAGAGGAGCCTGCCTTGGCGCATCCTGATACGCCTCCCACCAAGCACTGGGATTTCTCGGTTGATGTCGAACAGATCGGGTGGCTGACGCTCGACGTCAAAGACAATTCGGTCAACGTTTTGAGCCGCGAAGTGATCGGCGAACTCGAAACGCTCGTCACGCATATCGAAAACCTCGGCAAGGCCGGTACGCTGGTGGGCGTCGTACTGCTCTCGGCCAAGTCCGGCTTTATCGCCGGCGCTGATATTTCCGAATTCGACCAGATGAGCGATCCCGCCGTTCTGCCCGAAGCGCTCAAGCGCACGCATGCCATCTTCCAACGCATCGAAGACCTCAGGCTGCCGTTCGTCTGCGGCATTTCCGGTTTCTGCGTCGGGGGCGGTTTGGAACTGGCGCTGGCATGTCACTACCGCATCGCGGTCAATGACGATGCGACCAAGCTCGGCTTCCCCGAAGTCAATCTCGGCATTTTCCCCGGCTTTGCCGGAACCGGCCGCTCGATCCGACAGGCCGGTCCCGTCGATGCGATGCAGCTTATGCTCACCGGCAAGATCTTGCGCGCCAAGCAGGCCAAGGCGCTGAACCTTGTCGACAAACTCGTGCGTCATCCCGACCAGCTGCGCTGGGAAGGCCGCAAGGCGGTGCTCTCCAAGCGCAAGTCCGAACCGGCGCCGCTTGCAAAGCGCGCTTTGGCATTCGGCCCCATCCGCGGTCGCGTTGCCGAAAGGATGCGGGAAGAGGCAAGGAAAAAGGCGCGCAAGGAAAACTATCCCGCGCCCTTTGCCCTCATCGACCTTTTCGAAAAATATGGCGACGATCCCAAGCAGATGATCGCCCATGAAATCGATGCGTTCGTGCCGCTCATGGCGTCGCCAACCGCGCAGAATCTGCGCCGCGTGTTCTTCCTCTCCGAAAGCCTCAAGCGGCTTGGGGTTAAGGGCAAGGACAAGCCCAAGTTCACCCGCGTTCACGTCGTTGGTGCCGGCGTGATGGGTGGCGATATCGCTGCGTGGTGCGCCTATCGCGGCATGATGGTGACGCTGCAGGACATGGATATGGAGCGCATCAAGCCCGCGCTCGACCGCGCCAAAAAAATGTTCAAAAAACGCCTCAAGACCAAACAGGCCGTCGATGCCGCCATGTCGCGTCTCGAACCGGACGTCGAAGGCAAAGGTATTCCCCGTTGCGATGTGCTGATCGAAGCGGTTGTCGAAAAGCTTGAAATCAAGCAGCAGATTTTCAGCGACGCCGAACAGCGCCTGAAGCCCAGCGCCATCATGGCGACCAACACTTCGTCCATCGAGCTCGAACGCATCGCAGAAGCGCTCGACAATCCCTCGCGCCTCATCGGGCTGCACTTCTTCAATCCCGTCGCGCAATTGCCGCTGGTCGAGGTGATCAAATCCACACTCAATGACGAAGAGTCGATCCGCGTCGGCGCGTCCTTCGTTCTCGCCATCGGCAAGAGCCCGGTCGTGGTCAAATCCGCGCCCGGCTTCCTCGTCAATCGCGCGCTCATGCCTTACATGCTCGAAGCCGTGGATCGCGTGGAAAAGGGTGAGAGCCCCGAGCAGCTGGACGCTGCGGCAGTCGCCTTCGGCATGCCTATGGGCCCAATCGAATTGATGGACACCGTCGGCCTCGATGTTGGTGCGTTCGTCGCCAAGGAACTCGGCCAGAAGGTCCCTCAGGATAGCCGTTTTGCCAAGCTCATCGCTGCCGGAAAGCTCGGCCGCAAGACCGGCGAGGGCTTTTACAAATGGGAAGACGGCAAGGCGATCAAGGAAAAGGCACCTCCGCACGGCAATCTGCCGGGGCTGGGCCGTGATCTCGTTCAACCGCTTGTCGACACCGCCGAAGTGATCGTTGCCGAGGGCGTCGTCGAAAGCGCCGATATGGCCGATATCGGCATGATCCTGGGTACCGGGTTTGCGCCGTTCCTCGGCGGACCCCTCAAGGCACGCCAGGACGGAAGGGCTTAAACCAAGATGATACAGACAGTACGCAAAGTTGCCATCGTGGGCTCGGCCCGCATTCCATTCTGCCGCGCCTACACAGGCTATGAAAACGAGTCCAACCTCTCGATGCTGGCAACCGCCATCGGCGGGCTCGCCGACAAATATGGCCTCAAGGGCCAGCGGGTCGGCGAGGTCATGGCCGGGTCGGTTATCTCCCACTCCAAAGATTTCAACATCGCGCGCGAAGCTTTGCTCGACGCCGGACTCTCACCGTCCACACCGGGCACGACGCTCCAGATCGCCTGTGGCACCTCGCTGCAGGCCGCCCTGACCCTTGCCGCCAAGATCGCCACGGGCGAAATCGACAGCGGTATAGCGGCGGGGTCGGACACCGTTTCCGACAGCCCGGTCGTTCTTGGCCCCAAGATGCAAAAGCGCATGATCGCCATGTCGCGCGCCCGCACCACGGGAGAGAAATTCTCGGCGTTCAAGGGCTTCAATTTCGGCGAGATCACTCCCGTCGCTCCATCCACCCAGGAGCCACGTACCGGCCTCTCCATGGGCGAGCATTGCGAGATCATGGCTAAGCAGTGGGGCATTTCGCGCGAGGCGCAGGACGTCCTCGCCCTGCGCAGCCATCAGAACGCCGCCGAAGCCTATGACACAGGCTTTCACGACGATCTGATCGTCCCGTGCGCCGGCATCTACAAGGACAACAATGTCCGCCCCGATACCAGTCTTGAAAAGATGGCGACGATGAAGCCGGCTTTTGACAAGAAGTCCGGCAAGGGAACCCTAACTGCCGCCAATTCCACCCCGCTTACCGATGGTGCCGCTGCGGTGCTTCTGGCCAGCGAAGAGTGGGCGCGCGAACGTGGTCTGCCCATTCTCGGTTACCTCACCATGGGTGCGGTTTCGGCCAATGATTTCGCCCATGGCGACGGCCTCTTGATGGCGCCGACCATCGCTGTTTCGGACCTGATGCGGCGCGCCAATATCGGCTTTGCGGATATCGACCTTTTCGAGCTGCACGAGGCGTTTGCGGCGCAGGTGCTGTGCACGCTCGCTGCATGGGAAGATCCTGACTACAATCGGGCGATTTTGGGGCGAGATGATCCGCTTGGAAGCGTCCCTGTGGATAAAATCAACGTTTTTGGCTCGTCTTTGGCATATGGCCATCCCTTCGCAGCAACCGGTGCCCGCATCTTGGGGATGACAGCCAAGATGTTGAATCATCTTGAGAAAAGGCGAGCGCTTATCTCGGTCTGTACAGCAGGCGGGATGGGCGTTGCAGCTATCGTTGAAAGTGCTGCCTAATCAATGCTTGTCAAAGCCGTTTAGGCAAGGATAGGCTCCGTTCACACTTCAACGGGGAATGTTTTTCCCGTTGAGCGTCGCTAGAGCTGCCCCAAAAATAAAGAGAGGGCGGCCGTGGGCTGGAAGCATCACAGACGTTCCAATAACAAAAAGGAGACGACCATCATGATACGTACAACCAAGCTTTTGGCGGCGCTTGCCGCGACGACTTTCCTCGTCGCGCCCGCCTGGGCTGCCAATGTTCCCGACGGGGTGACGCTGGCCGAAGATCAGAGCTTCACCTATCGCGTGCTCGACGAGCACAGCTCGGTCGACCCGCAGATCGTTGAAGACGTCTCCGGCTCTGAAATCGTGCGCGACCTTTTCGAAGGCCTGCTGACCCAGAGCGCTGACGGCGAACTGCTCCCGGGCGTTGCGACCGAATGGGAATCCAACGAAGACTTCACCGAATGGACCTTTACCCTGCGTGACAACGCAGTCTGGTCTGATGGCGAGCCCGTCACCGCTGGCGACTTCGTCTATGCCTGGCAGCGCCTGGTCGATCCCGAGACCGCATCGCCTTACGCATGGTTCGGCGAGCTGATGAGCCTCGAAAACGCGTCGGCCATCATCGCCGGTGAAGTCGAGCCGTCCGAGCTTGGTGTCGAAGCCGTTGACGATCAGACCCTCGTGGTCCGCCTCTCCCAGGGCCTGCCGTTCTTTGACAGCATGCTGACCCATGCTTCGACCTTCCCTGCTCCGGCTTGGGTGATCGAAGAGCATGGCGACCAGTGGACGCGTCCTGAGAACATCGTCACCAATGGCGCCTACATCCTCTCCGAGCACGTTCCGCAGGAACGCTCGGTTCGCGTCAAGTCCGACACCTATTGGGACGCTGAAAACACCGTTCTTGAAACCGTTACTGCGCTGGTCATCAATGACGAAAACCAGGCACTGACCCGTTTCCTTGCTGGCGAACTCGACCGCACCGAAGTGCCGACCGGTCAGTATCCTCGCCTTGTCGAAGAATATCCCGATACAGCGATCTCGATCCCGACGCTCTGCACCTATTACTACAACTTCAATCTGCGCGATGGTGGCCCGGAAGCGACGCAGGACGTCCGCGTCCGTCAGGCCCTCAGCTATGCGGTTGATCGTGATGTGATCGTCGATCAGGTTCTCCAGGGCGGCCAGACTGCGGCCTATGTCTTTGCTCCCGTCGGGATGGAAAACATGGGCACGCCGGAAATCGGCTACGAAGACATGACGCAGGCTGAGCGCGATGCCGAAGCCGTGCGCCTGATGGAAGAAGCCGGCTATGGCCCCGGTGGTGAAACGCTCGAACTCTCGATCCTTTACAACACCTCCGATGCGCACCGCCAGCTGGCCACCGTTATGGGCCAGATGTGGCAGCAGAAGCTTGGCGTGAACACCACGCTCGAAAACATGGAATGGAACACCTTCCTCGAAGCCCGCGAAAATGGCGACTTTGACGTCTCGCGTGGTGGCTGGTGTGCCGACTACAACGATCCCTCGACGTTCCTTGATCTGTTCAACACCAACTCTGGCTACAACGACGCCGCCTACAGCAATGAAGAAGTCGATGCGCTTCTCGCTGAAGGCAAGTCGCTGGCCGATGCCGAAGAGATCAACGCTCAGATCGAAGAGATTGTGGCCGAAGAAATGCCGGTGATCCCGGTTTATCACTACGCCAACGTCTACATGCTGAATCCGCAGATTCAGGAATGGCCGATCAACAACGTTGAAGCCAACTGGTACTCGAAAGACCTCTACAAGGTCGCCGCCGAGTAACAGCTCTTTGATTAGGGATCCCGCGCTCCTTGCCTTAAGGGGCGCGGGATCTCCCCCTTTCAGGGTAAAGAAATGACAGGGCGCCGCTGCCTCACACGCGCCTTTGCATCGGTTTTGCAAAGCGCTGTCTTCCGCATATCCGGACATTGGGCCGCGTTGCGCGCGCACGGATCATCGACATGTTGAAATACATCCTCAAGCGTCTCGGGATCGCAATCCCGACGCTCCTGATATTGATCGTTTTTTCCTTCGTTCTGATGCGCGTTGCCCCCGGCGGTCCGTTCAGTTCAGAGCGGCCCTTGCCGCCCCAGGTTCTCGCGAACGTCAACGCCAAATTCGGCCTCGATCAGCCCTGGCATATCCAGCTCTGGGAATATCTGGTCGGCATCATAACGCGCTTCGATTTCGGCCCGTCCTTCGCCTATACCGACAGGACGGTGAACGACATCATCATGCAGGGCTTTCCTGTAACGCTGACCTATGGCGCCTGGGCTTTCGTCCTTGCCGTTCTGATCGGCTGCGCGCTGGGTATCGCCGCCGCCGTTCGCCACAACACATGGCTCGATTATCTCGCCGTGGGCACCTCGATCGGCGCGCAGGTCCTTCCCAATTTCGTCATGGCCCCCCTTCTGGTGATCGTCTTCACCCTTTGGCTGGGTTGGCTTCCCGGCGGTGGCTGGCGTGGCGGACAATGGCCCTATGTGATCATGCCGGTCATTGCGCTCGGCACGAGTTACATGGCCTCGATCGCCCGTATCACGCGCTCGTCCATGCTCGAAGTGCTCAGCTCCAACTTCATCCGTACAGCGCGCGCCAAGGGTATGCCGGCAACGCACGTCATCGTGCGGCACGCGCTTAAGCCCGCTCTGATGCCGTTGCTGTCCTATCTCGGCCCGGCCTTCGTCGGCATGGTCACCGGCTCGGTCATCATCGACGTGTTCTTTTCGACGGGCGGCATCGGGCAATTGTTCACCAACAGCGCGTTCAACCGCGACTATTCGGTGATCATGGGCATCACCATCCTGCTCGGGGCGCTCACCATCAGTTTCAACCTTCTGGTCGATATCCTCTATGCCTGGATCGACCCGCGCATCCGCTACTAGGAGACCAGCCATGGTACTGCGTCCTATACGGGTCCAGGCGGCGGCCGATCCCATCGACGTCAACGACGCCAATTATGAAGTCAGCACCAAGGCCCGCTCGCTTTGGGCCGATGCCGCGCGGCGCTTTTTCGGTCACGTCCCGTCCGTCATCAGTCTTGTCGTCCTGATCCTCGTTGCCCTCTTTGCCTTCACCGGCCATTTCTTTGCTGTGTGGAGCAATGCGGAGATCGACTGGTCGGTGCTCGGCAATGTCCGCGTTGCCGGTGCGCCGTCCCTGGAAACCGGACACTTTTTCGGCACCGACGATCTGGGCCGCGATCTTTATTCCCGCGTCGTTCAAGGCAGCCAGATTTCGTTGATGGTCGGCCTTGTGGGTGCAGGCATCGCCGTGATCGTGGGTACGCTCTATGGCGCTGTCGCCGGATATTTCGGCGGCCGCGTGGATTCGATCATGATGCGCTTTGTCGATATCATGCTCTCGATCCCCTACATGTTCGTTCTCATCCTTCTGCTTGTCGTGTTCGGACGCTCGATCTCGATGCTGTTCGTCGGCATCGGGTTGATCTCGTGGCTCGACATGTCGCGCATCGTGCGCGGACAGACGCTGTCATTGAAGGAAAAGGAATTCGTCGAGGCGGCACGGGCCGGCGGGGCAGGGCACTTCACCATCATTCTGCGCCACATCATTCCCAATCTTTTGGGGATCGTCGTTGTCTATGCCACGCTTCTCGTGCCGCAGATGATCCTCACCGAGAGCTTCATTTCCTTTCTCGGGCTGGGCGTGCAGGAGCCACTGACCTCATGGGGCGCTCTGATCAGCCAGGGGGCGGGCACCGTGATGTACGGAACGCTCTGGCAACTGCTGTTCCCGCTGTTTTTCTTCATCATCACGCTTTTTAGTTTCTACTTCGTCGGCGACGGTCTGCGCGATGCGCTCGACCCGCGTGACCGGTGAGGAAAGGTCGACCATGACAATGCTCGAAGTCACCGATCTCTCGGTGTCGTTCAGAACGCAGGCCGGCACGGTCCGCGCCGTCGACAAGATGAACTTTTCCGTCGCCCCCGGCCAGACGCTCGCCATCGTTGGCGAGTCCGGTTCGGGCAAGAGCCAGACGGTCATGGCTGCCATGGGTCTTCTTGCCAACAATGGCGAAGTTGAAGGTTCGGTCAAGTTCGACGGGCGCGAGCTCATCGGCATGAAGTCCGGCGATCTTAATAAGATCCGCGGCCAGGACATGGCCATGATCTTTCAAGACCCCATGACCTCGCTCAACCCCTATCTGCGGGTCGAAGACCAGATGGTCGAAGTGCTCATGTTTCATAAGAACATGAAGCGCAAGGAGGCGATCGATCGGTCTGAAGAGATGCTCAAGACCGTGCATCTGCCCGATCCGCGCCGTATCCTGCGCCGCTATCCCCACGAGCTCTCGGGCGGCCAGCGTCAGCGCGTCATGATCGCTATGGCGCTCCTTTGCGACCCGAAGGTTCTGATCGCCGACGAGCCGACCACGGCGCTCGACGTTACCGTTCAGGCGCAGATGCTCAAGCTCTTTGCCGAATTGACCGATAAGTTCAATACGGCCTTGATCATCATCACCCACGACCTTGGCGTTGTCGCCGGCCTCGCTGACGAGATGATGGTGATGTATGCCGGGCGCGTGGTCGAAAAGGGTAGTGTGGACGAATTGTTCTACGACCCGCGTCACCCTTACACCTTCGGTCTGCTCCATTCGACGCCGCATGTGCAGCAGGGCCGCGACCGCTTGGCGCCCATCAAGGGGCTGCCGCCCAACCTCACCAATCTGCCGCCCGGCTGTGCGTTCAATCCGCGCTGTGCCTTCCGGTTCGACCGCTGCGTCAAGGAGCGGCCGGCCCTGATCGTGCGCGAGCACAATCGTCTCAGCGCCTGCTTTTACGAAGGCGAAATGACCGAGCACGACATGGAAGAAGATCTGGTGCACGACAGAGAAAAGGACGTGGCGGCGACATGAACGACCAAACGCCAATCTTGCTCAACGTCCAAAATCTCACCAAGCGGTTCGCGATCGCCAACGGGTTGTTCAACAAGCCCCTGACGCTGACCGCCGTCGACGATGTGAGCTTTTCTGTCAAACGCGGCGAAACCCTCGGTATCGTGGGGGAATCGGGCTGCGGAAAATCGACGCTCGGTCGCTGTATCCTACAACTCATCGAGCCCGATGACGGCAAGGTCATCTGGCTCGGTCGTGATCTCACCGAGTTCTCCAAGGATGAAATGCGCAAGGCGCGGACCGACCTGCAGATCATTTTCCAGGATCCGCTGGCCTCGCTTAATCCGCGCATGACGGTGGGCGAAATCATCGCCGACCCGTTGCGGACGCTCAAGCCCGAAATGAACCGCGAACAGCGCCGCCAGCGCGTGCGAGAGATGATGGATGCGGTGGGGCTCTTGCCCGAAATGATCAACCGCTACCCGCACGAGTTTTCGGGTGGACAGGCCCAACGTATCGGCATTGCCCGCGCGCTGGTCACCGGTCCCAAGCTGATCCTCTGCGATGAGCCGGTCTCGGCGCTCGACGTCTCGATCCAGGCCCAGATCCTGAACCTTCTCGCCGATCTCAAGGACGAGTTCGGCCTAACGCTGATTTTCATCAGCCATGATCTCTCGGTCGTCCGGCACGTCTCGGATCGCATCCTGGTTCTCTATCTCGGCCGTATCGCCGAATTGGCCGAGAGCGAAACGCTTTACAACGACCCGCGCCATCCCTACTCGCGCGCGCTCCTGACCGCCGTGCCGATCGCCGATCCCAAGCTGGCCCGCCAGCATGTGACCGAAGCGTTGGAGGGGGAAATTCCGTCGCCAATCAATCCGCCGTCGGGCTGCTATTTCCGCACCCGCTGCCCCTACGCTATCGATCGGTGCGCACAGATCGTGCCGCCGCTCGAGACGACAGATACCGGTTCGGAAGCGTCCTGCATTCGCTGGGCGGAAATCCAGGCCGATCCGGAAGGGGCCCGGACCCGGCCCCGGGAATAGACCCGATCCGGGCCGGCGCAGCGCGTGCCGGCCGGGGCAGATGGTCGTCAAGAATACCGGGGCCAAGCGCCTCAAAAATCCCGGTAAAGCCTCGCGCGACTCGCGTTGACAGTGAGAGGCTTTGCCCCTATGTTCCGGCCAACTCATTCTGCGGTGCCTTGAGCCCCGCCGATCTTTTATTGCCCGAGGTTTAAAATGAAAATCCGCAACTCGCTCAAGGCGCTCATGACCCGGCACCGGGACAACAAGCTGGTCCGCCGTCGTGGCCGCGTCTATATCATCAACAAGGTCAACAAGCGCATGAAGGCCCGCCAGGGCTAATCTGCCGCTTCATCGGCTTTAAAAAGGGCTCGCTTCGGCGAGCCCTTTTTGTTTCGGGCGGGGGATGTGTAAGACGCGGTTCTTGCCATACCAAAGGCGTCATCCCGGACCTGATCCGGGACCCAGTATGCTCCGCCTATCTGTTCTATCGACATCGCGCGGCACACGCCCGGACCGCTCGCTCACGCATCGACTAGGTCGCGCGCCAGCGCAACAACCGCATCCGACCGCCGCCGTCACCCCGTGGCGCGACCCGAGGGCCCAGCAGCCTTTCGACACGCGCAGCGATCATGGGATATCAAACGGCAGCGAGTACCACGTGCTCTGCATCAACAAAAAACCCTCGGGACAAGCCCGAGGGTCATAGTTCATTTGGGAGCGGCAGCGGTGTCCTTACGACCCGCCAGCCCCGTCCTGTCCGACAAACGCAATCCGCAGCATATTGGTCGCGCCCGGTGTGCCCAGCGGCACACCCGCCGTGATCGCCACGCGATCGCCGGGCCGCGCAAGACCTTCGACGTAAGCGATCGAACACGCCCGATCCACCATGTCCTCAAGCGAGATCGCGTCCTCGGTCTGCACGCAATGCAGCCCCCATACGATCGACAGTCGGCGCACTGTGGTGATCTTGGGCGAGAGCGCGATGATCGGCTTGGAAGGTCGCTCACGGCTGGCGCGGATGCCGGTGGAGCCCGAGGAGGTGTAGGTCACGATAGCGGCCAGATCGAGCGTCTCGGCCACCTGACGCGTCGCTGCCGAAATGGCATCGGCGGCTGTGGCTTCGGGTTCGGTTGCCTGTGCACGGATAATACCCTGATAGAGCGCGTCCTGTTCGACGGCCTCGGCGATCTTGTTCATCGTCACCACGGCTTCGACGGGGTAGGAACCCGAAGCGCTTTCGGCCGACAACATCACTGCGTCGGCGCCCTCAAAGACCGCGATAGAGACGTCGGACACTTCCGCGCGTGTCGGGACGGGCGAAGTGATCATCGATTCCAGCATCTGGGTCGCCACGACTACAGGCTTGCCCAGTCGGCGGCACATGCGGATCATGCGCTTTTGCAGTCCCGGCACCGTTTCGAGCGGCATCTCCACGCCAAGATCGCCACGCGCGATCATGATGGCATCAGAAAGCCTGATGATTTCCTCTAGCCGGTCGATCGCCTGCGGCTTTTCGATCTTGGCGAGAACCCCGGCGCGGCCCTGAACGAGTTTGCGCACCTCGATCATGTCCTCAGGGCGCTGCACAAAGGACAGCGCCACCCAGTCGATCTCGGTTTCAAGCGCCGCCTTCAAGTCGGCACGGTCCTTCTCTGTCAGAACACCAACCGTGAGCATGGTGTCGGGCAGCGACACACCCTTGCGGTTGGACAGCTTGCCGCCATAGACCACTGTGGTGTTGATCGCTTCCGGGGAGGTTGCGGTCACGCGCAGTTCGATCTTGCCGTCGTCGAGCAACAGGCGGTCGCCCACGCTCACCGAAGCGAGAATTTCCGGGTGGGGAAGATAGACGCGGGTCTTGTCGCCGGGCAGATCCGACGCGTCGAGGGTGAAGGTCTCGCCCTTGCCCAGCATCACAGAGCCCTCGGCGAATGTGCCGACGCGAAGCTTTGGCCCCTGGAGATCGACGAGAATGCCGATCGGATAGCGCAGCGTCCGCTCCACCTGGCGGATCTTGGCGACCGTCTCGCGCATCAGCTCATGGCTTGCATGGCTCATGTTGATGCGGAACACGTCGGCCCCGGCGCGTGCCAATTCCTCGATGACCTTGATGTCATTGGAGGCGGGCCCGAGCGTAGCCAGGATTTTTACGCGGCGCGATCTCTTCATTGCGGATCCATGCTGGTTGAATTGTTTTCGGTGAGCTGCATCGTCCAATCGGTGCGGCCCTGCGTGTCGATCTCGAAAAAGCCCGTGCGTTCGTAACCGCGCGCCAGGCAGTCCTCGACGCCGAATATGGTGAAGGTCGAATCCTGGGTACACATGAAGACCGATCCATCCCAGGCCCCACCCGCCAGATCGTCGACGGCGTAGAGGTAGTAATATCGCGATGCCAGATCGCCCTGATAGACGATGGCGCAGGCTTCGGGCCCGGCAACCCACCAGCCTTCGGATTGCCAGCCGGTATCGGCGCGATAGCCGAAGGCAATCGAAACGGTGCTCTGCGTCTGGTTGCAGACGCGAAGGTCGGCCAGCGCCGGCGCGGGCGCCATCACCATGCCCGCCAGGAGGACAGGAGCGGCGATGAGGCTATTGCGGAGCAATGACAGCACGGTGACGGATCGCTTACGTGATTGGCAGGCCATGGTGTTTCTGATCAAGGGGGGGCTCGATGTCAATGGTTGGTGCGCTTCATCCTATGATAGACATCAGCCATCATAGGCGAGGCGGCATGCAATAGGGCAGGGCTTGGGCGCAAATGCGTCAAACACGCGCTTGTTAACAAGCGACGAAACGCCCTGTGGGTTTTGCGTCCCAAGGCTTGCAGTCGGCAGCCCGATGCGATTGATAGTCACTCAATCGTTCAAACATTCCGAAAGCGACAGACATGGCAGACCACGGCATCGCGCGCGACCAGTTGCGCGCCTTCATCGAGCGGATCGAGCGCCTGGAAGAAGAGAAAAAGGCCATCTCGGACGATATCAAGGAAGTCTATGCCGAAGCAAAGGGCTCGGGCTTCGACACCAAGGTCATGCGCCAGATCGTCCGGATCCGCAAGCAGGACCGCAACGAGCGCGCCGAAATGGAAGCGATCCTCGATCTCTACCTGCACGCACTCGGCATGGCCGACGCCGGCTCACAAGCCGAATACGACGAAGCCGCCGAATAGGTTTTAATAGTCCTCCACCGTCACCCTCGGGCCCGACCCGAGGGCCGACGCTGCAGCGACCAGCCGAACGCCCTAAACCAGATCTCGCCCGGCAGCCCGCAAGACGTCGGCGGCATTGATCTCATCACCCAGCGCCGTCAGCGCCGTTGCGACGATCCCGGCGCGATCAAGCCCAGCCTCGGCGTACATGTCGCCCTGGCCTGCGTGATCGATATAGCGATCGGGCATCACCAGCGGGCGGAATTTCAAGCCATTGTCGAGCAGGCCCAACTGAGCCAATCGCGTCGCGACATGGGAGCCGAATCCGCCAATCGCGCCTTCCTCGGCTGTAATCAGCACCGCATGCTCACGCGCCAGCCGCGCCAGAAGCTCTTCGTCGAGCGGCTTGGCAAACCGCGCATCGGCAACCGTTGTCGAAAACCCATAGGTTCCAAGCGTTTCGGCGGCCGCCAGGCATTCGCCGAGCCGGGTCCCGAACGAGAGCAGCGCGATCGTCGTGCCTTCCTTGAGGATGCGGCCCTTGCCGATGGTCAGCGGTGTTCCGCGCTCGGGCATTTCGACGCCCATGCCTTCGCCGCGCGGATAGCGGAAAGCGATCGGGCTTTCGTCATAGGCCGCCGCAGTCGCCACCATGTGGCGCAATTCGGCTTCATCGCCCGCCGCCATCACCACCATATTGGGTAGGGTGGCGAGAAACGCCGTATCGAATGCCCCTGCGTGCGTCGGCCCGTCAGCCCCGACATACCCCGCGCGATCTATGGGAAACCGCACCGGCAAGTTCTGGATCGCCACGTCGTGGATCACCTGATCATAGGCGCGCTGCAAAAATGTCGAATAAATCGCACAGAAAGGCTTCAGCCCCTCGGTCGCCATGCCGGCGGCAAATGTCACCGCGTGCTGCTCGGCGATCCCGACGTCGAAGATGCGGGTCGGGAATTGGCTGGCGAATTTATCGAGCCCCGTCCCACCGGGCATTGCCGCGGTGATCGCCACGATCCGCTCATCGCGCTCGGCTTCCCCGATCAGCGTTTCGGCAAAAACCGAGGTGTAGGATGGCGCGTTCGAGGGCGTCTTGGCCTGCGCGCCGGTAATCACGTTGAATTTGGAAACGCCGTGATATTTGTCCGCAGATTGCTCGGCAGGGCCATAGCCCTTGCCTTTTTGCGTCACGACGTGGATCAGGACCGGACCCTGCTCGGCATCGCGCACGTTCTTCAGAACCGGCAGCAGATGGTCGAGATTGTGCCCATCGATCGGGCCGATGTAATAGAACCCCAGCTCTTCAAACAGTGTGCCGCCGGTCCAGAACCCGCGCGCATATTCTTCGGTCTTGCGCGCCTTGTCTTTAAAGAACGGTGGCAGGATCTGGCTCACATGCTTGGCTGCATCGCGCAGGCCGCGATAGGCCGGGCCGGAGACCAACCGCGCCAGATAGGCGCTCATCGCACCGGTCGGTGGCGCAATCGACATGTCGTTGTCGTTAAGGATCACGATCAGCCGCGCGTCCATGGCGCCGGCATTGTTCATGGCTTCATACGCCATGCCCGCCGAAATCGCCCCGTCGCCGATCACGGCGATCACATTGCGCTTTTCGCCCTTGAGGTCGGAGCCTACGGCCATGCCGAGGCCAGCCGAAATCGATGTCGATGAGTGCCCTGCGCCGAACGGGTCGTATTCGCTCTCGCCGCGCTTGGTAAAGCCCGAGAGCCCATCCTTCTGACGCAGCGTGCGGATGCGATCGCGGCGCCCGGTCAGAACCTTGTGTGGATAAGCCTGGTGCCCGACGTCCCAGATAATCCGATCGTCTGGTGTATCGAAGATGTGGTGCAACGCCACCGTCAGTTCGACCACCCCGAGCCCAGCGCCCAGATGCCCACCGGTGACGGACACCGCATCGATCACCTCGGCGCGCAACTCGTCGGCGAGCGCGATCAGCTCTTCGCGCTTGAGGTCCTTGAGGTCCGCCGGCGAGGCGATGGCATCGAGCAGCGGGGTGTGAGGTTTTTCGGACACTTAGCTTGCCTTGTGAAATTCGCGTGACGCCTGGCGTGGCTCAGGCGTCACCTTGCTCTGATGTAGTGAGATCGAGCGTTTTTGGCAACCAAAGAGGTCCGAACTGTGTCAGTTCGAGGCAGAGTCGTAATGGACCCAGATGGTCTGTGCCGGCCCAAACGTGCTGGACGAATGCCCAAGCGCCGCTGTGCGGGTAAAGCCGGAGACCAATACCGTATCCCCATCATCGCCCGTCATCGCGTCGCCCGTCCCGAAGGCAAACTGGTCGCCAGACAGCGCAGTCGGCGCCATCAGCGTGCTCACGGTATCGAGGCCGGGGGCAAACAACTGCCCTTCAGCGACGGTGAGGCTCGCCACGGCGTTGGTCAGGGCCTCGTCTGGGGCTTGCGGGTTCGTTCCCGGCAACACAGCACCATCAAACAGCGAGGCAAACGCGTCGAGTTCGGAGGGTTCGTGCGGCTGGCTCGCCACAAGGGCATCGGGGTCGATGCTGGGGCGCATTTCAAGCGGCTCGGCCGCTGAAATCGCCTGCGGATTGAGCGATGCGGTCATCACCGGCGCAAAATCGGGCCGGGCGATTGGGGTCGGCGCGGTCGGTTCGGTGGCGGCGACTTCGAGGCGCCCCGCCGAAGGTGCATAAGCTGAAGGCGTGGTGGCGCGCATTTCGGCCAGGCCGCGCGAGATCGAGGGCGGCATCGGTGCATCGTCGGTTTCGCTGGCCATCGCGACCTGCGCGATCATGTCCTGCGCATCGATGATCTGGAATGGAATTTCCTGCGGTACCGCTGGTGCGTCGGCCACCATCGTTCCGGCGATCAGATCTGTCGGACGCGTCGGCGGGGCCGGTGGTTCATCGGCAGAAGCCTGCTGGATCGGAGCTGCAGGCGCTGCCGGCGTCGCCGCGACAGCTTGGGGCGCCGCAACCGGCGCGCGCGGTGCGGGGGCGGACGCGACCTGAACCGGAGCGCTTGGCTGGGCTGCCGGCGCGCTCTCATTGCCGCCACCGGTAAACAGATCCCAAAGCGTCCGCGGACGATCGCCGCTCGCAACGCGCGTGCCGCCATCAGGCGTGCTTGCATTGCACGGTACGCGGCGGCAACGGTCCCATTCGGCCTTGGCAACCTGATAACCGGGGAGCGTCTGACCGCTCGAAGAAATATGCATTGTCCGCCCATCGGGGAACAATTGCTGCAGCTGGGCCGTCGTCATGCGCGGCCAGGCGCGCACGCTGCCGGTATCGAGGTGAACGAACGGGCTGCCGGAATTCGGGTAATATCCAACGCCACCGACCTGCATCAGAAAACCGAGCTCGCGAATGCGGTTCACGGGAACGCCGGGGATGAAAAAGTCGATCGCCTTGCCCTGCATGTGCTGGGAATTGTCGGCGACACCCGAGGAGTTCGATGCCAACATGGCGTTGGTGGCCGGCGAGCGGTAAGCGGAAACGATATGGATAGGCTGCGTCGCGCCGGTGCGCTGATAGACTTCCCAAAGCACGTCGAACAGCGCCGGATCCATCCGGGCCGGCTCGTTGCGGCGCCAGTCGCGCAGGAAAACGTTGAGCCTGTCGAGCGCCGACTGCACAAAGCGGCCATTGCTCTTGTAAACGATGCGGATCGTTTCCTTGGTGTGAGTATAATAGAGATGGAGTTCGCGGTCGTTGGCCTGAGCCGAACTCGCAATAGCCATCGAGCCGGCCAGCGTCAAAACCGCAGCCGTTACCGAAAGTACGATACGCTTTACTAAATCCATACCCCTGGAAGTCACGCCCGGTTATACCCGCTTTTTGTGTCTAAAGAGACGGCAGACTAGCATCAACTTCATGCGAGATTGTTAACGCTAACGGGGCGTCAATTCCACCCCTCCCTGAACCTGGTCACAAGGTGCTGCTCAAACGCGGCGTCAGCGTGGCGAAAATTTTAATGAAGTCTTAAACGCGGCGACGCTGTGGCGCAATTTCAGCCTACACGGTGCTCTATCGGCGTCATGCTCATGTGGTTTTTCTCAAGAGATGTGGAATTCGACTTGCTCCGTCGGCTTTCCACCTCAGCGCCCCTCATCCGACCCGGCTGCGCCGGCCCACCTTCTCCCACCAGGGGGGGAAGGCAGAATCCTGCGGCCTTGGTGAACAAATATCATCGCCCACCAAGAGGGTCCCTTCTCCCTGGTGGGACAAGGTGGCCCGAAGGGTCGGATGAGGGGGCGCTGAACTTTTAAAGGCACCACGACTAGCGGTGAATTCTCACCCCGATCGCCTAGACCCCCAACATCTCCATCGTCTTGGCATTATGTCCATAGACATCACCGAATGACCGCACGGTGCCGTTTTCATCCACGCGCAGTGTGAAATACGCCAGATGCACAGGCACCCGGCGGTCCATATTGAACCAGCGCTCATTGCCGCCAAGCGTATTTTCCAGCGAGGCTACAGTGAGGTTGGGTTCGAACTCCAAAAGCGCCTCGGCGAAGCCGAACGGGTCCTCCACGCGCACGCAGCCCGACGAAAGCGCCCGCATCGACCGCGAGAACAGCCCCGGCGAATTGGTGTCGTGCAGATAGACGTCATGGGTGTTGGGGAACAGAAATTTCACCCGCCCCAGCGCATTGGATGGCCCCGGCCTCTGGCGCACGCGAAACGCGTTGGGGTTGGCCAGCGACCAATCCACCATCCAGGGGTCGATCTGCGCGCCATTGAAAAACAATTCCATGTTCTGGCTGGCCAGATAGTTCGGATTGGCTGCAACGCGCGGCATTACATCCTGGCTCAAAATCGTCGGCGGCACGTTCCAATAGGGGTTGGTCACCACATGGCGGATCTGATCTGAAAACACCGGCGTCTGGCGCCGTTCGGTGCCGACCACCGTGCGGCTGTCCCAAACGGTCTCGCCATATCTGACGACCTCGACCCGATACTGGGGGATGTTGACGAAGACGTTGAAGTCGCCCAGATCGTCGGGCATCCAGCGCCAGCGTTCCATATTGGCGACGATATCGGCGCGGGTTGCGCCGCCCGCTCCGTTGATCGCGGCGACCGTCGCGGGCCCCACGACGCCATCGGGGTTGAGCCCCATTTCGCCCTGGAATTTTTCGATGGCTGCTTCCAGTGCACCGTCATAGACAAGCGGATCGGCGCCGGGCAGGGAGGTCGTCCCCATGCGCTCGCGCAGCGCTGGCACGCGCGCATCACTGCCCCCAAGCCGGATCAGCGATCCGCCACCGATCGGCGCGCGATCTTCGATCTCGCCGGAATAGTGCTGCCCGAGGAGATCACGCAGCGCGATAAACTCGGGATGATCGGGGTGATAGCTCATCAACACAGCGGCCGGGTCCGCACTCTCGGCGAGCGCAGAGAAAAGTTCGGCCTCGTCGACGCTCTTGGGCGCCACGTCGATATTTTCCGAGACGGTTCGTGGGTCGAGCCGGCCGGTATAGGCATCGGTCGCATAGCGCAGCATCGCCGCCGAAAACTCAGCCTCGAGCGCCGCCAGCCGCGCCGGATCGCTGCCAGCCGCCGCCACATCGAGCCCACGGGTGAGATAGTCCGACGGTTCCAGTCCCTGAAGATGCGCGTCCTCGAATAGAGCGATAACGCTTTCTGCAGCGCTTGAAAACGCGATCTCGCCGCGATCCTCGGTCAGCCACAGCGGTTCGAAATGGCGCGCGCCATAAAAATAATAGAGCTGCTGCGCATCGCTCTGCGCCCGGCTGTTGCCCGCGCCATCCAGCGCATCGCGCAATCCGTCACGTATGGTTTTCGCCAGATCGGTCTGCGGCGGCGCGATCATGATGCGCGTCGCATTCACCTCGCCAACCCGCACCGTCTCAAACGCCGTTGCGGCCGAAACCATCGCGAAAAGCGAGGCGCCCGCAATCGCGCCGACAATCAGTCTCTTCATCGTAGAGCCTGCCATTTCATCGCACCAAGCCGGCCGCGGGCTGGTTCGTCTCAAAAACGAATCTCTTCGAGCACCGCGCAAAAGAGATGATACCGAAGCCAAAAGCCCCGGCCAATTGGGGTGCGCCGTCGTCGAGCGCGCAGGTGCGTCAGTGCGGCATTCACGCAACATTGGCCTCGTCTCCTTCCAGCCCGTATTCCTTGAGCTTGCGATACAGTGTGGAGCGCCCGATGCCCAATTGCCGCGCCACCTGGGCCATGCGACCGGCATTGTGGTCGATGGCAAAGGCAATCAGTTCGCGCTCGATTTCGGCCAGCGGCAACAGATTGCCTCCGCCATCGAGAAACCTGTCGGGCAGTGCGGTCCGGTCGGGCTCGGGCAGGCGGGGCAGCGCGCGGGCATTGTCGATATGGATCGGCTCGGATGGGGTAAACCCATGCGCCGTCGGACGCTGCGCCGCTTCGCGGCCCTCTCGCGCCACGACGATCTGCGGAAAGTCGCCCACCCCCAGCAGCGGGCTTTCGGCCAGAACCACAGCCCGAAACACAGCGTTTTCCAACTGGCGGATATTGCCCGGCCAATCAAAGCCCAAAAGCATATCGAGCGCCTCGGGCGCGATCCCGATCACCCGCCGGCCCTCTTCGGCCGCAAACCGGGCAATGAAGTGATCGATCAGGGCCGGCACGTCGTCCATGCGCTCGCGCAAAGGCGGCAGATAGATGGGGAACACGTTGAGCCGGTAATAAAGGTCCTCGCGAAACAGCCCGTCCTTGGCAAGGTTGAGCAGCCGGCGATTGGTCGCCGAAATCACCCGCACATTGACCTTGATGGGCTTTGACGCACCCACTGGCTCGATCTCGCCCTCCTGCAGCGCCCGCAACAGTTTCACCTGCGTTTCGGGTGGCAATTCCCCCACTTCGTCGAGAAACAGCGTGCCATTATGGGCTTCGCGGAACTTGCCCGGCGCGTCGGCGATGGCGCCGGTAAACGCGCCCTTCACATGCCCGAACAGCGTCGATTCCACCAAATTGGCGGGTATGGCGCCGCAATTGACGGTTACGAACGACTTGCCCGCCCTGTCGCCCGAGCCCTGGATGGCACGGGCCAGCAATTCCTTGCCAACACCCGATTCTCCTTCGATCAGCACCGGTATCGTGCTGGCCGCCGATTTCTTGCCCAGGCTCATCGTCCGCGCCATTGCCGGGCTGCGGGTAATGATGTGCGCGAACGAAAAACTGCCGTCCTTGCGCGCCCGTTCGGCCTTCAAGGACGATTCCAGCGTCCCGAGTTTAAGCGCATTGCGCAGCGAAATCGTGATGCGTTCGGGCGAGACGGGTTTGACGAAAAAGTCGATGGCCCCAAGCCGCATCGCCGAAATCACCGTATCGAGCGATGTCTGCGCCGTCTGGACGATCACAGGCAGCGCCAGTCCGTCGCGTTTGAGCGCTTCGAGCACCGCCATGCCGTCCATATCGGGCATCACGAGATCGAGGATCATCGCGCCGACCCCGGAGGTCTTTTTCAAGACCGCCATAGCCTCAACACCCGAATGGGCGACGAGCGGAGTAAACCCGGCTTTCGAGACGACCTCGCTGGCCAGCCGACAATGGATTGGGTCATCGTCGACGATCAGGACTTTGTGCATAAGGGCGAGGGTCTCCAAAACTCTCAACTACCGCACGGCACGCCGCGAATCGAAACTGTGCCGTTATGGGTCAGGTTAGGCCCGATCGCTTAACAGGGTTTTAAGTTACCCCGGCGGGCTGGCAGGTGACGGAGTGCCGCCTTGTCGGTATCGGGCGCCGCCGTTAAGGTGCGCGCCAAACACCCGAGCCTGTCGGAGCCTTGCCCCATGACTTCTCCCGCCCCGCAATCGACCCACAACCAGTTCGGCAATCTGCCCGAATGGGATCTGTCCGACCTCTATCCCGGCGTTTCCTCGGATGCGCTTAAGAGCGATCATGCCTTTCTCGACACCGAGACCAAGGCGTTCGAGGCCGATTACAAGGGCAAGCTGGACGATCTGGCCAAATCGGGCGGCCTCGTCGATGCCGTTCGCCGCTACGAAAAACTCGACGAAAAGTTCGGCCGCATCGGCTCGTTCGCTTATCTCAACTATGCCCAGAACACCGCCGATCCCGATCGCGTCAAATTTCTTGGTGACACGCAGGACAAGCTGACTTCGCTGTCCACCCGGACGCTGTTTTTCACGCTGGAAATCAACCGCATCGACGACGCCGCACTCGACGCGGCGTTTGCGGCCAGCCCGGAGCTCGCGCACTATAAGCCCTGGTTTGCCGAGCTGCGCAAATCGCGCCCGTTCCAGCTCGAGGATCGTGTCGAAGAACTCTTCCACGACAAATACGTCACCGGCCACGCCGCCTGGAACCGTCTGTTCGACGAAACCATGTCGGGGCTGAAATTCGACGTTTCCGGCGAAACCCTCGGCCTCGAACAGACGCTCCATCTCCTCAGCGACAAGAGCGAGGACAAGCGCCGCGCCGCCTTCGACGCGCTGGCGAAAGTCTTCGCCGAAAACAAGCGCCTCTTCGTCCACATCACCAATGTGATGGCCAAGGACAAGGAAATCTCAGATCGCTGGCGCGGCCACACCGACGTCGCCGACAGCCGGCACTTGGCCAATTCGGTCGAGCGCGAAGTGGTGGATGCGCTCGAAAAGGCGGTCCGCGATGCCTATCCGCGCCTCTCGCACCGCTACTACCAAATGAAGGCCAAGTGGTTCGGCAAGGACAAGCTCGATCCCTGGGATCGCAACGCGCCGCTCCCGACCTCCGACGATCGCGTCTTCGACTGGGAAACCGCCAAGACCACGGTGCTCGACGCCTATGGCCAGTTCTCCCCAAAGCTCGCCGAGATCGCCCAGCCCTTCTTTGACAGCGGCTGGATCGATGCACCCGTGAAGCCCAACAAGGCCCCCGGCGCCTTCGCGCATCCCACGGTTACGACGGTGCACCCCTATCTGATGCTCAACTATATGGGCCGCACCCGCGACGTGATGACGCTGGCCCATGAGCTCGGCCACGGCGTCCACCAGCGCCTTGCCGCCAGTCAGGGCGAGTTGATGGCCCCCACGCCCTTGACCCTTGCCGAAACGGCGAGCGTTTTCGGTGAAATGCTGACCTTCCGCGCCATTCTCGACAAGACAACCGATCCCAAACAGCGCTTCGCTCTGATCGCCTCGAAAATCGAGGACATGCTCAACACCGTTGTGCGGCAGATTTCGTTCTATACCTTCGAGCGCAAGGTCCATCTCGCGCGCCGCGAAGGTGAATTGCGCGCCGAAGAGCTTGATAAATTCTGGATGGAAACCTCGGCTGAAAGCCTGGGCCCCGGCATCAGCCTGCCTGACGAATACAAGTCCTTCTGGACCTATATTGGACACTTCATCCACGCGCCCTTCTACGTCTATGCCTATGCGTTCGGTGATTGCCTTGTGAACTCGCTCTACGCACAGTATGAAAAGTCCAGCGACGGCTTTGCCGAGCGCTATTTCGACATGTTGAGCGCTGGGGGCAGCAAGCACCATTCCGAACTTCTAGCGCCTTTTGGTCTCGACGCCCGCGATCCCGACTTCTGGGCGCTGGGCCTGTCCATGATCGAAAGACTCATTGACGAACTCGAACAAACTCAGCCCTAAAGGGGCAAATCCAAGGTCCACATTAGCCAGGGAAAGACTTAATGGCCGACGAAATGGTTGTATCCTATTCCGACAAACCCGTTACCGAGGCTCAGAAGGCCAAGGACTTCGAAGAACACGCCAAGACCTATGAAGCCTTCATGGGTTGGACCAAATGGGGCATCATCGGCAATGTGATTTTGCTGATCGCCCTGTACTTCATCTTTATCCACTAGCAATAGCAGCTCGACCCAAGGGGATGGTCTGCCATTGGTGTGGGCCATGAGAGGGAAGGTTTCATGAAAATAGCCGTAGTGCGCGAGCGCGTGGGTGGAGAAACCCGCGTCGCAGCGACGCCCGAGACAGTGACCCGGCTCATCGGTCTGGGCGCCACGGTCAGCGTCGAAAAAGGGGCAGGGGAAGCGTCTCGCATCCTCGACCAGCACTATAAGGACGCCGGCGCGTCCGTCGAGGCGACCGCCGCTGCCGCCATCAAGGGCGCCGACGTGATCCTTGCCGTGCGCCGCCCGGATGCGGCGACGCTTGCCGGTGCCGCCAAGGGCGCGTTGGTTCTCGCCATCGCCGATCCCTACGGCAACGAGCCGGCCCTGGCCGCGCTCGCCAAGGCGGGCGTCTCGCTGTTTGCCATGGAGCTGATGCCGCGCATCACCCGCGCTCAGGTCATGGACGTCCTCTCGAGCCAGGCCAACCTCGCCGGCTATCAGTCCGTCATCGAAGCCTCGATGGTTTATGACCGCGCGCTGCCGATGATGATGACCGCCGCCGGCACCGTTCGCGCCGCGAAAGTCTTCGTCATGGGGGCCGGCGTTGCCGGACTTCAGGCTATCGCGACGGCCAAGCGCCTCGGCGCTGCCGTTTCGGCCACCGACGTGCGCGCCGCCGCCGCCGAACAGGTCGCTTCGCTCGGCGCCAAGTTCATCATGACCGACGCCCTCAAGGATGCCTCGGGCACGGGCGGTTACGCCCGCGAGCTGACCAAGGACGAACAGGCCGCTCAGGCCGAACTCGTCGCCGGTCACATCGCCAAGCAGGACATCGTCATAACGACGGCGCTGATCCCCGGCCGTCCTGCGCCAAAACTGATTACCAGGGCCATGGTCGAATCCATGGCGCCGGGTTCGGTCCTCGTCGATCTGGCCGCCGAACGCGGTGGTAATATCGAATTGACCGTGCCGGGCCAGACCGTCGTCCACAAGGACGTGACGATCATCGGGACGCTCAACCTTCAGGGCAAGATCTCGGCCACGGCTTCCCAGCTCTATTCCAAAAACCTCTATGCGTTCCTCGAAACGATGATCGACAAGGACGCCAAGGCGCTCAAAATCGATTGGGAAGACGAACTGGTTAAGGCAACGCTTCTGACCCGCGACGGCGCTGTGGTGCACACCAATTTCGCCGGTGCCGCCGCTGCCGCGCCGGTTACAAAACCGGCGGCTGGCAAAAAGCCTGCTGCTCCCAAAGCCCCAGCCAAGACCGGCGCCGTCAGCGCATCAGCCGCTGCCAAACCCGTTGTCGCGGAGACGCCGGCCCCAAAAACTGCTGCAAAGCCCAAGGCGCCCGCCAAGACCGGCGCCACCGGTAAGCCAGCAGCCGCCAAGGTCGCGACGGCTGGCGCGGTAGCGGTGCCTGCCGCAAAGCCGGCAGCACCCAAGGCTGCCGCAAAGCCTGCCGCCAAAGCGGCCGCGCCCAAATCGCCGGCCACCAAAAAACCTGCAGCGAAAAAGCCGGCAACCAAAACCCCGGCAGCCAAGACAGATGGAGATGCATGATGGGCGGTGTTGTTGATCCCTTTTTCTTCTTTCTCTCGGTCTTCGTTCTGGCGATCTTTGTCGGCTATTATGTTGTCTGGTCGGTCACTCCCGCCCTTCACACCCCGCTCATGGCAGTGACCAACGCGATCTCCTCGGTGATCGTGGTCGGCGCGCTACTGGCTGTCGGCGTCAGCTCGATCGGTGAGCCAGGTCCGGCCCGTTGGTTCGGCTTTGTCGCGCTGATCCTGGCGTCGGTGAATATCTTTGGCGGGTTCCTCGTCACCCAGCGCATGCTGGCGATGTACAAGAAGAAGGGCTAGGGGAAATGATCTCTGCAAATATCGCGGCCCTTCTGTATCTGATCGCAGGGGTCCTGTTCATCCTCGCGCTGCGGGGGCTGTCGTCGCCCACCACGGCGCGGCGCGGCAACCGGTTCGGCATGATCGGCATGCTGATCGCCGTCTTGACCACGCTGGCCATCGCAGCGCCTACCGATCCGTTCTCCTGGGTTCTAATCCTCGGCGGCCTTGCCATCGGTGGCGGCATCGGCGCGTTCATCGCGCGCGGTGTGCCCATGACGGCCATGCCCCAGCTCGTCGCTGCCTTCCATTCGCTGGTCGGTCTCGCTGCTGTCTTCGTTGCGGCGGCAGCGCTCTATGCGCCCGTTGCCTTCGGCATCGGCACGCCTGAGCACATCCACGTCCAGGCGCTCATCGAAATGTCGATCGGCACCGCGATCGGTGCGTTCACCTTCACCGGTTCGGTGATCGCGTTCGCCAAGCTCGATGGCCGCATGAGCGGCAAGCCGATCCTGTTGCCGGCCCGTCACCTGATCCATATCGGTGTTGCCGCTGCCATCGTGGCCCTGGTCTGGTATTTCTCCGTCACCGGCGATACCCGCGCTTTCTGGGCCATCACCGTTCTGGCGCTGATCCTTGGCGGGCTGATGATCATCCCGATTGGGGGCGCCGACATGCCTGTCGTCGTTTCCATGCTCAACTCCTATTCGGGTTGGGCCGCCGCTGGCATCGGGTTCACGCTCGGCAACACTGCGCTGATCATCACCGGCGCGCTTGTCGGGTCCTCGGGCGCGATCCTGTCCTACATCATGTGCAAGGCCATGAACCGGAGCTTTATTTCGGTAATCCTCGGCGGCTTTGGCGGTGACGATGCCGCCGCTGCGGCCGGTGGTGTCGATGAGCGCCCGGTCAAGCAGGGTTCGGCGGAAGATGCCGCGTTCATCATGTCGAACGCCTCGAAAGTCATCATCGTCCCAGGCTACGGCATGGCCGTTGCCCAGGCTCAGCACGCGCTGCGCGAGATGGCCGATGAGCTCAAGGCCGCAGGCGTCGAAGTCAAATATGCCATCCACCCGGTTGCGGGCCGCATGCCGGGGCATATGAACGTGCTTCTGGCCGAAGCGAACGTTCCCTATGACGAAGTGTTCGAACTCGAAGACATCAACTCCGAATTCGCTCAGGCCGACGTGGCCTTCGTCATCGGCGCCAACGACGTGACCAACCCCTCGGCCAAGACCGACAAGACATCGCCGATCTACGGCATGCCGGTCCTCGACGTCGAAAAGGCGGGCACGGTCCTCTTCATCAAGCGTGGCATGGCCGCCGGTTACGCCGGTGTCCAGAACGAACTCTTCTTCCGCGACAACACGATGATGCTGTTCGGCGACGCCAAAAAGGTCACCGAGACCATCGTCAAATCGATGCACCACTGATCGATCAAAAGGGCCCTTCGGGGCCCTTTCTTTTTTCCCGGCTCCTGCCAATGTCTAGGGCATGGACACGCTCGGCCCCGCCACCATCGCCGCGTTCTTTGCGACCGCGATCGCCATCGAGCTGACGCCCGGGCCCAACATGGCCTATCTCGCCATTCTCGGCGTCGATCGGGGCAGGGCGCAGGGCCTCTTTGCCGTCGCCGGCGTCGCGCTGGGCCTTGCGGTTCTTGGCGCGTTGGCAGCTTTGGGGCTGGCAGCGCTAATCAGCGAGATCGACTGGCTCTATCAGGTCATCCGCTGGGCGGGCGTTCTCTATCTTATCTGGCTCGGCTATGATTGCTGGCGCGATGCCCGTCGGCCCATCGAACACCATGCCATGGGCGTCTCGAACTGGGTGTTCTTCCGCCGCGGTCTCATCACCAATCTCCTCAACCCAAAGGCCGCAGCCTTCTATCTCACAGTGCTGCCCAATTTCCTCCCCGACGGCGCCAGCGCCGAGGGCTTTGGCCTCCTCGCCGCCATCTATGTCCTTGCCGCAACGCTGGTTCATTCGGCAATCGTGCT
Organism: Pelagibacterium luteolum; assembly: GCF_900100665.1. Lineage (GTDB taxonomy): Bacteria > Pseudomonadota > Alphaproteobacteria > Rhizobiales > Devosiaceae > Pelagibacterium > Pelagibacterium luteolum. The sequence goes on from NZ_FNCS01000007.1 coordinate 133,844, forward strand.
CGGCGCTTCCGCCCTGCAGCCGTTGTTCGTGCAGCCGCAACACCGCCAAAGGCTCGGGCTTGTCTTCGGCCTCCTTCTCGTCGCCATCGCGCTCTGGATGCTGATCGCCACGCGCGGCTGAAACCGCAATTGTTCTGGTTACACCGCTGTGCGTACTTGCCGATAGGGAACCGGGTCGCCATCTTGCGTTTAACGCAAAGGACGCCCTATGACCCAATCGATCCGCATCGACCTTTTCACCGACATCGTCTGCCCATGGTGCCTCATCGGCACCGCGCGCCTCGATCAGGCTCTGGCGACACTTCCCGATGATGTCGAGGTCGAAATCCTCCACCACCCCTTTCTCCTTGATCCCTCGACCCCGGAAGCGGGCCAGAACACCAAAGAACGGCTGAGCGCCAAATATGGTGGCGATATCACCGCCATGCAGGCCCGTGTCGAAGCCGCCGCGCACGACGCCGGCGTGCCGCTCGACCTTTCCGTACAGCCTATGAGCTATCCGACGATCAAGCCCCACACCCTGATCCGCCTCGCCGCACCGGAACAACAATACCCCCTGGCTAAGGCTTTCGCCGCCGCCTACTTCCTTGAGGGCCAGGACATCACCGACAACGATCTCCTCGCCGATATCGCCGCCGCGCACGGCTATGATCGTGACGCAGCGGTCAAACTCCTCAATGACGAAACTGAAGCCGCCACCACCAAGGCCATGGCGGTTTCCGCCAGCCAGCAGGGCATCAATGGCGTACCGTTCTTCATCTTCAACAACCAGTTCGCCATCTCCGGCGGCCAGCCGCTCGACGTCTTTCAACGCGCCTTCCGCGTCGCGCTGGGCGAAGAAGCGTTGAACTGAGTTCGCCAACCCACCGATCGGTCACCCCGGGACATGTGCCCGGGGGGCAGCCTGCATTTACTCCAAGCGCCGTGCTGGACGATTAGCCCTTCCGGGCGCTATCACTGTGATAATTCGCAGAGAGGGCGTCCATGCTCAAACGCATCGTTATCGGGGTCGTCGCCCTCGTGGTCATCGTCTATGGCGGGCTGCTTGCCTATCTTTATGCCAACCAGCGCGCCTTCTTTTTCAACCCGACCGGCGAAGTGTTCGACCCCGAACTGATCGGGCTCGACGCCGAGATCGTCACGATCCCAACCACTGAGAATGAAACCATCACCGGCTGGTACGCCCCGCCGGATGACGGCATGGACACCATCCTCTACCTCAAGGGCAATTCGGGCAGCTTTTCCTCCGAGCACGCGCGTTTTACGGCTTTTGTCGATGCCGGTTACGGGTTCCTCGCGGTCGATTATCGCGGTTTCCCGCTCTCGCCCGGCACCATCACCCAGGACAATATTCTCGCCGACGCCATCGCCGCCTTCGACTGGCTCGCGGAACGCCAGGACAGTATCGCGATCTGGGGCCGCTCGCTCGGCGCGTCACCCGCCGTCTGGGTGGCAAGCCAGCGCGACGCAGAGGCCCTGCTGCTCGAAACCCCGTTTTATTCCGCCGTCAGCGTCGCCGCAGAGCGCTACCCATATGCCCCCGTCGCCTGGCTGATGCTCGATCAGTTCCGCTCTAATGATTGGATCGCCGCCGTCGATGAACCCGTCTTTGTGGCGCACGGCACAGCCGACCGCACCGTCAGCGTCGGCAATGGCGAACGGCTTTACGCCGAAGTGCCGAACCCCTACGACATCTGGATCGAGGAGGGCGCCGACCACGGTGATCTCTGGGCACGCGGGATCTGGGAGCGCGCCCAAGCGTTCTTTACGGACACACAGCAGGGAGGCTGAAATGCCAAAATTTCTGGCGATCTATACCGGCACGGCAAGTGCATCCGAAAAGGCGCAGGCCGAAGGCCGCGTCGATGAGGCGGCAGGCATGAAGGCCTGGGGCGACTGGATGATGAAAAACGACAAATACATCCTCGACGCCGGCGGCCCCTTGGGCCGGACGCTGAAGGTATCCCCCGCCGGCATCACCGAGACCACCAACACAGCGGCCGCCTACATCATCGTGGACGCCCCAACCCTCGAAGACGCCGCCGAAATGTTCCGCGACCACGCCCACTTCACCCATTTCCCCGGCGAAGCCGTCGAAGTGATGCCCATCCTCGACATGCCGGGGATGTAGTCAGGCCAAGCCCATCCGCGCTGAAGGCCCCCCTCAACGGCCTGCCGGCCACCCTCTCCCCCAAGAAAGAGGGTTCAGTCTTGCCTTGATGCTAGTGGATAGGCACACCCTTCAAAAGCCGCCGTGCGACTCCCTCTCCCTTGGGGGAGAGGCCTGGGGTGAGCGGTCGTTGAAGCCCACCCCCACACAGTAAAACGCCGCCCCGAGGGACGGCGTTTCAATGCAAATTCGTTCCAATATCGCAGAAAAGCTAGCGACGCGCTGTGGTGATACCTGCTTCGCGCTGAGCACGCTTACGAGCAAGCTTGCGGGCCCGGCGGATCGCCTCAGCCTTCTGCCGTGCCTTCTTTTCGGAAGGCTTCTCGTAATAGTTGCGCAGCTTCATCTCGCGAAACACACCTTCGCGCTGCAACTTCTTCTTCAGCGCCCGAAGCGCTTGATCGACATTGTTATCGCGAACGACTACTTGCACGCGGAACACCCGCCCTTTCAGTTAAATTTTCGGCTGATATCAAACGCCGTCGGTCAATAGGACGCTGGCGCCGACCGACACATGCCGGTCACCGTGGACGCGGTTGTTACCAGAAGAGTCGCGGTCTGTCCACTCTGGAGCCGCAGGAAGCGCTCAATTCCGGGCGTTCGGCAGTGTCACGAGATTGAGGTGCCCCATCTTGCGTCCGTCCCGCGCCTCGGCCTTGCCATAGACATGCGGCTGGAGACCTTTGGTCCCCGTGCGCTTCGCCGTATCGGCGATTTCGGCCCCGATGAGGTTCTCCATCACCACGTCCGCCAGCCGCGTCGTATCGCCCAGCGGCCAGCCGCAAATGGCGCGGATGTGGTTCTCGAACTGGTCGGTGACACACACGGCCTGCGTCCAATGCCCGGAATTGTGCACCCGCGGCGCGATCTCGTTGACGAGCAGCTGCGGCGCATCCCCATCGGAGGCAACGAAGAACTCGACCCCCATCGTCCCGACATAATCGAGCGCACTCGCGATCTCGCCAGCCATAGCCCTGGCTTTTTCAGCAGCCGCGGCGGAAATCGATGCCGGCAGGGTCGAGGTCTTGAGAATATGGTCGACATGGACGTTTTCGGCCGGATCGTAGCTGACGATCGCTCCGTCGCGCCCGCGCACCACGATCACCGAAATTTCTCGCTCGAACCCGATAAAGCCCTCGAGAACCAGCTCCACCCCGCCGATCTCGCCAAAGGCGCGCTCGGCATCCTCTTGCGTGCGCAACGTCCGCTGCCCCTTGCCGTCATAGCCGAGCCGCGTGGTCTTGAGCACAGCGGGCAGGCCGATTTCGGCGATGGCCCTGTCCAGATCATCCCGGCGCGTGACCGCGCGATAGGGCGCAACGGCAATGCCTGCCTGGGTCAGGAAGCGCTTTTCCACGAGGCGGTCCTGGCTCACTTCCAGCGCGCGCGGCCCAGGGAACAGAGGCGTGTGCTCGGCAATCACCTTCGCCGTCGCCAGGGGCACGTTCTCGAACTCATAGGTCACGACATCGACGCCGCCGGCAAAGGCGCGGAGGGCCGCCACATCATCATAACCGGCCACGGTCTTGTTGGGGGTCACGTCGAAGGCCGGGCTCTCGGCGTCGGGGCAAAAGATATGGGTCTTCATGCCCAATTGGCTGGCCGCCAGCGACAGCATGCGGCCCAATTGGCCCCCGCCCAGAATGCCGATGGTCGAGCCGGGCCGCAGCGGATGAAATTCAGTCATCGTCCTTGGGAAACTCCGCAACCGATTGAGTCTGCCGCTCGCGCCATGCGGCCAGCCGCTCGGCCAGATCTTCATCGCTCAGCGACAGGATCGAGGCGGCAAGCAATGCCGCATTGATCGCACCGGCCTTGCCGATGGCCAGCGTCCCGACCGGCACGCCGCCCGGCATCTGAACGATGGAATAGAGGCTATCGAGACCGCTCAGCGCCTTGGATTCCACCGGTACGCCCAGAACGGGCAGGGTGGTCATCGCCGCGATCATGCCCGGCAGATGCGCTGCGCCGCCGGCTCCGGCGATGATCACCTTGAAACCATCGTCGCGCGCCGTCGTCGCAAAATCGACCATGCGCAGTGGTGTCCGATGCGCGGATACGATCCGCGCTTCATAATCGACCCGCAGGGCCTCGAGCGTTTCGGCGGCAAACCGCATGGTTGGCCAGTCCGATTGGCTGCCCATGACGATGGCGATAGGGGGAGAAGAAACCAAGAGCCCGTCCCTCGATTGGTTGAGTGGTGGCTGTAGCGGAAATCCCCCGCCCGTTCAAGCTTCGGTGCCGCTGGCGTGCGGAACGAAAAGACCCTGCGCGACGTTGTGCTGCCGGGCCCGGTTGGGGGCCGTTGGGAACCACAAATGGACAAGACATCGCCGGCGCCGTCGGCGCAACCGCCGCTTGGCAATCCCCCTCTCGCGGGACAGCCATTGGCGGCCATTCTGACCTTCGTTTTGATCGTTACCGTGCTCTATCTGGGGCGCGGTATTTTTGTGCCCCTGGTCATGGCGGTGCTGTTGGCCTTTGCGCTCGGGCCTGTCGTCAATGCGCTGCGGCGGGTCAAAGTCCCCCACGTGGTTGCCGTCATAGTTTCGGTTCTCGCCGTCATCGGCTTTCTGGGCAGCATCGCCTATCTAGCCTTCTCGCAGTTTCTGTCTCTGGCGTCCGACCTTCCGCGCTATCAGGCGACGATCAACGAAAAGCTGCGGCTCTTGCAGGAAACATTCGGCGGCGGTCGGGTGATCGACCGGCTGGTCTCCACCGTCGATAATCTCGGCGCCCAAATGAGTGGTGCGGCCGAAGATTTCTCCATCGATGAGGGCGAGCCGCTGCCCGTCGTCATCGTCGACAACGGCATGAGCTCGCTCGAAACCGCCCAATCGGTGCTGTTTTCAATCGTCGGCCCCCTGGCGACGGCCCTGATCGCCACGATCTTTCTGATTTTCCTTTTGCTCGAGCGCGAGGAACTGCGCGACCGTTTCCTCAAACTCGCCAGCCGCGGCGACCTGCGCTCGTCGACGGAGGCCATGAACGAGGCCAGCACGCGTGTGGGGCGCTACCTTCTGGCCCAGGCGTCGGTCAACATCGCCTATGGCACGTTGTTCGGGCTTGGCCTCTTCATCCTCGGCGTCCCCAACGCGGTCCTGTGGGGCCTTTTGGCCACCATCTTCCGCTACATTCCCTTTGTCGGCACCATCGTCATCGCTTCGGTGCCCATCCTGCTCTCGATCGCCGTCGATCCGGGCTGGACCATGCTGTTCGGGGTTATCGGGCTTTATCTGCTGCTGGAAGTCATCTCGAACAATTTCATCGAGCCCAGGCTTTACGGCAATTCCACGGGCCTCACCCCACTCGCCGTCCTTCTGGCCGCCATGTTCTGGGCAACGCTTTGGGGACCGATCGGGCTTATCGTATCGATGCCCTTGACCGTCTGTATCGTCGTCATGGCCCGCTATGTGCCCCATATGGGCTTCATCGAAACGCTTCTAGGCAGCGCGCCGGTTCTCTTGCCGCGCGAGAGGTTCTATCAGCGCCTCATCTCGGGCAATGTCGAGGAAGCGACCGAACTCGCCGAGCGCGAGATCGAAGAGTCCGGGATCGTGGATTTTTACGACGACATCGCCCAGCCGGCGCTTCAGCTTGCCCAGGCCGATATCGCAGGCGATCTTGCCGATCCCAGCCATCGCCATCGGGTCGTCGATACGCTGGCCGAAGTCATCGAAGCGATCGAGGAAACCGAAGAAACCGATCAGGGCGACGGTATCGCGCGGGTTACCGTATTCGGTGGCAAGACAGAGCTCGATCACGCCATGGCGCTTATGGTGGGCGAACGCATCCGGGCCATGGGCCACAAGGTCCGCATCATGGCGCCCGTGGCGCTCCGCAAGGAGGGCATCGCCCAGATCGACCTCAGCGCCACCGATGTAGTCTGTCTTTGCTATCTCGGGGAAAAGCCCGAAATCTATGCCCGCTATGCCGCAAGGCGCCTGACGCGTCTCAAGGAAACCCTCACCATCGTCGGCGCCTATTTCCACACCAATGCGCGGCGCTCGGAGCGCAATCCGGATGATCAGATCGTGCTGGCGACAACGGTCAGCGGCGCGGTCAACGCCATCGCGTCCGCGCTTGGCGAAGAAACCGCAACGCCTGTCGTCAGTGAATCGGCTCTCGTCAATCTCCGCATGAGCGCACGCGCACTATCGTCTCAAGCCGCGGCCGATCCTGACGTATCGACCCTGTTGCGCAAGCTGGCGCAGGATCTGGGCGCCACGGTCGCCATGGTCACCTTCGTGCCGCTGTCCGACGACAGGGAAGACGGCCGCGTCGCAGCGCATGCCGAGCATCTCGCCCATCAGGTGCTCGACGGCACCGGCTCGCTTTCGATCGAGGATTTGCAGCATTCCGATTTCAGCCATCTGCGCGGTGTCGTCGAAAGCGGGGTCCGCGCCTATGCCGGGGTCGCCGTTCGGCTCAATGATACCGATCTTGGCGCGGTGCTCGCTGTCTATGATCAGGAGCCGCGGGTTTACGAGGACAGCGAAATCGACAGGATCGAGGCCGGTGCGCAAAGGCTGGCATCTGAACTGCGCGAACTCATCGCCCGGCAGGAGGCGCAGGAAAAGGAAGCCATCGATTGACCGGTGATCCCCGACAGACCACCGGCGGATGCCTCTGCGGAAATGTGCGCATGACGACAACCGGGCAACCCTACAGGGTCGGTGTCTGCCACTGCCTTGATTGCCGCAAACACCACGGCGCGCTGTTTTACGCTGCCGCGATATTCCCGATCGATCGCGTCACCGTCACTGGCGAAACCAACGCGTTCCAGGGCCGTCATTTCTGCCCCAAATGCGGCTCATCGGTTTTTGCGATCAGTGACGATGAAATCGAAGTGCATGTCGGCGCGCTTGATGCGCCCGACCAATTCACCCCAACCTACGAAAACTTTGTGTCGCGCCGCGAAGCCTGGCTGCCACCATTCCGGCTCAACCACCACTACGACCACGATCGCCAAACCACTGACCGTACCGACCTAAAGTAGGTTTAGATTCAGGTCAGGGTGAGTCGAGAGCGGTGGTTTGCGAGAACCGGAACGGAGCGTACATTTGGTACGCGAGTACCGGAAGCGCAGGAAATCGCCGCTCGCAGACCACCATCACCTGAATATTAGTGGGCATGCCCGTCGTCGAAATCCTCTGCGCCCGCCTGCCAATAGCCGGCCGCCTTGATCCAGTCGGGGTCGTGGCCCCGCTCATCGACAAAATATTCCCGCACGGCCTTGCTCATCCTGTTCTCGCCCGCCACGAACACATAGCCATCGCCCTCCGGCAGGCTCAGCGCCTTGACCGCCGCAAGAAGCCGCGCTGCATCGCCCGGCTGCGCACCACCCCGGCTGAGCCATTGGACGCGCGCTCCGTCCGGCGCGTCGATCGCCTGGATTTCGCTCTCGTCCGACACCTCGATCACCGCCAGCGCCTTGGCGTCTCGTGGCAATTCTTCGAGCCGGCGCCCGATGGCGGGCAGGGCGGTCTCGTCGCCAACCAGCAGATACCAGTCGAATTCGCCTTCTAGAACGAACGACCCGCGCGGTCCGCCAACCCCGATGGTATCGCCCGGCTTGGCCGCCTCTGCCCAGCTCGAGGCCGGGCCGTCGCCGTGCAGCACGAAATCGAGCGTCAGCAGCTTGGCGTCAGTGTCGTAGGCACGCGGTGTGTAATCCCGCGATTGTGGGCGCATGCCGTCCGGGAAAATCAATCCATCCGGACCGCGTTCCGGGGTAGGAAAGCTTCTCTGGCCGGTTTCGGGAAAGAACAGCTTGCAATGGTCGTCATAGGCCAGCGAAACAAAGGAGGCGAAATCTTCGCTGCTGAGCGTGATCCGTGCCATCTTGGGCGTTATCCGCTCGCTCGACACCACGGTGCCGATGCGGAATTTGAGTTCGTGACGGACCCTTTTGGCCCCGCGTTCCAGAGCTGACATCGTGAGTGCAATCCCATTGATACCGCCTCGGCGTACAAATGATGATTGGATAAGTCAACTTACCTTGAGTTCAGGCGATGATGTCCGGCAGGATGATGCGCTCGATCTGGACGATGCGGTCTTTCAGCGCCAGCTTGCGCTTTTTCAATCGCTGGATCAGCGTCGCATCGCCGATGCCCGACGCGCTCAGCGTGTTGATCGCGGCGTCGAGGTCGGCGTGCTCCTGGCGCTTGGTTGCCAATTCCAGACCCAGCCTGGCCTCAACTTCCCTGTCCAGTCGCAGCATGTTCATCATTCCCAGAAGGACAGGTTAACCTCTGGTCAACCCTTTGGAGTCGGTCGTTTTCACCACCCATTCTTGCCACAGATTTGCCATTGGACAAAGCCGGCAAAGAATGTGACGATATTGTCGTCCATCGATGAAAGGAGTGACTATGACCTCACAGACCTACATCACCTCACTGGAGCGACGGCACCAGGATCTGGAACGCAAGATCAGCGAAGAAATGCGCCATCCAGCCCGTGATGCGCTGCTGATCGCCGCTCTAAAGCGCAAAAAGCTCGAACTCAAAGACCAGATGACCCGCGCCCATGGCGAGGTCGCCCACTAACAGAGTTTGCGCACCATCATGCGTGATCTGTGAGGCCACGGCGAAAGTCGCGGCCTTTTTTACAGGCAGCACCTCTTATGGAAGAACTGGTCATCCGGTCTGCGGTCACCTCAGACGCTGCTGGCATCGCAGCGATTTACGCACCCTATGTGCGCGACACGGCATTTTCCTTCGAAGACGTTCCCCCAACCGCTACGCAAATGGCAGGTCGTATCGAGGAGATCTCGAACAGCTATCCGTTTCTGGTTGCCGAACGCGGTGGTGTTCCTGTGGGGTACGCTTACGGCACCTCCCATAGGTCACGAACGGCATATCGATTTTCAGCAGATGTCTCTATCTATCTCGATGCCTCTGCCTAGCGTCAGGGGATTGGCCGCAGACTTTACGGTGAACTGTTCGAGCGCCTCGGCGCTCAGGACATTCGGATGGTTTTCGCGGGGATCAGCCTGCCCAATCCGCCCAGCATCGCTCTTCACGAGGCGATGGGGTTTACGTCGGTTGGCATTTACAAAGATGTCGGGTTCAAATTCGGGCGTTGGATCGATACGGGCTGGTGGCAGAAGCGCCTGTAACCGCCTCCGTCACAATATGCCGACCACCCCGTCATAGATCAGCTTGAGCGAGAGCAGGAAGATCATCACATACGCGACCCTGTAGAACAGCGCCGGATCGATGCGCCGCACGAGATAGACCCCGATCAGCATCCCCCCGATCGCCACCGGCACAAGCAGCAGCGCCGCCTGCATATTGGCAACCGATAGCTGACCCATCATGAAATAGGGCGGAATTTTAATAGCGTTGACCACGGCAAAGAACACGGCGTTCGTGCCGGCAAAAAGCGCCGGCGGCAGGCGCATGGGCAGCATGTAGATCTGCACCGGCGGCCCACCGGTATGACTGATGAAACTGGTAAACCCCGCAATCGAGCCCCAGAACGTGCCCCAGGTCCGCGAGGGTTTCAGCCCCGCCAGTTTCTTGCGCAATGGCAGCCAGGCATCGAGCACGAACAATAGCGTGATCAACCCGATGGCCAGCCGCACCATGGCTTCGCTTACCACCGCCGAAAGCCCCCAGGCAATCGCCGAACCGACCAGTGCGCCCGGCAGTAATATCCAGAAAATCCGCCAGTCGACCTCACGCCGATAGGCGATCAAGGCAATGATATCCATGATGATGAGCAGCGGCAGCATCATCCCTGCTGCATCGCGCGCCGGCATCACCAGCGTCAACAGCGGCACCCCGACTACGCCCAGGCTCGCCACCAGCCCCGATTTGGACAGGCCCACCAAAAGCACCGCGAAGGCGGCTACGGCAAAAAATACGGGGTCGAACATGAGAGCCTAAGGGCGGAGCAGGAGAGGCGAGTATTGGAAAGGGACCTTATGGTGCCCCCGCCCGCCGCTCAAGGCCTCCTCAACAGCCTACCGGCCACCCTCTTCCCCAAAGGGAGAGGGCTCAGTCTTGCCTAAACGCTTCAAAATAAGCACTCGCCTAAAGAGGCACCGCGCGACTCCCTGTCCCTTGGGGAGAGGGTTAGCTGAGGGCGAGGGGGCCATGCTGCGTTTGCTTAGACCCCGAATCTCCCCCTCAATCACTACCGTCATCCCGGCGTTGCGCCGGGACCCAGTATGCTCCGCGTCAGTAGCTAACCCGCCGACGCCAGAGCACCTTCTCGCTACCGCCGATCGTCCTCATCGGCATCCGCATCAGCGCCCTTGAGCGACTTGAGCTTGGCAAACACCGATTCGGCCTCGCGATCGGCCTTGTACTCGTCGGCGTTGTGGCGCTCGTAAACCTCTTCGCCTTCCTCGGGCACGTGCGGCGCACGGCTCAGGGCTTCCTCGGCGGTCATCAGGCGCGTGCCCTCGGGCGCGTCCTCGGTGATGCCGGCGGCGCGGGCGGCCTTGCGCACTTCCATGTCCAGTTCCATCTGGCTGCAGAGGCCCAGCGTCACCGGGTCCATGGCCGTCAGATTGGCGGTGTTCCAGTGGCTGCCTTCGCGCACGGATTCGATCGTCGACTTGGTGGTGCCCACCAGCCGCATAATCTGGGCGTCCTTGAGTTCTGGATGGTTGCGCACGAGCCATTTGATGGCATTGGGACGCTCGTGGCGACGCGAGGTCGGGGTGTAGCGCGGGCCACGACGCTTGGGCGCTGCAACCTTCACCTTGGGCTCGGAAATTTTCAGCTTGTAGTTCTCGTCGGCTTCGCCCTTGACGATCTCCTCGCGCGTCAACTGACCGTTCTGGATAGGGTTGACGCCGCGAATGCCGCCGGCGACATCGCCATCGGCAATGCCCTGAACTTCAAGGTGATGCAGCGTGCAGAAATCGGCGATCTGCTTGAACGAAAGCGCTGTGTTTTCGACGAGCCAGACGGCGGTCGCCTTCGGCATCAGCAAATTGGTGGCCATGGGTAAATCTCTCCTGTGCTGCGGCCCGGTTTTTTGCCGGTCCGCCCGCCTCGCCAATATGGAAATGAGGGGGAATTTGGTGTGCAATATAGGGCGGAAGCCGCCCTCATGCAATGCACTATCACACAGCCCCGGTTTCCAGCGGATCGGGACTGCCGACCGGTTCGCTCAGCGGGCTCGGCTCGACGGCATAGCCGTTTTTGAGGATGTCGAGCACCTCCCTGTCGCGCACGCCGCGCAAATTGAGGTGGTCGGCATCCTCAACGGACATGAAGACCCCATGCGGCGCCGCCGCATAAAGCCTGCGGCCCAGGAAGGCCGGCACCACGGTGTCGCGTTCGCCATGAATGATGACGATCGAATCGGCCTGCGCCCCAGCGATACGGCGCGTCGAGAGAAATGTGTCGTGCATCAACTGGCCGGGCAGGAACGGCATTGTGGCTGCCACGACGTCGGGCAGGGACGAGAAGGGCGCTTCGAGCACCAGCCCGATCGATGAATGGCGCTCGGACATGGCCACAGCCACACCGGTCCCCAGCGAATGGCCCATCAGCACCAGCCGGCTGTCGGGCGCCTTTTCGCGCACATAGGCAATGGCGGTTTCCGCATCGATCAGAAGGCCCTCTTCGGAGGGCGTGCCGGTCGAGCCGGGATAGCCGCGATACGCGAAGGTCAAAACCCCGAACCCCTGCTGCGCCCAGGGATCGCTGCCGAAGCGCACTGCCATGGGCTCGGGCACGCTGCCATTGCCGTGAAAGGCAACGATCACAGGCGCGCCGCGATGGGGTGGCTTGTAGTAACCCTTGAGAAGTTCGCCATCGGGCGTCGCCAGGGCAATGCGGGTGAACTCGGGCCCAACCATGGCCTGAAATGGCGCGGCGTTCACAAAGCGCCGGGGAAATACCATTTCGCGCTGAAACGCGTAAGCAAATGCGACGACGAGGCCGTAAAGAACCAGGGATATGATGGCGATGCCGCCAACCACGCGTACAGCAGACTGTGTCATTCCACCGTCAATCAAAAGTCCAAACACTGGCGCGTCCCCAGTTGTCATAGAATCGTCGCAAGCCGGATTCGGGACAAGTCTCTTTTGATAGCCTGACGAAATCGTGACCGAACCCGCTCCCGCACTCAAGCGTTGAGTGATGTTGGTCCAAGGGAGGCGGTCGATGCAACAACCAGTCGATATCGAAACCGTTTTCGTGCGTCGCATGCAGGCCGTAACGAGCGCCGATCTGTACGGCGCATCGCTCAACGCCGCTTCGGCGCAAAAGCGCCTTGAGCGCGCCATCGCCTGCTGCACCCTATGCCCGCATCAGACCGCATGCGCTGCCTGGCTCGACACGCATGCCACCCGCCGCGCCGCACCGCCCGCTTTCTGCAACAACGCCCATATTATGGGGCCTTCAAAGGCGCATATCTAGGCGATCAGCACAATCTTTCCATAATGGTCGTCTGCCTCCATGGCCCGATGCGCGCCGGCAGCGTCGGCCAGAGGGAAGGTGGTGATGCGCGGCTTTACGATCGCGCCACGCTCGATTGCAGGCCACACCTTGGCGCGCAAGCCTTCGGCGAACCGCGCCTTTGTGGCAGCGCTCTGCGGACGCAGCGTCGAACCGGAAATGGTCAGCGCGTTCATCAGCAAAAGCCCTAGATTGACCTCCGCCTTTGCCCCGCCGCGTACGGCAAGCTGGATCACATGCCCGCCATAGGCGCAGGCCTTGAGGTTCCTGTCGGCATAATCACCGCCGATGATGTCGATGACGATATCGACGCCGCGCCCCTCGGTCATCTCGCGTGCCCGCGCCACGAAGTCCTCTGTTTTGTAGTTGATGGCCGTGGCGCCCATCGTTCTCACGTAGTCTGCCTTTTCCGCACTCGATACGGTGACGATCGGGCTGGCTCCGAACACCCGGCACAACTGGATGGCCGTCGCCCCGATGCCGCCCGCACCGCCATGGATCAAGACGGTTTGCCCGGCCTTGAGCCCGGCCCGTTCGATCAGCGTTTGTTGTAGTGTGAAGAACGTCTCGGGCAGCGTCGCCGCTTCGATATCGCTCCAGCCCTCGGGCCGGGGCAATACCTGTCCGGCCGGCACGGCAACATATTCCGCGTAGCCGCCGCCATTGACCAGCGCCACCACCGAATCGCCGATCGCGAGCCGTGGCGTGTCCTCGCCGAGTGCCGCAATCGTCCCCGATACTTCGAGCCCGGGCAGGGGCGACGCCCCTGGCGGCGGCGCGTAATTGCCGCGCCGTTGCATCAGGTCGGGGCCGTTCACCCCGGCCGCTGCAACCTTGATCAGAACCTCACCCGCCTGTGGCACCGGCGTTGCCACGCGCGCCAGGCGCAGCACCTCGGGCCCGCCGGGTTCGGTAATTTCGATGGCCTGCATTTGGTCTGGAATAGTCATGGACGCCACCATAAGGGCGCGCCACAATAGGCCAAGCAATATTTTTGATAAGGTCAATCGCCATGGAAGACGATGTCGTGCGTCCTGCGCCGGTCCATCAGGTGGGCATGGTGCTCGATACGCTCTCGGTCGATGAGCTCGAACTGCGTATCGGTATCCTGAAAGACGAGATCGCCCGCCTCGAAGCGGCCATTAAAAGCAAGACCGCCAGCCGCAGTGCGGCTGACGCTGTGTTCAAGTTCTAAAAGGCTTCAGCCGGCTTCGGACTTGTTCTTGATGGGGATGTCGCGGATGGCGAGCCAGGTCAGGCTGGCGAACACCGCGATGATCGCCAGATGCGCCGTAATGGCCGGGACCGCACCCGGTTGTGGTGGCACGAACGCGCGCAGCCAGTTCATCGGCCCGATCTCGCCGCTGAACGTATAGGTCGAGATCGAGACAGCGACCAGACCGAGCGGGATGCACAGGGCGCCAAGGATCACATTGCGATACCACGCCACCCCGATCAGCAGGCCGCCCAGCGTCCACACGCCAAAGATCATCACCCACTGGATCAGTGCCATCCCGAAATCGAGTGGATGGGCGTAAAGCTCGGGCTGATGCAGCGCCTGCGGCCAGCCCATCAGTCCGTAGTACCCAGCCTCGAGGAAGAACGTCAGCACAAACAGTGCACCCAAAAGGGCTGCGTAGGCGACCGAAAAGATCAGCGCCTGAATGGCGAAGCCCTTTCGCGTCCCGCCATGGGTCACGTGCAATTGCAGCACCGTCCACCCTATGTAGATGCCCACCACGAAGGCAAACCAGCGCGCCGGCTGGCCACCAATGTTCCAGCCGCTCACCTCGATCTCCCGCACCAGCGAGACAATGAAGGTCAGCGCGAACATGAACACTGCAAAGCCCGCCCAGACCATGATGGAAAAAATCAGCTGATCCAAAAGGATGCGTTTGGGAAATATCGGTTCGCGTCTTGCGATTGCTGTGGTCATGGCTCAGTCCTTTCCCCGCTTGGCGGTCAGGTGAACGAAGATGTCCTGGATGGGCAACAATGCCGTTTCGAGCCCAGCGGCCCGCGCCCTCTCTTCGAGATCGGGCGCGACGTCGTAAAGGGCGACCATCTTGGTGGACCCAAGCGTTTTCTCCGACAGAACATTGGCGCCTGCCGCTATCGCATCGACAGCCGCCGCTGGCCCGGTGAGCGTCAGCCCGCGCCCGCGTAGCGCGTCGGCGCTCTCATGCAGCATCACCCTGCCATCCTCGATGATGATGACCTCTTCGAACAGCTTGGCGATTTCCTCGATATGGTGGCTCGAGACGAGGATCAGGCGCGGATGCGCCATGAAATCCTCGAGCAGCGCGTCATAGAAATCATAGCGCGTCGGCGCATCCATCCCGAGATAGGATTCATCGAACATGGTCAGCGGCGCCCGTGCGGCGAGGCCCAAAAGGCAAGCAAATTTCGCCCGTTGCCCGCGCGAGAGTGCGTTGACCTTATGCTTTTTCGACAGCTGAAACCGATCGAGCAATCGGTTGGCATAGGCGTCGTCCCAATAGGGCCGCATGTCGCGCGCCAGCGTCAGTCCGTCATTGATCGTCTCGGTCCATTCCGATGTCGTATCCCCGCTTTCGCGGATGATGCAGATCTGCGAGGTGGCGGCGAAATTTTCATAAACCGGCTGGCCATCGAGCGTGATTGCGCCTCTGCTCGCCTTGCGCAGCCCGGCGACCAGCGACATCAGCGTCGTCTTGCCCGAGCCGTTGCGGCCTAGCAATCCATGGATGCCGGGATTGGAGAGCGTAAGGCTGACGTCATCGAGCGCGAGCGTGTCGCCATAGCGATGGGTCACAGTATCCAGCGAGAGCGTGGGGGTCATTTGGGGTCCCTCTTTGTGCGGGCGGCCAGAAATTCGAAAATGTCCTTGGGGTCGATCCCGATGGCCTCGGCCTCGTCGAGCGCCGGGCCGAGTACGGCATCGAAATATTTCGTACGCTTGTCGCTCACCAACGCCTCACGGGCGCCCGGGGAAACGAACATCCCCACGCCGCGGCGCTTATAGAGCACGCCTTCGTCCACGAGCTGGGCAAACGCTTTTGCGGCGGTGGCGGGGTTGATGGCGTAAAAGCTTGCGTACTGATTGGTCGACATCACCTGCTCATCGGGCGACAGCGTTCCGTTCGCCACATCGGCTTTGATGCGGTCGGCGATCTGGCGGTAGATGGGGGAGCGGTCGTCGAACACCGTCATCCTCATTGGTTCGTTAGTTGACTAATGAACCATATAAGCGCGAGATTGGTTCTGTCAAGCGAGGCGAAAAAAATGGGTAAGGTTAAAAAACTTGACCGCGTTAAGTAAAATTTAACTGGCCTGGTTTAGGTTTTCCTCATCGAGTTTTTCTCGAGTTTCTCAGAGCGGTTCCTTCCCTCTGTTTGACGCCTCCCTGTTAACTTTCGAGAGCCGTTTGCTTGACGGCTCTTTTCTTTTTTCTGGGGGTGCTAATGTCGGGTGGGCTTCATAAGCCCAGCGCGTTTTCTCTAAAAATTTCTGGAACGCAAACCTGTTAAGGCTAGTTTGAGAAGGCGCTGTCATAGTGATGACCTCTGGCGCCAACGCGCCTAGAATGCGCCGACCCATATCAACGCCCCAAGGAGTTCCGCGTGGACGAGGCCAGGTCCGACAAGGATGCCGTTGCGATTACCCCCAGGCTGCTCGCCTCGGGCGGTTTCGATCTCCTATATCGCGAAGGCATGGGCCTGATCGAGGAAGTCGCTGCCTATCTCGACGGGGAAGGGCGCGACGACAGCAAGGCGCTCAGCCGTGAGGGTGCATTCCTCTACGCCACCGAATCCATGCGCCTCACAACCCGCCTCATGCAACTCGCCTCCTGGCTCCTTCTGCAGCGCGCCGTCAACGAGGGCGAGATTTCTCCCGAACAGGCTCTGAGCGAAAAAGCCAAGGTCAAATTCTCCGCCCTCCCATCCGATCGCGGGGGCCCCGGCTGGGATGAAATGCCCGACACCATGCAGTCCTATATTCTGAAGGGCGATCGCCTCTTCGAACGCGTCGTCAAATTCGACCGCATCGAACGCGGCGAAACCCTCCCCGCCGAACCCGAAAGCGAAAACGCCCTCACCGGCCAAATGGACCGCCTCAAAGCCGCGTTCGGAGGGTAGGGCAGCCCCCCGCAGCGTGGCTGCCCCGTGCGCCCCGTCGCCCGCAGCGCCCCGCGGCACGTCTCATCGCCGGCTACCCGAAACCTCACCCACCCCCCACCGTCATCCTCGGGCTTGACCCGAGGACCCACGCACCCTCTCATCCCCACATGAGCGGCTACGTTTACATCATGGCGAGCAAACGCAACTGAACGCTCTATATCGGCGTCACCAACGATCTCATCCGCCGCGTCTGGGAGCACCGCGAGGGCCTCGCCGAAGGGTTCACCAAGACCTACAGCGTCAAACATCTTGTCCACTACGAGACGTACGACACCGTTCCCGACGCCATCCAGCGTGAGAAAAATTTAAAGCACTGGATCAGGGCGTGGAAGATCGACCTCATCGAAACGCACAATCCCGATTGGGACGATCTCTGGTGGGTGATCGCACGGGGGTAATTCTGCCACCCGCGTACCGGCGGTCGCCGCATGGGTCCTCGGGTCAAGCCCGAGGATGACGGGTGGGGGAGGTTGGTCGCGATGGCAACCAACTGCAATCCGTCGGTTCCAAGAGGTTTACTATAACGCCACCCCACCCACCACCGTCATCCCGGCCTTGAGCCGGGACCCAGTATGCTCCGCACCGACTGGGTGTCCCCAACGCCAAAGTCCGGCACCCACTCCGAGCATACTGGACCCGAGGTCTCCGCCCGGGGGGACAGGCTGTGTAAACGGCTGGCTCTATCCCCCACCTCACCCACCCCCCACCGTCATCCTCGGGCTTGACCCGAGGACCCATCTCGCCGCGTCCGACGCATCCCCACCGGCGCAATAAAAAAGCCCGGCACATCGGCCGGGCTTCTTCAATCTCTTTAGTACAATCCGTAGTTCTTACGAACCCAGGATGCCCTTGAACTTTTCCTTGAAGCGCGAGACGCGTCCGCCGCGGTCCATCAGGCGGCCCGAGCCACCGGTCCAGGCCGGGTGGGTCGTGGGGTCGATATCCAGCGTCAGGCGATCGCCTTCCTTGCCGTAGGTCGAGCGGGTCTTGTATTCGGTGCCGTCATTCATCACCACGGTGATGAAGTGGTAGTCGGGGTGAAGGTCTTTTTTCATTGCGCTGGGCCCTAAATCAAACGGGCGCTGCGGCGCCCGGACAATCGGTGATTGAATTGGTTGGCCGCCTTTTACCCAAAGCTTGGCCCAAGCGCAAGGGGCGGCAAAAGGCCTTACCTTTGTCCCCAAGGTTGCCGTTGGGCCTGCCAAGGCGTATCTAGGCGCCAAATGAACTAGGCGTCTCTATGTCCGATCTCTCGCAAACCGAACCCGTATCCGCAACCACTGCGGATGTTCCGCGCCTCAAGGCCGGGGAGCGCGCGTCCTCGCTCTCGCCATTGCGGCGGCTGATCCCCTTCATGACGCGATATCCGGTGCGGCTGACACTGACATTCGCCTTTCTGTTCATCGCGGCGATCACGTCTTTGTCCTTGCCGTATTTCGCCGGCAATTTCGTCGATCAGGGTTTCGTCACGCAAAATCTCGACGTCGTCTCGTCCTATGCCTGGCTGGTGATCGTCGTCGCCGGCATCATGGCGGTGTCGGGCGCTGCGCGGTTCTATCTCATCTCGGTCATCGGCGAGCGTGCCATCGCCGATCTGCGCCGCGAAGTCTTCGATCATCTCCTCACGCTCGATGCCACGTTCTTTGACGTCAATCGCGTGGGCGAATTGACCTCGCGGCTCAATGCCGACGTCGCCACCATCCGCTCGGCTGTCGGTTCGTCCGCCTCCCTTGCGCTGCGCTCCTTCATCCTGATGGTCGGCGCTGTCTTCATGATGTTCTGGACCAGTTTCCAGCTCGCCCTCGGCGTAATCATCATCATCCCGATCATCGTCGTGCCCCTCGTCGTCATGGGCCGGCGCATGAAGAAGACCTCCAAGCGCACCCAATCCACCCTGGCCGATCTTTCGGCGATGATCACCGAGACCCTGTCCTCGGTCAAAACCGTCAAATCCTTCACCCAGGAAGAAAGCCAGCAGGAACTGTTCCGCGGTTACGCGGAAACCACCTATCGCGCCGAACTCTCGCGTTTGATGGCGCGCGCCCTGATGATCGGGCTCGTCCTCTTTGTCTCAATGTGCGCCATGGTCGCGCTCATCTGGCTAGGCACCCAGGCGGTTTTCGCCGGCATGATCACCGTGGGCGAAGTCACCCAGTTCGCCATCTATGCCGTCGTCGCAACCTCGGCGCTCACCAATATGAGCGACGTCTTCGGCATCCTCCAGCAGGTCTCGGGCGCCACCGAACGGCTGTTTGAAATTCTCGACACGCGCTCGACGCTCCCCATCAAGGCCGATCCCGTGGCGCTGCCGGTCCCCCCATTGGGCAATGTCAAATTCGAAGCCGTTGATTTCACCTACAAAACCCGGGACGACGCCCCGATCCTTTCAAACCTATCCTTTTCGGTCGATCAGGGTGAAACCGTCGCGCTTGTCGGAGCGTCGGGCGCCGGCAAGACCACCGTGTTCGCCCTGCTGCAAAGGTTCTATGACGTCAATTCGGGCCGCATCCTCGTCGATGGCATCGATGTGCGCGATGTCGATCCCGCCGAGCTCCGCCGTCGCTTTGCCTCGGTCGATCAGGAGCCGGTGATCTTTGCCGGCACCATCGCCGACAATATCCGCTTCGCAAAGCCCGGCGCGTCGATCGAAGAAGTGCGCGCCGCAGCCGATGCCGCGCTCGTCACCGGCTTTGTCGACGATCTCCCCTCGGGATTCGATACAATGGTCGGGGAACGCGGCGTCATGCTCTCGGGCGGCCAGAAGCAGCGCGTCGCCATCGCCCGCGCACTTTTGAAGGATGCCCCCATCCTTCTCCTCGATGAGGCCACATCCGCCCTCGACGCGCAATCCGAACATCTCGTCCAGGTCGCGCTCGAACGCCTGATGCAGGGCCGTACCACTCTGGTCATTGCCCATCGCCTCGCCACCATCCGCAACGCCGACCGCATCCTCGTTCTCGAAAAGGGCGAATTGATCGACCAGGGCACCCACGACCAGCTTGTCACCAAGGGCGGCCGCTATGCCGAGCTGGCAAAACTCCAGTTCCGCATGAACAACGAGGCTTTGGCGGGGTAGGGGCAGGCCTACAGCAGCCCCCTCACCAGCACGGCGGGGAGACCAGCCGTCATGCCCGCAGCGGTACGCGCTGCGAGGCGGATCAAGCCTCGGTCAGCTTGAACTCGATCCGCCGGTTGCGCCTGTAGGCGTCTTCGTTATCCGCCGGATCGAGTGGCGCGAATTCACCGAACCCTGCAGCCAGCAGCCGGTTGGGCGAGACGCCCTGTTCCACCAGCAGCTTGGCCACCGAAATGGCACGCGCTGCCGAGAGCTCCCAGTTCGATGGGAATTGCGGTGTCGAAATCGGGCGCCTGTCGGTGTGCCCGTCGATCCGCAACACCCATGGAATATCGGACGGAATTTCCGTCTCAAGCTCCAGAATGGCCTCGGCCAGCGCCGAAATCTGCACTTCGCCTTCGGCCGAAATCACAGCCTGTCCTGCATCGAACAGCACTTCGGACTGGAACACGAACCGGTCGCCAACCACCTGCACGTCCGAGCGTCCCTCGAGGATCTCCCGCAGCCGCCCGAAAAAGTCCGAGCGATAGCGTGAGAGGTCCTGCACGCGCTGGGCCAGCGCCACATTGAGCCTGCGCCCCAGATCGGCGATCTGGGTGCGGCTTTCGCTGTCGCGCAATTCGGACGATTCGAGCGCCGCTTCGAGCGCGCCGATCTGCTGGCGCAGGGCGGCCAATTGCTGGTTGAGCAGCGCCACCTGTGCCTGCGCTTCGGACGAGATTTCCTGCTCATCCGCCAACGCGCTCTCCAGCCCGGAGATCGTCGAATCCGAATCCGCAAGTCCCGCGCCAAGCCCCGCCAGTTCGCTCTGGAGCGAATCGCGCTCGTTTTCCACGCCGGCCAGCGTTGCCGACAAGGACGCAATCGAAAGCTCGAGTTCTTCGGCGCCCGCCTGTTCGAGCTGCAGTAATTCGGTCAGCTCGGCGATCTGCGCGTTGAGCCGCGACAGCGCCGTGTCGCGCCCCAGAATTTCCTGATTGAGGAAAAACTGGGTGATCATGAACATCGAGAGCAGAAAGATGATGACCAGCAGCAGGCTCGACAGGGCGTCGACATAGCCGGGCCAGAAATTGGGACGTTCGGTCGTGCGTCCGCGGACGAGGGCCATGTCTTACAAATCTCGGTTCTGGCCGTCGCGGGGCCGGTCGGTGTCCTGCAACAGCGTATCGATCAGGCGCGTCAGGCGCTTGTTCACTTCGGCCTGTTCGGCGATATGGGCCCGCAGATCCTCTTGCTCGGCCCTTATGTGCTTGACTAGCCCGTCGATCCCCTTGGCCAGTTCGGCCATGGCCCGGATGGCGTTTTGGGACGAATTCTGCGTCTGCATCGTCGCGCCCAGCCGGTCGAACATCTGCTGCATCTCGCTGCCCGAGACGCCGAAATTATTGGCCTGCATGGTGGCGATGGGGTGGTCGAGTTCGGTCATCGAACTCATCCAGTCTTCGAGATCGGTATAAAACGCATTCTGCGCCTGGCCGGTCTGGAGGTCGAGAAACCCGAGCACCAGCGATCCGGCAAGACCGAACAGCGAGCTTGAGAACGCTGTCGACATGCCGCCCAGTGGGGCTTCGAGCCCTTCGCGCAGATTGCCGAACAGGCTCGATGCATCCCCCGATGTCACATCGAGGCTCTGGATCACCCCGGCCACCGAGCCGACTGTCTGCAAAAGCCCGTAAAACGTGCCCAACAGCCCCAGGAACACCAAGAGCCCTGTGAGATAGCGCGATGTCTCCTTGGCCTCGTCGAGCCTTATGCCCACCGAATCGAGGATCGAGCGCATGGACGCCGGCGTGATCACCGTCTCACCGAGCTTGTCGCGCATGATCGCGGCGACGGGGGCAAGCAGAACGGGCGCGCGGCCGAGCTGGCTCGTGTTGCCGTCCTGGAGCGAATTGACCCATTTGACCTCCGGGAACAGCCGCACGACCTGCCGGAAGCTCAAGACGATGCCGACCAGAAGCACGAACAGGATCAGCCCGTTGATGAAGGGCGAAGACCAGAACGCCGTCAAAAGCTGCGGCCCGATGATGATCGCCACCATGCCCACCAGCACGAGGAAGATCACCATCTTGATCAGATACACCAGCGGACTGGACAGGTGATAGGGGTCGTAAGTCTGCGTCATAAAACAGCCGGCTCCTGGCAGCGCTCACCGGTCGAAACCCGGCGACGTGTCAATTTCGCGCCAGCTTAGTCAGACCATGATGTCCTGACAATGACTTGAGGTGTGGTTAAGGAAAAGTGACCACAGCGGAAAAACCCTGTTCCGAGCACGCTGGTGCGCCTCAGCGATCAGCGAGGGCTGTCGCGATATCCGGCACAAGCCGGTCTAGAGCGGAATCCTATCAGTCTGCATCGTATCCAGCGGCTGCAAAGTAGTTGGCGCACTCTTTGGGCGTGAAGGTTTGGACCAGTTTGCCAATTCTGTTCCAGAGCGCATCAACGGTTCGCTCTGCTGCTTTGCGAAGCATCGCCTTGAGTTTGGAGAAGGCGTTTTCGATCGGATTAAAGTTGGGGCTATAGGGCGGCAGGAACCTGAGTGATGCGCCCGCTGCCTCAATCAGTTCACGGGTCCGGGTTCCTTTGTGGCTGGAGAGGTTGTCCATGATCACGATGTCGCCGGGCCGCAACTCGGGCACCAGAACCTGCTCGACATAGGCTTCGAATGCGAGGCGGTTGATCGGC
>NZ_FNCS01000037.1 GCF_900100665.1 Pelagibacterium luteolum
CATCAGGAGGGGCATTGCTCTTCCACCTGCTGAGCAAACTCTATGAGCGCACCAGCGTCATCATCACCACCAATCTCAGCTTTGCCGAGTGGGCCAGCGTGTTTGGAGACGCCAAGATGACAACCGCGCTGCTCGATCGGCTCACCCATCACTGCCATATCCTCGAAACCGGAAACGACAGCTTCCGGTTCAGGAACAGTTCGGCCCAGGCCACAAAAACCAAAAAGGAGAAAGCACCGACTTGACCATCTGACCAAACCCAAATCATATCCATGAGGCGGGTCAATTCTCGGTGAAAATACCGGGTCAGATCTCAACGGCAATCAACAATCGAGAATATCTACTCGAAACGGATTGCCCGCGATCCGCGCCGCCGCCAGCATGATGTGCAGCGAAAGTGCATCGGGCCCGGCGGTATTGACCAGCGCCTGTTCGCGCCAGCGCACGAACGCCTCTTCGATGAACTCGATCAGGATCACCATGAAAATATGGTACTGCGCCAAAGTGGTCGATGACGCCGGGGCGATCTCGCGATAGTGCCGGACCAGCGGCTCGATCACCCGCCAGCGCGAAAACCGCGCCGTGCGCTTCAATTCCATCTGGCTGATCAGATCCACATGCCCGAACAGATCGAGCGTGAAATGCTGGGCGAACCCGGAATAGATCGGCCCTTCACCCAACCGCCCCACAAACCGCGCCCCCGCCGGGATCAGCATTGCCTCCCCGGGCGAGAGCGTCGCGGCCTCACCATCCAGCTCGTAATGCGCCCCACCGGAAATGCACACGACGAGATCATGCACGTCGTTGGATTTCTCGACCCGCCATGTCGAAGTGTGCCGCATCTTGATGGTCGAGCGCGACAGTTTCAACGACAGCGCATCGGCCGGAATGCCGGAAAGAACCTGACCTTCGGTTTTGTCCATCCTTTTCTCCAGAACTGTTCATTCCGTTTGCCATGGCGGTCCGGTCTAATCAAGTCATATGATAACTATGGCGAAAAGCGCCAAGGTTATATGGGAGGATAAAGGGTAGGAGTGCTGACCTTGTGCCGTTGGGCATGAGAGGCGGCAACGCCCTCGCAGACCATGATGCACATTTCCGCAGCTACAGCCATCCATCGCCGCATCGTATCGGCGCACCCGCGCCGCTACTGTCCCTGCGCTGGGTCAAATCATCAAGGAGCATGCTGATGGGTGGCGAAAAACAATGGGTCGGGCTTGCCTATGTGGCGCCCTATGTCATCGGGCTTCTGGTCTTCACTGCCATCCCGTTCGGTGCGTCCTTCTATCTGTCGTTTACCGACTACCCGCTGCTCAGCGCCCCCATCTGGGTCGGACTGCAGAACTATATCGAGCTGATCTTCCACGACCGCACCTTCCACCGTGCGCTTCAGGTGACGATGACCTACGTCTTCATCACCGTGCCGCTAAAGCTCACCTTCGCCCTCGCGATCGCCTATGTGCTGAACTACAAGCTCAAATTCATCGGCTTTTTCCGCACGGCTTACTACGTCCCCTCGATTCTCGGCGGCTCGGTCGCCATCGCGGTGCTCTGGCGCTACATCTTCGCCGATATCGGCCTGGTCAACATGATCATCACCGGGCTGGGCTTTGAAGCCATCAACTTCTTTGGCGATCCGCGCTATGCGCTGTTCACCATCACGCTCCTGCGTGTCTGGCAGTTCGGCTCGGCGATGGTGATCTTTTTGGCCGCCCTCCAATCCATCCCGGCCCACGTCTATGAAGCCGCCGCGATCGATGGCGCCAACAAGGCCCAGACCTTCTTTTTCATCACCCTGCCGCTGATCACCCCGGTCATCTTTTTCAATCTGATCCTGCAGATGGTCGAAGCGTTCCAGGAGTTCAACGGCCCCTTCATCATCACCGACGGCACAGGCGCGCCCCTGCGCTCCACCTACCTCGTGCCGCTCTACATCTACGACAAGGCGTTCCGCCAGTTCGACATGGGTTACGCCTCGGCCATCGCATGGATCCTCTTTGCGATCATCATGGTCCTCACCCTGATTGCCTTCTGGTCCTCGCGCCACTGGGTCTATTACGCCGGCGACAAGCGGAGCTGATCATGACAACCACACTCTCCCCAGACGCCGCCGCCGCGCTCGAAGAGGCCAATGCCCACAACGCGCGCACCCGCCGCAACCAGAAGATTTCAGCGGTCATCCGCTACGTCATCCTGGCGATCGTCGGGTTCATCATGCTCTACCCGCTGATCTGGCTGGTCGGCGCCTCGTTCAAGACAAATGCCGAGATTTTCGCGTCCCCCGGCTTCATCCCGCAATCGCCCACCACCGAGGGCTACGAGCGCGGCTGGGACACCTCCACGCGCTGGAATTTCGGCCATTTCTTTCTCAACACCTTGTGGATTTTGATCCCCAAAACCATCGGCACCGCCATTTCCGCGACCCTCGTGGCCTATGGCTTTGCGCGCTTCGATTTCCCGGGCAAGAAAATCCTCTTTGTGACGGTCATCGCCACCTTGCTCCTCCCCAACGTCGTCACCCGCATCCCGCAATACCTCCTGTTCCGGGATTTGGGCTGGCTGGATACATATCTGCCGCTCTGGGTACCCTCCGCACTCGCGGGTGACGCGTTCTTTGTCTTCATGCTGATCCAGTTCCTGCGCGCCATCCCGCGCGACATGGAAGAGGCGGCCCGCGTGGATGGTGCCAACACTATCCAGACCCTGATCTTCATCGTCATCCCGCTTCTCGCGCCAGCCATCATCTCGGTATGCCTGTTCCAGTTCATGTGGACGATGAACGACTTCCTCGGACCGCTGATCTACATCTCGTCGGTCGAAAAATACCCGGTATCGCTGGCCCTGCGCCTGTCGCTCGACGTCACCGAAGCCTTCCAGTGGAACCAGGTGCTCGCCATGTCGGCGCTCACTCTCGCCCCCTCGCTGATCGTGTTCTTTGTAGCCCAGCGCTACTTCATCGAGGGCATCTCCACCGGCGGCGTAAAAGGATAAATCAAATGGCCAATCTTTCCCTGCGCAGCGTCGAAAAAGTCTATGGCAACTCCTTCAAGGCGGTCCATGGCATCGATCTCGAGGTCAAGGACGGTGAGTTCATGGTGCTGGTCGGCCCCTCGGGCTGCGCCAAATCCACCACGCTCCGGATGATCGCGGGCCTCGAAACCATCACCGGCGGCGAAATCCGCATCGGCGACAAGGTGGTCAACAACCTCGTCCCCGGCGATCGCGGCATCGCAATGGTGTTCCAGAACTACGCGCTCTATCCGCACATGAAGGTGAAAAACAACCTCTCCTTCGGCCTTCGGATCAAGCGCACCCCCAAGGACGAGATCGCGCGCGGCGTCGAAAACGTCTCGGGCATCCTCGAAATCGAGGAACTGCTCGAACGCCTGCCCAAGCAATTGTCCGGCGGTCAGGCTCAACGCGTCGCCGTGGGCCGGGCGCTCATCAAGCAGCCCGAGGTGTTCCTCTTCGACGAACCGCTCTCCAACCTCGACGCCAAGCTGCGCGCCTCCATGCGCGTCCGCATCACCGATTTGCACAAGCAGCTCAAGCAGGCCTCGACCTCATCGACCGTCGTCTATGTCACCCACGACCAGACCGAAGCCATGACCATGGGCGATCGCATCTGCGTCATGAAGGACGGCCACATCATGCAGGTCGCCGATCCGGTCACTCTCTACAACCGCCCGGAAAACGAGTTCGTCGCCGGCTTCATCGGCTCGCCGGAAATGAATTTGATCCCGGTTGCCCTCCAGCGCAACGGCGCCCCGGCGCTGACCATCGGCAGCCAGACCGTCACCTTCGGCAACCAGCTCGCCTCGCGCCTCTCGGCCTCGACGGGCGACGATCTCACCATGGGCGTCCGCCCGCAGCACATGCAGATGGTTCCGCCCGAAACCGACAATGCCTTTTCCGGCACCATCAGCCACGTCGAATTCATGGGCCACGAGGTCAACCTCTACGTCGATATCGAGGGCCACAAATTCACCGTCGTGATCCCTGGCGATCACTACAACCCCTCAATGCTGGCCGATGGCGCCATCCGCCTCGCGCCGCGGGAGAGCCAGCTTCACCTGTTCGACCCCAAAACCAGCCAGAACATCTCTCTGGCCTGATCCACTCGGCGTCCTTTGGCGCCGGACACGACTGAATTCACATCAAGGGAGGAATACGATGAAAAATACAATCACCTTGGCCACGGCAGCGGCCCTGATGCTCACCACGGCGATGACCTCGGCCCAGGCCGCAGATCTCCGCGTATCCTGGTGGGGCGGCGATGCTCGCCACGCAGCCACCCAGCAGGCGCTCGAAGTCTGTGGCGATATCCACGGCCACAATATCAGCCCCGAATTCACCGGCTTTGACGGCCACCTCGAACGCCTGACAACCCAGCTTGCCGGACGCACCTCGCCCGATCTGATGCAGGTCAACTGGCCATGGCTGCCACTCTTCTCGCCCGACGGGACCGGGCTTGCCGATCTCAACGAATTTTCCGACATCATCGATCTGAGCCAGTGGGATCAGGCTCTGCTCGATACCGGCATGCGCAATGGCGCCCTCAACGGCTTGCCCGTCTCGATCACCGGTCGCGTGCTGTTTTATAACGCCGATACCTACGCCGAGGCCGGCGTCGAGCCCCCCGCCACATGGGACGACATGATCGCCGCCGCCGAAACCTTCAAGTCCGAGCTCGGCGACAGCTATTTCCCGTTCAGCGCCTCGCGCTACAACGCCATGCTACTGGTCTCGCTCTACGCCACCCAGCAGACCGGCGTCGGCTTCATCGATCCGGAAACCAATGAGGTTAACTGGGATCAGGCGACCCTTGCCGAAGCCATCAACTTCTACCAGAGCCTCGTTGACGCCGGTGCCATCAAGAGCTGGGAAACCGACGCCGCCATGGGCAATCCCGGCCTGCATGAACGCGGCGACTGGGCAGCGGGCGAAATCGGCTCGTCCTACGAATGGGATACGACGGTCTCCCAGATCGCAGGTCCCTGGGGCGAAGATCATCCGCTGATCCCCGTCATGCCCCCACGCGTCGAAGGCGCAGTCTCCGACGGTATCTTCCGCAAGCCCTCGATGATGTTTGCCATCTCGGCCTCTTCGCCCAACCAGGAAGCCGCCGCCGAAATCCTCAACTGCCTGATGCTTGAGGAAGAGGGCGTCCGCATCATGGAAAGCCATCGCGGCATCCCCGCAGCGGCCTCTGCCGTGGCGCTTCTCGAACAAGAGGGCCTGATCGACGCCAACGTCAAGGCGGCAAACGATCTGGTTCTGGCCGCCGACACGCCGCCCGCCTCGCCCTATTTCGAGGACCCGGCTGTCCGCACCGCCTTTGAAGGCGTGCTCGAAGAATACGCCTACGGCCTGCTCTCGGCCGAAGACGCCGCCGCCGAAATCATCCGCGGCACCGAACAGGCCCTGCGCCGCGTTCAATAAGCCCTGACGACGGGGTGGGGCAGCCAATTGCTCCCCACCCCCAAAGTCACCCCTGGGTTCATCCCTGGGATCCAGTCCAGCGCCAGCCAAAAGCAACGCAAGTGATGACCACCCCAACGCCCAAAATCCTCGTCCTCACCCCGCGCACCGCAAGCATCGAGCTTGCCGGCACAACCGCCCGCGACAGGCTGGACACGCCGTTGCGTTTCGTCCTCTCCGCCGATGGCACGACCGTCACCGACGGCATGCTCGATCGGCCCGTCCTGACGCTCGAAAACCTCGTCCCCGACACCGCCTACACCCTAGCGATCGAAACCGCCCCGGACCTACCCATCGCCACCCCTACTGAGCCCGCGTTTATCGACATCACCGACTATGACGCCAGCGAAGCGGCCGAAAACAACGCCCCCGCCTTCGCTGCCGCCATCGCCGCCGCGCCCGATGGCGCCACGCTCTACGTGCCCCCCGGCATCTGGCGCACTGCCCCTGTCTTTCTGAAGTCGCGCATCAACCTCTGGCTCCCCGAAGGCGCCATTGTCACGGGTCTTGCCGATCGCAGCGTCTACCCCATACTTGATGCGTTCACCCCCGACGGTCGAGAGCAGGCAAGCTGGGAAGGCGTCCCCGCCAATTGCTACGCCTCGCTCATCACCGCAATCGACGCCGACCATGTGACCATATCGGGCAAAGGCACGCTCGATGGGGCAGGGGCCGAGAGCGATTGGTGGAGCTGGCCAAAGGAAACCCGCGACAACGCCCGCCGCCCGCGCACAATCTTTGCCAATCGCTGCACCCATTTTGCCATGGCCGGCATCACCGTGCGCAATTCGCCGAGCTGGACCATCCACCCCATCGATTGCGCCAGTCTGACCTTCGCCGATCTCAGAATAGAAAATCCCCCCAATAGCCCCAACACCGACGGGCTGAACCCGGAAAGCTCTACCGATGTCGAAATCGTCGGCGTGCGCTTTTCGGTCGGTGACGATTGCATCGCCATCAAGGCGGGAAAAATCTGGCCCGACGGCACAGTGCCCGCGCCGACCCGCAACGTCTCGGTGCGCCACTGCCACATGGAGCGCGGCCATGGCGGGCTCGTCATCGGCTCGGAAATGTCTGGCTCGGTCACCGACGTCACCATCGAAAACTGCACGATGATCGACACCGATCGCGGCCTGCGCATCAAGACAAGGCGGGGCAGGGGCGGCAAGGTTGCCCGCATCGCCATGCGCAACTGCCTGCTCGATGGCGTCCGCACCGCCTTCGTCGTCAACGCCCATTATTTCTGCGACCCCGACGGCAAATCCGACGCCGTCCAGAACCGCGCACCCGCGCCCGTCACCGACAAGACGCCCCACATCGTCGATATCAGCTTCACCGATATCGAAGCGCGAAACGTCCACCACGCGCTGGTCTATGTCCTGGGCCTCGCTGAAGCGCCAGTCACCGGCCTTACGGTGTCAGATGTCGCGGTCAGCTTCGCGCCCGAAGCGGTGGCCGATGTCCCCGACATGGCCCTTGGCCTCCCCGCCATGCGCCACGCTGAAACCCGATTTGAAAACACCACCGACCCCCAGATCTCCGGCATCACCCGCATCGCGGCGCCCCGGGCCGGGCAGGAGAGTGCCTGATGCTGACTGCCTATTTCGACCGCTACGCCACCGATTACAGCGCCTATAAGCAGGGCGACTGGTGCTACGAGGATGGCTGCATCTATCGCGGGCTCACCCTCCTCGACATCGCTGACCCCGATGGCCCGTGGTCCGACCATCTCGTCCGCCTCGTTAACGCCCAGATCGCGCCCGACGGTTCGCTCGCCGGCTACACAACCGATGAATTCAACATCGACAATATCCTCTCGGGCCGCGCCCTCATGGCGCTCCATGCCCGCACCGGCGACGAAAAGTACCGCCTTGCCGCCGAGCGCTTGGCGCTCCAGCTCGAACGCCACCCCCGCATCCCCGCCGGCAATTATTGGCACAAGCTGCGCTACCCCCATCAGGTCTGGCTCGATGGCCTTTACATGGGTCTGCCGTTCCAGATCGAATACGGCCAGGCCTTCGATCGTCCCGCGCTCATCGAAGACGCCATCGCCCAGATCAATTCAGCGCTCGATCTTCTCGCCAATCCGGCCAACGGTCTCTACAGCCACGGTTATGACGACGCCCGCGAGCAGCAATGGGCCGACAAGACCACAGGCCGCTCGCGCGATCTCTGGTCGCGTGCCTTGGGCTGGCTCGCCATGGCGCTTGTCGATATCCGCGAGCTGATCGGCCCGCAAAAATCCCTCGAAGCTGGCCTTGAAGCCAAAATCGCCGACTTCGCCGCGCGCATGCAAAACCACCAGTGCGAGGATGGCCGCTGGAACCAGGTCACCGACATGCCGGACCTCAAGGGCAATTACGCCGAATCCTCGGCCACCGCCATGCTCGCCTATTTCTACTTGGCCGGCGCACGGTTAGGTATTGCGGGCATCGATGCCGCTGTGGGGCGCAAGGCGCTCGACGGCCTCCTCGAACACGCCATGCACAAGGATGCATCGGGCCGGCTGGTGCTCGATCACATCGTCCACGTCGCTGGCCTCGGCGGCTTTGAGGGCCAGTATCGCGACGGTACCGCGGGCTACTATGTCAGCGAAAAGATCGCCGCCGACGATTCCAAAGGCGTCGGCCCGCTGATGATGGCCGTCGCCGAAACCCGCCGATCAGAGGGCGAACAAGGCGCAATCGCCAAATCCGCCTGAAAATGTGCCAGCACTTGTAGGCCCACTCGCCAATCTGTAATACATCTCTAATCTTGTATGGAAGAAGGAAGTCACAGTGACTCAAACCCGTTTCACCGAACGCCACGCCATTTCGCCAACCGAGGCCAAGGGATTCGACACCGAGGCACTGCGTGCAAACTTCCTCATCGACGATCTGTTCGTCTCCGGCCAGATTTCGCTCACCTACACGCAATATGATCGCATGATCGTCGGCGGTGCCATGCCTACCGGCGGCGCTCTGCCGCTCGATCCGATCAAGCCGACGGGCACCGAAAACGTCCTCGATCGCCGCGAACTCATCGCCGTCAATATCGGTGGCGCGGGCAGTGTTTCGGTCGATGGCGAGGGCTTCGACCTCGGCCCCCGCGACATGATCTATATCGGTCGCGGCGCATCGGTGTCCTTTGCCTCGGCCGATGCCGGCATCCCGGCGAAGTTCTACATCCTCAGCGCCCCGGCCCACGCGACCTATCCCACCAAGCTGATCAGGATTGGCGATGCCAAGCGCATCGATCTTGGCGCATCGGAAACCTGCAATGAGCGCTCGATCTTCCAGTTCTCCGCCGCAATCGAGACCTGCCAATTGGTCGTCGGCATGACGAC
>NZ_FNCS01000010.1 GCF_900100665.1 Pelagibacterium luteolum
AGGCGCTTTCGGCGGTCAATTTGTCATTTTTTGTCGGAGCGGCAGTTATTCAGGCGGTGTCAGCTCCCGTGAACGCATCATTCGGTCTGGCGGGGGTTTTTGTGTTTCTTGGCGTGCTCAGCATCTTAGGTGGATTGTGCTTATGGTTCCTGCGAGAATTTGGGGCCAAAAATATCCGATGACTTGGGGCAGCAACAAATCATCTTGCTGCGATGACCGGCCGCCGAGCCTGCCGCATGATTTAATTGGGCCGGATCCTCGGGATGGTTGCATATAACAAGCTGACGGTGGAAATCGAGCCAATTCCGGGCTTGCAGAGGCCGGGGCCGCGTCACCCCGCGGCCCGCGCATGGCAAGCCCGAGGCTGTTGGCTCACATTCCGGTCAGCAAGTACAATGTCCATCTTCCCCTCCATCGCTGAGGTGAGATCATCACCCGCATGGGAGCCGATATTCAGCGCTCGATACTGATCGACCTGTGCCAAGCGGTTGGCGTACTTGATAAAGAGCAATCTGCGTTCGAACCTACAAGCAAACTATCCGATCCGCTGGTCCGCCCGGATTTCTTCGGCCTTGCTGCGATACTGCAGCGCGACGAGCCAGCCCTTGATGGGACGGAGCGGAGGAATACATGTCAGCAACAACAGAGGCAGTGTCGTCACCAAATGCACCCAGACGGGCGTCCGGAAGGACACCTCGAGCCAGAGACCGAAGACGACGACCGGCACGCATCCGATCATCATGACAAAAAAAGCAGGTCCGTCAGCGGGATCGGCAAAGCCGTAATCGAGCCCACAGACCTCACAGTGTTTACGCAAAGTGAGGAAGCCATTAAACAGATGGCCCTCTCCACAATGGGGACACTTCCCCAAAAGGCCAGTTTTCCAGATAGGCATGTCGTTGTTCATAGCGTTCACTTCTCTATGCTGATCTCGCTTGAGCCGACCGAAGCGCTCGGCCCGATAACGATCTCTCTAATCACCAAGCGGCTTGCGTGAGGGCAGTTCGTTCACTCGATCGGGAGTTGGCGCCATCACAATTGCCCGCCCGCACGGATCGCCAACCATCGGCGCATCTGTTCGATTTCGATCTGCTGTTCATCAATGACATGCTGGGCCAGCGCACGCACCTCGCGATCACTGCCGTATTCAAGCACCACCTCGGCCATGTCGATGGCACCCTGATGGTGTGGGATCATGCCCTGCATAAACGCGATATCGGGATCGGGATGCTGCATGCCCTCCATCATTGGCCCATGCATGGTGTCCATCGTTGCCATGAATGCTGCCATAGCCTCGGGACTGTTCACGAACGGCTCTGCCGTCTGCCCATGGGGATTTTCTGCATTTGGGGTGTGCGTGGTCATGTCTGTAATTTGACTCCTCGGCCCGCTGTCCGCGCCGTAAAGTGTCAGGTGCAGACCCCAATAGCCCGTGACGAAAATGAAGATGACGGCACCGAGAGCCACAGGAACACCGGCGACGGCACGTCGTATGGCAGGCAGGAAATGAAGCTCGCGTGTGTGATCGGCAGCAATTGCGACGATGATCGCCATGATCAGGGCGTGTCCTACAAGATCGATCCGCCCAAAGGGATACACGGCGGCATTGAAAATAATGAATAACGCAACCGCCGAAAGACGACGCACCAGAGGCGTCCACAGCAAGCCAAAGCCCATGGTAAACTCTGCAACACCCGCCATCGGAATAAACACGTCTCGCGGCATGCCGAACGTGAGGAACGGTTTTTCGGCCACAAGCGGATAGAACCATTCAGGATAGGCGAACTTTTCAAGGCTCGACCACATCAATGCGATGGCTACACCCCAACGCAAGACCTCGAAGCGGTGCTTGCGCCACTCTTCATTGCTCGATGCTGCCAGGACAAGATACGCCGCGACCGCAACGCCAAGCGCAAGATAGTCCAGCAAATGGAACAGATCGTAATCGCGCAGCGCCAACACCCAGAGTATGATGATGCCCGCTGCTGAGAACGGCATTGTGCGCTTTGAGAAGACCCCGAAAGCAATCAACAATTGCAGCCAGGACACCCATTCCGCTGGTGTTTGAAGATCGGGCGTCAGATAGACGCCGCCAACGGCGAAGATCGCGACAAAAAAAGCCCCAATGACGGCGCGAATAAAGTCATCAAGTCGAAACCATAGCGGATCAGAGGCACGGTCCATCGCCGATAGCGTTGCTTCGCCTGCCGGGCGGGTTTCAAAGACCCTGGTGGCGACAAAAAATACAAGCACCAGTCCAATCGCGAGCCAGAACCATCCATTGGTGATGGTGTCCATGAGAGGCGCCGGAGATGCTTCGACGATATAGGGCGCGAACCATTTTACATGCGCCTGGGCAGTCGTGGACCACGCTCCCACGGTAAGTGCACCGCCCACAGCCATAGGCAAACGCCAGTAGGTATCATGACGGTGACGGAAGTTTTGATCGGCGTGGCCAGATTGGGCAGTCATAATCGCCTCTAGTGTTGTCCAGGGTGAACAGGCAAAGACGCGCCGAGCGGCGCGCCAGGGGCGGGCTGAGATAGCAGTCCCGCCATCAAGCTCCGGGCAATCCGTTGAGCCTTGAATTCCAGTTGAGCGGCAATGTCCTCGGAAAAATTGTCTCTGGCCGTCTGGCTCCAAAGGTCAAGCCAGCGCGCAAAGAGATCGGGCGTAAGCTGATGAGCGAACGGCAAATGCGCGCGATAGGGATTCCCCTTGTATCGGCCAGAGGTCAACACGATCGAGGACCAGAAATCGCTTAGCCGATCCACATGGGTGTCCCAATCCCTGACATGCTCAGCGAAAATGGGTGCCAGCAGCTCGTCAGCCCGTATGCGGTCGTAGAACTGCTCCACTTGAGTGCGCAATGTCAGTTCACTCAGCGGCATCGGCACACTCCAGACATAAACATGCTAAAATGATACATGTATCAGGATTGCAAAACATGCAAGTGATATGCATGTATAAGCCTGCGACATTTTGGAGAGCGTTATGCGCCTGACTCTGCACACCGACTATGCCCTCAGGGTTATGATCTTTCTGACCGAGCACCCCGATCGGCTCTGTTCAATATCGGAGATTGCGCGGGCCTATGGCATTTCGCAAAACCACCTCATGAAAGTGGCCCATGCCTTGGTAAAGGCTGAGTTCGTTGCGAGCGTGCGGGGAAGAAACGGTGGTCTGCGCTTGGCGCGTCCAGCCCAACAGATCTCTGTCGGTGCTGTCGTTCGTCAGATGGAAGATGGCTTTGACCTCGTCGATTGCAGCGTGTGTGTGGTGACACAGGGGTGTGGCCTCAGGGGTCTTTTGGGTGAAGCAACCGGAGCGTTCCTGGCTGTGCTCGATAACTGCACGCTTGCCGATCTCGACCACGGCCCCGGCCTGTTTGACTTCGTGTTCCCTGGCCAACAAACCCGGGCGCAGCGGCTGCAACCGGGAGATAGCAGCCATCGGGGTGTTTCATGATATACATGGACGAGAAGTCGTCCTGATCCGATGGTGGAGAATTGTCCAGGAGAAACGGGATGCGTGTTGAAAATCTGTTATCTGCGGCGTGTGAGAGGCTTACAACAATTGATGAGGACGCCCCGCTGATCAACGCAGCGCGTCTCCTTCAATCTGGCACTGATATTCTCGTCGTTTGTGACCCAGAAGGGAAGTTGCGCGGTGTCATAACCAAGACCGACATCGTCGCCCAGATCAGTCAATGTCAAGGATCTGGTTGCCTTGCGCTAGCCTCCTCAACGATGATTCAGGACGTTATGGTCTGCGGTTCTGATGACATCTTGGAAGACCTGTGGATCGGCATGAGGGAGCGGGGCCTGAAAAATATTCCGGTCGTCGATCTCAACGCGCACCCAATTGGAGTGCTTAACGCGCGAGACATGCTTCAGGCACTCCTCAAGGAATCCCACAGTGAGGAAGCGATGATGCGCGATTATGTGATGGGCGTCGGATATCGCTAACCGGAACACCAAGAACGCTTAGGAGAAGACGTATGGGCGATGGCAATACCGAAACAAGGCAATTGCTCGAACGCTCAATTGCCATGTGGGATAGTGAGGGCGGTGCGTCCTCAAATGAGCCCCCTGCCCCCATGGAGCCCGGAAGAGACCGTGAGCAGGATCCGCAGCTATCGAATGCGGAACTGGTGAACCTGCGCGTACGGGTGATTGCGCTGGAGAATCTCGTCATTGCGTTGATGTCGCAAGCATCGAACCAGGAAGTCGACATCGCCAAAGAAATGGCTGCGCTGATCTTGCCGCGTCCTGGCTACAAACAGCACCCGCTTACCATCAAGGCCGCGGAGCATATGTCCGACCTTCTGGACCGGGCAGCGCGATTCAAGTCGATGCCCCCATCTGCGGTCCCTTACAAAAGCACAAGAGTCTTCGATGAGAACACGCTTCCGGCGGGTTTTCGCAAGGAGCACATGACGAAAGCCGGTGTCTGGGGAGTGATCAGGGTGCTAGAGGGGCAGTTGCGTTATGAGGTACTTGATCCTGTCTCAGATACCGTGATCGAACCCGGCGTTCCTGGACTCATCCTGCCTGAACAGCCGCATCGGGTAGAACCGATCGGACAAATGCGCATGCTGGTCGAGTTCTACAATCAACTGCCCTCACTTTAGCATCGTAAATCGAACCATAGGTGAGGCAACACGACCGAAACGACGCGCACGATCGACCTGTGGCGCCCGACGATTCAGGTGGACGCGCACAATGCGAGCTGCTCCTCGGCTGAAGACGGCCCGTACGACCGGGATCGAGCATCGGAAAGACGTCGATAGGCAACAACCGTTTGGCACCGAAAACCGGATTTTCGCCCGCAACACCAACGGCAGCTTTCCGGAGAGCGGAAACTATCGCTGAATGACTGAAATGGCGCGCAAACCTGACGCTCGCCATCTTGAAGACCGCTGCCGCCGAACAGGACGCGTCCGCGTCTTCTGACGCGCGAAATAGTACGTCCGCCTCCGGCGCAAAAACATCGCCGCGGAAAGCCGCGCCCCTTCTGCCTTGAGCCGTGGGCGCTCCTCCTCATAAATGCCGGCCCTAGATCCGTATAGGTGGCTAGGACCAGAATGAGCGCGGCTGTTGCGCAAGGACCACGGCCCTCAGCGGTGTATGGAGGCTTAGTGAGCAGCACCCCGTACTGACTGGCCCATGAGACGGCACTAAATCAGCCCTTGGTCGAACGGCAAAACCATCCGCTCAAGAAGCGACCGCCGCCACTCCAGAGCGCCCCCTGATCCATATTCCTGGCGCGAACGACGATGGCCAAAAAAGATCTCGCGCATCTCTCCGTCAATACCGGCTTCCTTCATCCGGTCCTCGAACGAATGGCGAATGCTGTAAAGCGTATGTCTTGACGTCGGAACGAGGCGGTTCTCGCGCAAATATTTATTGATCGCGGCGCAGGCAGCTTCTTCCTTCTCGCGGTAGCGCGGAAAACCCGTTGGGAACTTTTGAAACGCCAGCAGAGCCGCCCCAACTAACGGGATCTCGCGGATGGAGGCCGCGGTCTTGAGTTCACGTGGCGCCTCCGGATCTTCACGCTCGACAAAGCTGATATAGGGCACCGGACTGTCGAGATGGATGTTGCTGGCGTCGAGGTTGCACGTCTCGCTCGGCCGTGCCCCAGTTTCAATAGTGACCAAGAGGATGGCCCGCGCCTCTTCGTTCAACCCTTTGAGGGCATCGGCCTTGAGGATTTTGTCCCGGATCCACGATGTTGGGAATGGTGGCCGCTTGGCTTTCTTGCGTTCCTCAAAGCTCAGACCGGCAAATGGGTTGAGCTTATTCTCCTCACCCATAAACGCGTGATACTCGCGATAGATCTTCCGCAGCTCACCAATCTGCCGATTGCCCGATGATGCGGTATGGGTTGGCTTCTTGCCTTTGTCGGCTGGAGCGATGCGGGCTAGCCAATAGCGATAGAATTTGTGCGCATCGTCGCGGGTGATGTGCGAAATTGGCTTGTCCCCGACGATCTCGACGAAGTTGCGGACGGCCCGTTCGGGAATGACCCGCCATTTCCGCCTTTGCTGCGGCGACTTGGTTACCAATTGAGATGCGGCGATGTCATCAATGTAAACCTTGAGCGCCTGAGTAAGCGATACGCTAGGGATAGGTTCGCCCCCGAGCACCGCCGTTTCGACCGCATGGGATGTGCGGGTATCGAGGATAGCCTCCATCCGCTCGGCCAACTCGTGCCAGCTCGCCTTGGCTTCAAGTTCGGCCGCGGGACGATAAGCAAAGCCAAGAGCCGCTGCCCGACGCACGGCAGACTTGTGGCGCTTCAGAGCCGATGACGCTTCCTCGTCGCAGAGAAAGGATGCCCAGAGGTCATTGTCTGCTCTCTCCAGCGCATCTCGCATGACGCGAGCAACCGCCAGGTCATGCGTTTTTAGCGAAGAGCGAATGACCGGAGCCCGCATATCCTGATCAGCCACCAGGGCAGGAACGCGCCGAACATACTGCCAGCGGTCGCCGCGACGCTGTAAAAAACGGTCGAGTTGAGACCCTCTGGGCATGCAATCCGCTCCGATGTATCACATTATGGGTCCAAATCGTATCACGAAATTCTGAGCACGACAAGGCGCGGGAGCCCGTTCGCGCCGAACTCTTCAGCCATTACAGCGACATAGCAACTTTGCGAATATTGGAAAATGGAGCGGGTGAAGGGAATCGAACCCTCGTCGTAAGCTTGGGAAGCTTCTGCTCTACCATTGAGCTACACCCGCAAGGGGGCCGTTTGGCACCCTGCGTCCCGACTGTTTGCGGCAAATCACGAACGGCGTCAAGATATCGTCCGCTAGCTCAGCCAGCAGGTTCACGTTATCGTTCAGGCAGTAATTAACCCCCGATTTCCGGACGATAGCGCCTATATCTGTGCGACCGCTCGTGTCAATTGCGGCAAAAAATCGGCAACGGCTGTTGATCTCTCGGCATCGCCACCTTATTATCCTGGATTAACAGCGCATCATCATATTTTGTCTGGCCGGGCTCGCACGTGACCCTGGCTCGATATCTTTTTGTGCATTCGCACATCAGCGCAAATACAGCATCGATATTGCGCATTATTTAGCGCAATGGCGCAAAGGAAATACATGGCCGTCAAGTTATCGGTACAAAACGTCTTCAAGATCTTTGGTGATCGAACAGACGAAGCGCTCAAGCTTCTGACCAGCGGCAAGAGCAAGGAAGACATTCTCAACACCACGGGCGCCACGGTCGGCGTGCAGGATGCGAGCTTCGATGTCGACGAAGGTGAAATCTTCGTCGTCATGGGACTCTCGGGCTCCGGCAAATCGACCCTTGTGCGCATGCTCAACGGCCTGATCCCGCCCACGTCGGGCAACATCATGATCGATGGGCTCGATGTGGCCAATTGCTCGCAAGAGCAGCTACGTGGCATCCGGCGCGAAAAGATCACCATGGTGTTCCAGCATTTCGCGCTGTTCCCCCATTGGACGGTCGCCGAAAACGCTGCCTATGGCCTCAAGGTCAAGGGCGCAAAGCCTGCCGAGCGGCGCGAGAAGGCGCTCAAAGCGCTCGATCAGGTCGGCCTGACCCCTTGGGCCGACAGCCTGCCCGCCGAATTGTCCGGCGGCATGCAGCAGCGCGTGGGCCTCGCCCGTGGCCTCGCCAACGGACCTGAAGTCCTCCTGATGGACGAACCGTTCGGCGCGCTCGATCCGCTGATCCGCCGAGAGATGCAGGACGAATTGATGGTTCTGCAAAAAACGCTCAAAAAGACGATCATCTTCATCACCCACGATCTCAACGAAGCGCTGCTTTTGGGCGACAAGATCGCCATCATGAAAGA
This sequence comes from Pelagibacterium luteolum, assembly GCF_900100665.1. GTDB lineage: Bacteria > Pseudomonadota > Alphaproteobacteria > Rhizobiales > Devosiaceae > Pelagibacterium > Pelagibacterium luteolum. The sequence goes on from NZ_FNCS01000010.1 coordinate 7,834, forward strand.
CGGCCGCTTCGTCCAGGTCGGCACCGCGCAGGAGATCGTCTCAAATCCCGCCGATGATTACGTCGCGGCGTTCGTCGCCGATATCGACCGTGGCCGTGTCTTTACCGCGGACGACGTCTCGCACGCGCCCGAAACGATGAAGCTGGGCACCGATACCGCCGAAGACGCGATGCGCTCAATGGAGGATCTCAACCGCAACGCCCTTTATGTCGTCGATGGCGACGACCAGATCGCCGGCGTCGTGACCTACCAGGACCTCGCAGCCGCTACCCTCGATAATGGCGCGCCCAATCCGGTGCTCGAGGACGTGATGTTGACCGAGTACCCATCGGTCGATGCGGACGTTCAACTCAACGACCTTTATGGCGCCGCCAGCGGTGGACTGCCGATTGCCGTCACCGACGACAAGGACCGGCTCGTCGGGGTTGTCGAGCCCGAGGCGGTCTTTGCCCAATTGTCGGGCAATGGCGATGACGCAGAAACCCCGACCGAAACCGACACATCCGGAAAGGAGCGCGCACATGTTTAGTCCAGGCGATCTCCTCATCATCCCGTTCGACGATTGGGTCAACGATTTCGTACGCGGGTGGCTGGTACCCAATTTCCGCCCCCTGTTCCGCGCGGCTCAGGTCCCGATCACGGTGGTTCTCAACGGGCTGGACAACTTTTTCAATGCTGTCCCCATGCTGATCACGACCGCCGCTTTTGCGCTGGCCGCGTGGAAATGGGCCGGTCGCGGCATAGCCATATTCACACTGCTCGGCTTTGCCTTCATCGACATGATCGGCCTCTGGCCGCAGACCATGACAACGCTCGCCATGATCATCACTTCGGTGCTGTTCTGCGCGGTCATTGGCATCCCTGTCGGCATTCTCTCGGCGCGAAGCAATTTGATGTGGAAGATCGTCAGGCCGGTGCTCGACATCATGCAGACGATTCCGTCCTTCGTTTATCTCGTGCCGATCGTCATGCTGTTCGGTGTCGGTATGGCGCCGGGCATCATCGCCACGATCATCTTCGCCCTGCCCCCGATCATCCGGTTGACCAATCTGGGCATCCGCAATGTACGCGGCGATCTGATCGAAGCGGCGCAGGCCTTCGGCTCGACCGGCTGGCAAATGCTGATCGATCTGCAGATTCCGCTGGCGCTTCGCACCATCATGGCGGGGCTCAACCAGACCCTGATGCTGGCGCTGTCCATGGTCGTCATCACCGCGCTCATCGGCGCAGGGGGCCTGGGTCTCGTGGTGAACACCGGTCTGGGACGCCTCGATGTCGGTGGCGCAACCGCAGGTGGCATCGGGATCGTGATCCTCGCCATCGTGCTCGATCGCATCACGCAAGGGCTGGGCGAAAAGAATCCGGCCAACACCGTGTCCCTGCGCAGCACGCTCTTTAATATCTTCCGCTTCAAGGGCAGCAGCCCTGCAGCGGAGGTCAAAAAGGCGGCCTGAGGCCGTCGTAACGCATGATGCGGCGCCCATCAGGCGTCGCTTCTATCGCCTGCCAACGTTCGCAGGCTCTCCGCATGGCGGGTTTTCCGTCCATTTGAACGAAAACAAAAGGAGACAAAGACATCATGTTCAGTCTCAAAAAAACCATTGCAATTCTCGGCACCGCAGCCTTGGCCAGCACCGCTCCAGCGGCCCTGATGGCTCAGGACATGCCGGGCGAAGGCACCGAAATCATCATGGCGCAGCCCACTTGGGACACCGGCTGGTTTCATACCGAAATCTACAAGCAGCTCTTTGCCGAACTCGGCTATTCGATGGCCGACACGCTGACGCTCGACAACCCGGCCTTCTATCAGTCGGTTGCTTTCGGTGACGTGACGCTTTGGGTCGATGGCTGGTTTCCACTGCACAACACCTATGAGCCGACTTTCTCGGAAGGCGCTGAAGTCGTCGGTGCAGTCGCCGAAGGTGGCGCGCTCGAAGGCTATCTGGTTGACGCTGCATCGGCTGAAGAGTTTGGCATCACCTCGCTCGAAGACTTCAAGCGCGATGACGTAAAAGCTGCCTTCGACCGCGATGGCGATGGTCGTGCCGATCTTGTTGCCTGCCCTCCGGGCTGGGGCTGCGAGATCAACATCGAACATCACCTCGACGCCTATGATCTGCGCGATCACGTGAATCCCATCAAGGCCGGCTATGCCGCTTCGATGGCCGATGCTGTCGCGGCGTATGAAAGCGGCGAGTCGATCCTGTTCTACACATGGACGCCAAACTGGACCGTCAACGAACTCGTCCCCGGCGAAGACGTTGTCTGGATCGAAGTTCCGGAAGTCGATCTGCCTGAAGACCTGATGGATCTGGCCGACGCCGCCACCATGGAAGGCATCGAAGGCTGCGTTTCCGACCCGTGCATGTTGGGCTTTCCGGCCAATGACATCGTTGCCGTGGCCAACAGCGAATTCCTCGAAGCCAATCCTTCGGCACGCGCCCTGCTTGAAGAAGTCAGCGTTCCGCTCGCCGACATCTTTGCCCAGAACGCAGCGATGAACGATGGCGACGACGACATCCAGGCCCAGGCCGCTCAGTGGATCGAAGACAATCGCGATGCGGTTGACGGCTGGCTGGAAGCGGCTCGCGCCGCTTCGTAAGCCAAACATATCCCAACAATGATAAGGGCCGGTGTTTCGCACCGGCCCTTATTTCGTTCAGGGATAAGCTTTGAAGTGCTTTGATAACTTAAGGCTCTGGGCCTGATAGTTCGAACCCAGCGCCGTGCCATACAATTCGCGCGGACGCTCCGCCATTTTCTCGTAGATCAGCCGTCCAATCGTCTGCCCGTGCCCGAGCAGGAACGGCACTTCGCGGCTCCGCACTTCAAGCACAGCGCGCGACCCCGTTCCGCCCGCAGCGGAATGGCCGAAGCCGGGATCGAAGAACCCGGCATAGTGCACCCGGAACTCACCGACCAACGGATCGAACGGCACCATTTCGGCCGCATAATCGGGCGGCACATGGACGCTCTCGCGGCTGACAAGGATGTAGAATTCATCGGGATCAAGGATCAGTTCACCGGACCCGCGATTGACCAGCGGCTCCCAGAAGTCGAGCACGTCGAGCCCATCTTTCTTATCCACGTCGACGACCGCGGTGTGACGCTTAGAGCGAAAGCCGATCAATCCCGACCGTCCCTCACCGACCAGGTCGATCGACAGCGAAACGCCTTCGCCAACATCCATATTGGGATCGAAAACCAGCGTCTGTTCAGCGTGGAGCGCCTTGTGCGCCTCGGTATCGAGACGCGCGTCGCCGACGCGGAACCGCATCTGGGAAAGCCGCGATCCCGTGCGGACCAACACCGGGAAGGTGCGCGGTGAAATCTCAAGATAGAGCCTACCTTCGTAGCCTGCAGGAACGATATCAAAGCTGCGCGCGCCGTCGGTGATGACGCGGGTAAAAATGTCGAGACGACCCGTCGAGGATTTGGGGTTGGCCGAAGCGCTCACGTCCTTGGGCAATTCCAGGCCCTCGAGCAGTGGCACGATATAGACGCAGCCACGCTCCAGCACGGCGCCATCGGTCAGATCGATCTCGTGAAGCATTAAGCTCTCTACCCGCTCGGCGACCGTCTTGCCGGGGCCGGGTAAAAAGCTCGAGCGCACGCGCAGCGCCTTGGCGCCCAGACGCAGGTCGAGACTGGCGGGCTGGATCTGGTCGGCATCGAATGCGCGCGGCGTTGAAATCGCACCGGCGTCGGACAAGGCTCTGATCAGTCGGGCCGAAAATATTCCCTTGGGCCAATCCTGGCTCATCATCCCTCGCCCTTCCAAACCGGTGCGGTTTTACGCCGCGTTTCCGGTTTGGCTTAGCAATTGATGTCATTGACGCCAAGCGCCATTTGGCAGTAAGTCAGAGTTGACTACGGCTTATGTCGGAGTTGGTGGTGATTTGGCCGGTCCGATTGCAGGCCACCTTAAACTTGCTGCTAAAGAGACCCGTTCGCACCGGCCGCATATCGCGCGCCGGTTTTTTTGTTTTCGAGGTACCGTCATGGCTGACAAGTCCAGCAATCCGCTCTCAGATCCCAAGCGCCGCAAGGCGCAGACGATGCTGGTGCATGGCGGCATGGAACGCAGCCAGCACGGGGAAACCTCCGAAGCGATCTTTTTCAATTCCGGCTTCGTCTATCCGACATCGGGCGCCGCAGAAGCGCGCTTCAAGGGCGAAGAGCCCGGCCACATCTATTCGCGCTTTTCCAACCCCACGGTCGAAATGTTCCAGCAGCGCGCTGCCCTGCTCGAAGGCGCCGAGGCGGCGCGCGGGACGGCAACCGGCATGGCCGCTGTCACCACCGCCATCATGAGCCAGGTCAAAGCCGGCGACCATATCGTTGCGGCCCGTGCTCTGTTTGGCGGCTGTCGTTTTGTGGTCGAGACCTATATGCCGCGCTGGGGCGTGGAGTCGACGCTGGTCGATGGCCGTGATCCCGAAAACTTCGCCCGTGCAATGAAGCCCAACACCAAGGTCGTGTTCGTCGAGACCCCGACCAACCCGACGCTGGAGCTTGTCGACCTCAAGGCCGTCGCCGACATCGCGCATGCGCATGGCGCCGTCCTTATCGTGGACAACGTCTTCTCCACCCCTATCTGGCAAAAGCCCCTCGAACTCGGCGCCGATCTCGTCACCTATTCGGCGACCAAGCACATGGACGGCCAAGGCCGTGCACTGGGTGGTGTGATCCTTGGAAGCCAGGAGCTGATCGGTGGCGATGTCCACACCATAATCCGTCAGACCGGCCCCTCGATGAGCCCGTTCAACGCCTGGGTGCTGCTTAAGGGCCTCGAAACCCTATCGATCCGCGTCAAGGCGATGACCGAGAGCGCCGGCAAGATCGCCGACTTTCTCGCCGATCATCCCAAGATCGAGATGCTGTCCTACCCCCATCACGCAAGCCATCCGCAATATGATCTGGCCAAGCGCCAGATGAGCGGCGGCTCGACACTGGTCGCCTTCACGCCCAAGGGCGGCAAGGCCGCAGCCTTCCGTCTGGCCGATGCGCTCGCGCTCATCGCGATCTCGAACAATCTGGGCGACGCCAAATCCATCATCTCGCACCCGGCGACGACGACGCATCAGCGTTTCACCGACGCCGAACGGGCAGAAATGGATATCACGGAGGGTCTCTTGCGTCTTTCGGTGGGCCTCGAAGACGCCGACGATCTGCTCGCAGACCTTTCGTTCGCGCTCGATCAAGTCTAACGTCGCGACACAGCAAAGGTCGGGGCCCGCTAGCCGAGCATGGATTTTCGCACGATCTCTTCGGTCATCGGGGCCCTTGTCGGCGCTTTGGGGCTGGCCATGCTGTTGCCGGCTCTTGCCGATCTGGTGGCGGGACACGAGGACTGGCTGGTTTTTGTATCGGCCTCGTTGATCACCACGATTTTCGGCGCCGGACTTTGGGCCGCTTCGGCTGGCGGCAAGTCCGACCTCAATCTCCGCCAGGCCTTCCTGATGACCGTGCTCATCTGGGTCGTCCTGACGATGTTTGGAGCCCTGCCGCTCTATATGTCGGGCCTCGGCCTGAGCGTCACCGACGCGATGTTCGAGGCGATGTCAGGCATTACCACCACCGGCGCTACGGTCATCACTACGCTCGATGAGTCACCCCCCGGCATCCTGCTCTGGCGCGGTCTGTTGCAATGGTTCGGGGGCCTTGGCGTCGTGGTCATGGCCATCGCTGTCCTGCCCATGTTGCGGATCGGCGGCATGCAGATGTTCAAGGCCGAAGCCTTCGAGACGCCCGACAAGATTTTTCCCGCCGCGGCCCAGATCGCTTCGGCAATGATCATTGTCTATTGCGTGCTGACCTTTGCCTGCGCGGTCGCCTATTGGGTCGCCGGCATGGGCGCCTTCGATGCCATCGTCCACGCGCTTTCGACGGTTGCGACGGGGGGATTTTCTACGCGCGACGCCTCGCTTGGGGCCTTCGACCAACCGGCCATTCACTACATCGCCGTAGTCTTCATGATCCTGGGTGCCCTGCCCTTCGTTCTTTACGTCGGAGCCGTGCGTGGAAGCTTCAAACCTCTGTTCAGGGATTCCCAGGTGCGGGTGTACCTGTTCATCATCGCCGCAGCCGCCCTCACCATGGCCCTCATCCAGATCGTTGGCGATGTCGCCCAAGGCGAGACGGCGTTCCGGCAGGGGCTTTTTACAGTCGTCTCGATCATCAGCGGCAGCGGGTTCGGCATTGCCGATTTCTCGAATTGGGGCCCACTCGCCGTCGCAATATTTTTCGTCCTGATGTTTATCGGCGGCTGCACGGGCTCGACCTCGTGCGGCATCAAGATCTTCCGCTTCCAGGTCCTTGCGCGCGACCTCTACCAACACATCAGGCAGATCGTTTTCCCGTCGATGGTCTATGTGAAGCGCTATAACGGCCGTCCATTGCCCGACAGCGTTTCGACCTCGGTGCAAAGTTTCGTCTTTGTCTTTTTCTCAAGTTTTCTCATCCTCGCCGTACTGCTCTCGTTTTCCGGGCTCGAGCCGATCGATGCGCTCGGCGCAGCGGCGACCTCCATTTCCAATGTCGGACCGGGCCTCAGCCCCGAACTGGGACCTGCGGGCAGCTTTGCCAATCTCAACGATGCCTCGAAATGGCTGATGACCATCGGCATGCTAGTGGGAAGGCTCGAGGTTATGATGATCCTCGTCCTGCTGACCCCGCGCTTCTGGCGCGCCTGATCATTCCGCTGGAGCGGATGGCGGGCTTTCGTGATGCCGTCCGGCGATCATCTCTCGAAATGTCGGCGCGTTGGGCGTGAGGAACAGCCAACGCATCATTGCCCCGATATCGGCGCCGATACCCAAAATTGCGGGCACCAGAAACAGCACAAGCACCGTCGCAACCGCAAGGCCCGAAACAATCGTCAGCGCCATGGGTATGAGCATCTGGGCGACCATGCTTTGCTCGAAGACCAGCGGCAACAGCCCGCCGATGGTTGTGGCAGAGGTCAGGATCACCGCGCGCAGCCGATCCTTGGACGCACCGATTGCCGCCGCACGCAAGCCTTCCCCATCGTCGCGCCGCTCGTTCATGCGCGAAATCAAGACGATCGATGCGTTGACCAGAATACCCGCCAGCCCAAGCATCCCCATCAGCGATATGATCGTGAGATTATGGCCGAACAGATAATGCCCCCAAATGGCCCCGGCCAGGCCGAACGGGATGATCGCCATCACCGCGAGCGGCGTGAAATAGGCGGCAAATATCCACGCAATGATGATGTACATCACGGCCAGCGCCAGGATCATTCCGAGCCCGAGATCGGCGAACGCCGCATTCTGTTCCGCCTCGCGCCCACCCAGTTCATAGGAAATGCCGTATCGGTTGACGATCTGGGGAAGATAGTCGGCCTCGAGGCGAGACAGGACTTCGGCATGGTCCACGTCCTCAGCCACATTGGCGCGCACCGACACCGCCGTGCGGCCCTCTTCGCGCGCGATGAACGCAAAACCCTGACGTTCCGAGAAAGTGACGATCGAGGATAGCGGCACATACTGCCCGTCGGGCGCGCGCACCCACATGTCGCGCAACGCAGAGGAACCTGTCGCCTCGGCATTGCGCCCGAGCCGCACGGTGATCTCGTCGTCCTGGGCTGCGATCGTTTGGACGTTGCGACCCTCGAACGCCGCCCGGATCTGTGTGCCCAATGCATTGAGATCGAAGCCGAGCGCCGCGCCGCGGGCATTGATCTCCATGATCAGCTCCGGGCTGCCGTAAAACAGCGTATCCATGGCTGAATCGACCTCGTCGAACCCTTCAAGCACGTCCTGAAGATCCTCCGATGCCTGCTTGAGCGTGGCTGCGTCCGAGCCGACAAACCGGATGTCGAGTGCAGAACCCTGCGGCCCGCCGCGGAACTCGCGAATACCGATGCTTTCGACCCCCGCCACCGTTGGCAGATTGTCACGCAATGCCTGTGTGATGTCTGCCGTACGGACCGAGCGGGCTTCGGCAGGCGTAAGATAGACGTTGAAGTTCGCGCGCCCCTCTTCGAGATCGAGATTGGCATAGGTCGTAACGATCAGCAGTTCACCATTTGGGGTAAGGCTGGTTTCGAGCTCGGACACGGCGCGCTCTATGTCCTGGATGATGGCAGCCATTTCCGATTGCGGCGTACCGGCCTGGAACTGGGCGGATACGTTGAAACTTTCGGCTTCAGAAGTGGGAAAGAACTCGAACCGCAATTGGCCCGACGCATAGAGCCCCACTCCGCCGATGGTGATCGCCAGCGCGATCGCAGCCGTCACACAGCGCCAGGAATAGGACAGCTCCGCAAGCGCGCCGAACATCTTGTCGCGGAAGAAATCGAAGCCACCGTCAAATGTACGGCGGAACCAACCTGGTCGCCTGCGCTGGCGCGGCAGGGCGTGAGACAAATGGCCCGGCAGGATAAAAAAGCACTCGATAAGACTCGCGATCAGCACTGCCACGACAACGACCGGCAATGGGGACATGATCTGCCCCACGACGTCTCCCACCAGCCAGATCGGCGCAAACGCGGCAATCGTGGTCAACGCCGAGGCAATGACCGGCGCGCCCATGCGCCCTGCGGCCTGGATCGCCGCCTCGGATCGCGAGAGCCCCTGCTGATAAAGCGTCGCTGTGTGTTCGCCCACCACGATGGCATCGTCGACGATGATGCCGAGCACCATCATCAGCGCAAACATCGATATCATGTCGAGCGTGAGGCCCATCAGATACATGGCACCCAATGTGCCCATGATCGCGATCGGAATGCCCGCCGCAACCCAAATGGCAATCCGGCCATCGAGAAACAGAAACAGCACGCCGAGCACCAGAAGGAAGCCGGCAACCCCATTGGCGATCAGAAGGCCCAATCGCTGATTGACCTGTTCGGCGGCGGCATCGAAAACCACGGCGTTGAGCGATGGTGGCAGGGTCGGCTGCAGCGCCGCGACGTAATCCTGTACGGCCTGATACGTAGTCACCGTATCGGCGCTCGCAGCGCGCGACACCTGCAGCTTGATGGCGGGTTCGCCGCGCATATAGCCCAGCGGAGTATCGGGATCGAACGTATCGGTGACGGTCGCGACATCGCCAAACGTCAGCCGCTGGCCGGTTGCCGATGAAATGATCTCGGTTTCCGATATCTGCCTCGCCGACAATTGCTGAGCTGAAGCACGAATTTGCGCATCGAAATCCCCGCTCAGCGATCCCGAGGGCTGGTCGGAGAAATTGGGCGTCAGCGCTGCCGAAAGATCGTCTAGGGTCAGGCCGAGCTGGCGCAATTTGGCGTCGTCGACTTCGATCAGCAACTGGCGATCGCGGTAGCCGGTAAATTCGACACGATCGACGCCGGCGGAAAGCAAGCCGTCGCGAATTTCACGCGCGTATCGGCGCAGAGCCTCTTCAGGGAATGGACCGGAGATCGCGATCGCCGCCACCGGATCGAAGAACCGCTGCGCCGAAACAGTCGGTGTTCCCGCCGCTTCCGGCAAACCGCTCACCGACGATACTGCCGTCTGCACTTGCCGCTCGGCGGTCTGAAGATCGACCGTCCGTTCGAACCCCAGCGTCACGGTCGCCCGCCCCTCCCGGGCAAACGACCCCATGGAGTTGACCCCTTCAAGGGTCTGCACCGCAGGCTCTATAATCTGTAAGATATTACGCTCGACGTCCTCGGCGGACGCCCCACTCCAGGTGACATTCACCTGGACGGTGCGCGTCTCCGTGTTGGGCATGAGCTGGCGGTTGAGATTTTCCAGACCCCACCACCCGAACAGGACGAACAGGATCATAAAGAGGTTCGCGGCGTTGCGGTGCCGCACGAACGCGGCGATAACGCCCGAGGAAGCCCTAACGGAGGGACGCATCGATCAACCCCCCGGTCCGCGCATACCGCCACCCATTGGCGGTCCGCCCGCCTCTTGCTCTGCGCCCTCGACGACGACCGCGACGCCCGCGCCTGCCTGCGATATCCGCGAGGTGATAATCGGCTCGCCCTCGGGCACTTCGGCGGCGACGATCACCCGGTCGCCTTCACGGTCCAGGATTTCGATCTGAACCGCGGCCATCCGGCCCTCGCGAATGACGTAGATGTGGTCACCATCGTAGATCGCCGTTTCGGGTACCAGCAGAGTGTTGTCGTGTGCCACGCCCTCGATTGCGACAGATACGAAGGTGCCCGGACGCAACTGGTCCACTGCGCTCTCATCGAGATTTCCATAGAGCGTCACGCCGCCCGTCGTGGCATCAACTTCAGGCGCCGTGCGCGCCACGGTGCCCGGAACCATGGCCGCTGCGCCGGTCGTCCGGCTCACCTCGAGGCCTCGTCCGATCAGCCCCTCGCGCCTTAGAATGGCGTAGTCGCGATCCGATACGTTAAAGCTTACCTCGAGTGCCGCGCTGTCATAGAGCGACAACGCCACCTCATTGGCACTCATATAAGTGCCCTCGATGAGGTTGCGCGTCGTAACGACGCCTGTGAACGGCGCAGTAATTTCGGTGTTCCCCAAATCGCGCTGCGCTGTCTCCAGCGCGTATCGCGCCTGCTCGATCGCGGCGCGCTGGCGCAAAATCTGGGCATTGAGCGTCACGAGACTGGATTGGCTCTGCAGCAGCGCCTGCTCACGCTCGGACACGGTGAGCGCCCGTGTATCGACTGTCTGTTGCGTCGCGGCGCCGCTCGAGAGCAGCGACTGGGCACGCTCGAAGTCCGTACGAGCACTGGCGAGCGCCGATTCCGAAGCGGCAATACTGCGCTCCTCGAGGGCATAGGCTTCCTGCGCTTCAGACAGCGAAAGTTCCGCATCGGCAATGGCCGCGCGCGCCTCGAGCACTGCCGCGTCGTAAACGAACGGATCGAGCCGCACGAGGACTTCGCCCTGCTCCACGGTATTGCCCACAGCTAGATTGGGAGAGACCTCCATCACCCGTCCCGCCACAAGGGCTCGGATGTCGATGGTTCTGGCGGCAGCGACCTGGCCATAGGCGCTGATCGGGGATGTGTAGGTCCCGTAATTTGGCTCCATCACCTCGACGGTGAAGGTGCGCTCGCGGTTCATGCGCTGCGGCGCTTCGGGCCGCTCGGCGATCCAGCCGGAAACCAGGTAGACGGTGCCCGCAAGAATAGCGATGGCCAACGCGAGTCGGACGACAGCCGACATGAGACCGAACCGGCGGGGCGGTTGATCGGGCCGGGTCGGTGTTTGCAAAGACGTAGAGGTGCCCGAATACTCGGAGCCGCCGGTATTTTCCAAAAATCTTGCCCTTGCCGAAACCAAATCGCAGCGATTGGACAAATTTGTACCCGCACGCTCCTACGGCCACAAATGAACTTTTGGAAAGGACTGAAAGGTAGGGGCCACATTTGAAGTGGCCCTTGCCTCAATCAGAACTGGTTGGGATTAAAGTGATAGTGGGTCGAACAGAACTCGCACACCACTTCGATCTGCCCATCGACAACCATGTCGTCACGATCTTCGGGTGTGAAGTCGTTGATCATCTGCTCCACCCGCTCGGCCGAGCACGTGCAGCGCTCGACCAGTAATTGCGGCTCAAACAATCGCACTCCGGTCTCGTGATAAAGACGGAACAACAGCCGTTCGGGCGAGATATCCGGATCGACGATCTCGGCATCGGTCAGCGTCTCGAGTAGGGCTTTCGCCTCTGTCCAATGATCATCCTCGGCAAAGTCCGGATCAGCGGTTTCGGGGTTTTCGAAATCGCCGTCGCCCGGCAAATCGGGCATGGTCTGCATGCCATGGTCTGGCAGATGCTGCAGCAATACGCCGCCGGCCCGCCACGAGGGGCGGGACTGGCCCTTGACCGAGAGTTCTGCAACCGCCAGCCGCACTTGGGTCGGGATCTGTTCGGACTGCTGGAAGTAGGTGTGCGCGACCTCTTCCAGGCTCTCGCCTTCCAGCGCCACGATGCCCTGGTAGCGATCCATATGCGCGCCCTGATCGACCGTCAGCGCCAGAACACCCTTGCCGAGCAGATCCTGCGGCTTGGTATTGCCCGACTTGATCGCCTCTTCGAGCGCGTCCTTATCGTAACGCGCATAGGCACGCAGCCCGTCCGGCGTGTCGAAATCAACAACCAGAAGACTGACCGGACCATCGGTCCGCGCCTGCAGGATGAACCGACCCTCGAACTTGAGCGAGGAACCGATCAATGCGGCGAGCGTGATCGCTTCGCCCAAAAGACGCGCCACCGGCTCGGGATATCCGTGCCGGTTGATGATTACATCGAGAGCATCGCCCAGCTGCACGACCCGCCCACGGCTGTCGAGCATGTCGAGGGTGAAGGGAACGGCGACGTCGTCACCGCTTTCGGGTCGGTCGAGACCGAATGGTTCGAGAGAGCTTGCGCTCATCATTATTCCTTAATCGCCTCAAGGTTTTCGATCCCGAAGGCCCAGCACAATATGGCCTTCTGGATATGCAGGCGGTTTTCAGCTTCATCGAAGACAACCGATTGCGGCCCGTCGATCACCTCATCGGTGACCTCATCGCCCCTATGGGCAGGCAGACAATGCATAAAGAGCGCGTCGGTCGCGGCGTGGGAGAACAATCTGGTATCGACGCGATAGGGTTTCAAGATGCGCCGGCGCTCACCCTCGTCGGTGTCGCCCATCGAGACCCAGGTGTCGGTAATCACCAGATCGGCGTCCGAAATCGCCTCGACCGGATCGGAGCCCAGCGTAACCCGGTCACCCACATCGGCAATGTCGGACAGCAAGCCCTGATCGGGCCAATATTCCTTCGGGCACGCAATCGCCAACCTGTTGCCGAACAGCGCCGTCGCGTGAACCCATGAAGCCAGCACATTGTTCGAATCCCCGATCCAGGCAACCTTCTTGCCCTCGAGAGACCCGGAATGTTCCTCGAACGTCATGATGTCGGCCATCACCTGGCAAGGGTGGCTCCGCCGCGTCAGCCCGTTAATCACCGGAACGCTTGACGCGCCGGCCAGATCGAGCAGATCGTCATGGCTCAGAATGCGGATCATGATCGCATCGACATAGCGGCTCATCACCCGGGCCGTGTCTTCGATCGTCTCTTCGCGCGCCAACTGCATTTCCTGGCCCGTCAGCATCAGCGTTTCGCCGCCGAGCTGGCGCATCCCGACATCGAATGACACGCGCGTACGCGTGGACTGGCGCTCGAAGATCATCGCCAGCACCTTGTCCTGCAACAGCCGTGGACGTTCGCCAGCCTTCAGGCGCGTCTTCAGCGCGTGGGCCAAATCGAGAATGGTCCGAAGCTCGGAAAGGGAAAAATCTTTAAGGTCGAGAAAATGTCTCGCGGTCATTGAACTGATCCTGAAAATAGTCCGGCGCGGAAAGCGGCGTTATTGCGCCGCGTCGCTGGCCTCGGCTTCAAACTCGGCAAAAGCCTCTGCAATAATGCCAATAGCCTCGTTGATCTCGGCTTCATTGACAATAAGCGGCGGCAGCAGGCGCAGGACATTGTCGCTGGCGGCCACGGCCAGAAGCTTGTGGTCGCGCAATCGGGCCACGAAATCACGCACCGGCGGCGTGATCTTGATGCCGGCGATCAAGCCCTTGCCGCGCACTTCGGTCACATATTGCGGAAATTTCTGCATCAATTGCTGCAGCTGATGGGCGAGAACAGTGCCCATAGCTTCGACATGCTCGAAAAACCCAGGCTCCAGGACGCGATCGAGCACGGCGTTGCCGACCGCACACGCCATCGGGTTGCCGCCATAGGTCGAGCCATGCGTGCCCGGCCCCATGGCCTTGGCGACCTCTTCGGTCGCAAGGCAGGCGCCGAGCGGGAAGCCGTTCCCGATCGCCTTGGCGACGGTCATGATATCGGGCGTGATCCCGGCCCATTCATGGGCGAAGAACTTCCCCGTCCGGCCATAACCGCACTGCACTTCATCGAAAATCAGCAGAACGCCATTGGCGTCTGCGAGCTTGCGCAACCCTTGGAGATAGGCGTCCGAAAACGCCGTCACACCGCCCTCGCCCTGTACGGGCTCGATCAGGATTGCGGCCGTTTTCTCGTCGATGGCCGCTTCCACCAGCGCGAGATCGCCGGGCTTTACGTGCTTGTAGCCCGGCATCGGGCCAAAACCCTCGATATAGGCCGGGTTACCCGCTGCAGCGATGGTGGCCGTCGTCCGCCCATGGAACGAGCCGGAAAAGCCGATGATGTCGACCCTATCCTTTTGCCCTTTGTCCCAGAAATAACGCCGCGCTGTCTTGATCGCGCATTCGAGCGCTTCAGCACCCGAATTGGTGAAAAACACCTTGTCGGCAAAGGTCGCATCGACCAGCCGCTGGGCCAGTTTTTCCTGCTCGGGGATCGTATAGATATTGGAGACGTGCCAAACCTTGTCGGCCTGTTCCTTGAGCGCTGCGACGATGTGCGGATCGCCATGCCCGAGAGCATTGACGGCGATGCCGGCGTTGAAATCGAGATATCGGGTCCCGTCCGCGGTCAGCAATCGCACGCCCTCGCCCCGCACAAAGGCGAGTTCGGACCTTGCGTAAGTGCCATACAACGCGGACATTTTCTTTAGACCTTTCAGTGGCTCGACAACTAAATTCGCGCACTCGAAGCGATGGAAAACAAAGAGCGCGCTCGGACTGTTTCCAAGCCGCGCCCATCACCCGTGCTTATGCTGGCGACGCCGAAAAAAGTCAATCTGGGCCCGGAAACCGGGGCGTGGACCCGACTCATCTTTGCCACATTGGGGATTCATACCCTCCTCGCCGACCCTCGACGTGCATATGGGCAACAGGCTGCACCATTCATGTGCGCTTGCTGATTTTGCGGGGGGATAAACCGGGGAAAGTCTTAAATCCCGCCTTGCTTCGGATTCGAGCGCCCGTGTAGTATCACGGCATTGGGAACACGACATCTCGTGTGGCGGACCCCATCACCATACGACAGTTAGTATGCCGACGGTCAATGCTATCGTTTGACCGCGCGAAACCTGACTCCGAATACGATATGGCCTGGAGCTGAGCGATGACCTGGACAGACGAGCGCGTTGCACTCTTGAAGAAACTCTGGATGGAAGGTCATAGCGCAAGCCAGATCGCAGCCGAGTTGAGCGGTGGCGTGACCCGAAACGCAGTGATCGGCAAGGTGCACCGGCTTAAATTGTCGGCTCGCGCCAAGCCCACCAATGTTGCCCCGCGGGCCAAGGCACCCCGCCCCACGGCACCGCGGCGACCCAGTTCACCATCGAGCAGTCCCGGCCACGCCCGCGGCACGGCCTCGGCCGCTGCAAGCGCGGTCAGCCAGCGCCGCACGACCATCGCCCCCACCATGGGCGCGACCGCTCTCAAGATGGATACCGAGCTCGACACCGAGATGGCTGTCGAGACCACTACCAAGGTCGCCGAGATCTTCATCCCGGTCGAAGAGCGCATTTCGCTGCTGCAGCTGTCCGAAAAGACCTGCAAATGGCCGATCGGCGACCCGATGAACAGCGAGTTCCACTTCTGTGGTCGCGAGTCCGAAGAGGGCAAGCCCTATTGCGAGTTCCACTCGCGGCGCGCCTATCACCAGGTCGATCGCCGGAAGCGCTAAGTCGCTGTCTTAAGTTTTTTGAAAAGCCCCGGCATTGCACGGGGCTTTTGTCATGGCTTTGCGATCTCGCAATCGTTCAGCTCCGCTGACAGCCCATAGACGGCGCTGCGCGCAGCGCTTTCGATCTGATCGAGCGGCAATCCATATGGCACTTCAAGCGCGAGGCGCTTGGTCGGATCGTCCGCCCAGACGAAATTGACGTAGGATTTCTGCGCAGCGATATCATGCGCCAGGCTGACGATATTGAGTGTGGATGCCATAGTTTCCGCCTTTCCTTCTCCGTTGCGACGGCCAGCATCGCATGGATCTGCGTGAGCGCAAGCTTGGGCTGATATCCCATCCTTCTTGACGGAGCCACATTGGCGTCGTTTATTAACATTTCCGGGGGTAAGACCAATCTGCTGGAGGCGCAGGGAGTATGCGCTATGAAACTTATGCTTGCCGTGGACATTGCCGACCGCCTGCGTGACGCTGGCGATTTCAGGTCGTTCGACTTTGAAAATGAGGCGCGCGCACTTTTGGCGCGCCACCCCGAAGCCCATGCGAGTGTCGACGAGGTGATCGCCGCGATGCGGCAGGACGCTTTTACCCTGCCCCGCCGCGCTCCAGGGGAACTTGCTCCGGCCCGATAGCTGCCTAAGGCGTCGCCGTCTGCTGTTCCCACTCCTTGAGCGGGAACACCTTGTCATAGGCAAGGTTGAAGACAAACGCGTAGCCCATGTAAAACAGGGCGAAGGCGATATCCATGATCAGGGCGTGCAGCAATGTAATGCCCAGATACCATGCGATAAACGGCATCAGAACGATCAATAGCCCGAGTTCGAACAGTACCGCATGGAGCACGCGCAGACGCAGCGACTTCAGCGTGGTGCCTGTCGTGCGTTTAAGCACTGTATCGAACATCAGATTGTAGACGTAGTTCCACGCCATCGCGATGGTGGCACTCACCACCCCCACCACACCGATATCGTGCAGCGGCATGGCAAACACCACCGCGCCGAGCGGCACGACCAGTATCAGGCCGAAAATTTCAAAGAAAAGTGCGTGACGAACGCGATCCCAGGCTGTGCGCATGGCTCAGAACTCCTTGCCAAAGCTCGGGCCGTCCCGAAACGATTCCCGCGATTGGGGGAGGTCGTCCTCACACGAGGCTATTTAGTACCTATGGCGGGCAAGTCAAGCTAGCTCAAATCCGGCACAATGTTCCTCTCTGCGCCCCCGATCACCCTCGCGCGAGAAATAACTTATCCCCGCCGTCTCAACCGCATCCATACTGCACTCACGAACCCGCGTTGATGGACGCAAGCGCAACGAACGTTTGGGCGGGTTTGGTTCGGGTTCCTTGCGGGTCGCCGCAGGGAAGGCCTAAACGTCACAAGTGCCGGTCGTCGTTCCCATACGGCGGCTTACCGGGGAAACCCGGCGGGGATTGACCCCAGCCTTCTGAAGGGCGACTAAGCCCAAAACCCCGAGCGCCTGGGGCGATGATCGCTTCATACTAAAAAACAAACTGCGGAGCGCTCATCGCCCCATGCCGTCTTTGAAAATTGCAGCGACCCGATGGTAGCGCCAGCGGGCACATCCGCACGCCCGAGGCCCGGTGCTACTCCGCCGCCCAGGCACCAAACTGCGCGTTGTGCAGCACCGCATAGGCACCATTCTTGCGCAGCAGTTCGTCGTGACCGCCCTGTTCGACGATCCTGCCGCCATCGACCACGACGATACGGTCGGCGTTGCGGATCGTGGCCAGACGGTGGGCAATAACCAGCGTCGTGCGGCCCTGCGACAGCTTTGCCAAAGCCTGCTGGATCTGCACTTCGGTGGCCGTATCGAGCGCTGATGTCGCTTCGTCCAGAATGAGGATGGGCGGGTTCTTGAGGAAAATCCGCGCGATCGCGAGGCGCTGCTTTTGGCCGCCCGAAAGCTTCACACCACGCTCGCCCACCATTGTGTCGAGCCCTTCGGGCATCTGGGCGATGACCGTATCGAACTGCGCCTTCCGGGCCGCGTCCATCACGTCCTCATCGCTCGCGCCAAGACGGCCATAGGCGATGTTGTCGCGGATAGAGGTACCGAACATGAAGACGTCCTGCTGCACGATACCGATCTGGCTGCGGAGCGAATCCTGCGTCATCTCGCGGATATCGATCCCGTCGATGGTGATCGCCCCCGCGTCGATCTCATAAAAGCGCGGCAGCAACGAACAGATCGTCGTCTTGCCGGCACCAGAGGGCCCCACCAGCGCGACCGTCTCGCCGGCTTTGATGCCGAGCGTGATGTCGGACAGCGTGGGACGGTCCTCGCCATAGGCGAAATCGACGTGATCGAAAGCGATATTGCCCTTGAGCCCCGATACGCGCCGAGCGTTTGGGCTGTCGGTAATATCGGGCTCTGTATCGACCAGTTCGGTGAACCGCTTGAACCCCGCAATGCCCTTCGGATAGCTCTCGAGCACGCCGATAATCTTGTCGATGGGCCGGAACAGCACGTTCACCAGCAACAGGAAACCGACAAAAGCGCCGTAGGTCATCTCGCCGTAAATCACCAACGCCGTACCGGCCAGCATCACCAGAAGCTGCACCAGGCTCTTGGCCAGATAGGAGATCGAGATCGAGGCCGTCATGATCTTGTAGGCGGCCAGTTTGGTGGTGCGATAATTCTGGTTGTCGCCCTCAAACATCGTGCGCTCATGGCGCTCATTGGCAAAGGCGCGCACCGCACGCACGCCGCCGATCGACTCTTCGATCCGCACGTTGAAATCGCTCACCCGGCCATAGAGTTGCTTCCAGGTGTTGGTCATCGACGCCCCGTATTTCCAGACGACGAAGGCGGCAACGGGCACGATCAACAGCGTGATCATGGCCAGCGTCAAATTCATATACGCCATGATGAAGAAGGCGCCGACAAACGTCATGATGGCGATGAAGATGTCTTCGGGGCCGTGATGGGCGATCTCACCGACCTCTTCGAGGTCCTTGGTCACACGCGTGATGATCGCACCGGTTTTCTTGTTGTCGAAATACCGAAACGAGAGCTTGTGCAGATGGTCGAACGCCTGCCGGCGCATGTCGGTTTCGATCCCGACGCCAAGCGCGTGCCCCCAATAGTTGACGATCGAGAGCAACCCCGCATTGACGATATAGACAACCAGCAGCGCACCAGCCGCCAGCAAAATCCACGTCCAGTTCTGACTGGGCAGCAATTGATCCACATAAAGCTGAACGACCAGCGGAAAGCCGAGTTCAAGCAGGCCGGCCAGAACCGCACAGCCGAAGTCGAGGGCGAAGAGGCCCTTGTACGGCGTGTAGTAGGAAAAGAAGCGGCGCAACATGGGCAAGCTCGACTGAGAATACCCGGGGGACTAACGCCGCATATCTGGATGAGTCAAGTTTGGCTGCCGCCAATCAGCTCATCACGAACTTTTCGTCGAACGCATATCCCGCGCCCCGCACTGTGCGGATGGGGTCCTTGACCCGCCCGCGATTGATCGCCTTGCGCAAGCGACCGACATGAACGTCGACTGTGCGCTCGTCCACATAGACGTCGGTTCCCCAAACGCCATCAAGCAATTGCTCCCGCGAATAGACCCGGCCTGGATTGCCCATGAGGTATTCGAGCAGACGATATTCGGTCGGCCCGAGATGGACTTCCTTTCCCGAACGACGCACGCGATGGGTGGTTCTGTCGAGTTCGATATCACCGGCTTTCAGCGTCGCGGCAATCAGTTGCGGGTTCGACCGGCGCAGCAAGGCGTGGATGCGGGCCATCAACTCGGGCAAGGAAAAGGGTTTGACGACGTAATCGTCGGCCCCCGTCGCAAGCCCCCTCACCCGCTCTTCTTCCTCACCGCGCGCAGTGAGCATGATGATCGGGATACGCGCCGTATCCTGCCGCGCCCGGATGCGGCGGCAGATTTCGATGCCCGATGTGCCCGGCAGCATCCAGTCGAGCAAGATGAGGTCCGGCGTTGCCTCGGCAATCCGGAGCATCGCCTCTTCGGCATCCTCTGCCGTAGCCACCGAAAAATTCTCGGCCTCAAGATTGTAGCGCAGCAGTTCGATGAGATCGACTTCGTCTTCGACGACGAGAACCTTGGGCGTCATGGATCAGCTCTTGATCTGCTCGCGCTTCAAATCTTCGATGTCGGCGGTCAGGGTCTTGCCCGTCGACAGGAAATAGGCTTGCTCGGCGATGTTGGTCGAATGATCGCCCACGCGCTCGAGGTTCTTGCCGCAGAACAGAAGGTGGGTGCACATCGTAATGTTGCGCGGGTCTTCCATCATGTAGGTCAAAAGCTCGCGAAACAGCGAGACATAGAGCGCATCGACATCGGTATCGCGCTCGACAACATCGACGGCGATATTCTTGTCGCGACCGGCAAATGCGTCGAGCGCAAGCTTGACCTGCCGCTGAACGAGTTCGCCCATGTGCCGCAGCCCGTTCTTGAACTGGCTCGACATCGTGATGCCCTCGAACTGGGTCGAGCGGCGGGCCGTCGATTTGGCCATGTCGCCGATGCGTTCGAGATCGTTGGCCACATGGATCGAGGCGATGACCAGCCGCAGATCCTGCGCCATGGGCTGCCGCCGTGCGATGATCGAAACCGCCATCTCGTCGATCTGGGTCTGCATGGCGTCGATACGCTTGTCCGCGGCAACGGTCGCCATGGCCAGTTCGGTGTCCGAACGGATCAGCGCTTCGGTGGCGTTGGCAATGGCTTTCTCGACGAGCCCACCCATCTCGGAAATTGTCCGGGCCAGTTCGGTCAATTCGTCTTCGTAGGACGAGACGATGTGTTCGTTGGAATTGGGCATACTTTATCCCCCTAACCGATACGGCCGGTAATGTAGTCCTGGGTGCGCTTTTCGCGCGGGTTGGTAAAGATCGCCTCGGTCGGCCCTTCCTCGATCAGTTTGCCCAGGTGGAAGAACGCAGTCTTTTGCGAAACACGGGCGGCCTGTTGCATCGAATGCGTGACGATAACGATGGTGTAGTTAGACCGCAGTTCGTCGATCAGTTCCTCGATGATCGCCGTGGCGATCGGATCGAGCGCGGAGCATGGCTCGTCCATGAGAATGACTTCGGGCCCCACCGCCATGGCACGCGCGATGCACAGCCGTTGCTGCTGGCCACCCGAGAGTCCGGTGCCGGGGGAATGCAGCCGATCCTTCACCTCCTCAAAGAGTCCTGCCTTTTGCAAGGAGGTGACGACAATCTCTTCAAGGTCGGTCTTGTTGCGCGCCAGACCATGGATCTTGGGGCCGTAGGCGACGTTCTCGAAAATCGATTTGGGGAAAGGGTTCGGTTTCTGGAATACCATGCCGATCCGGGCGCGCAATTCGACGACGTCGAGATTGCCGTCGTAAAGGTTCTGGCCATCGAGTGTGATGTCGCCGGTAACCTTGCAGCCCTCGATCGTGTCGTTCATGCGGTTGATGCAGCGGAGAAACGTCGACTTACCGCAGCCCGATGGACCGATGAGTGCGCTAACCGATTTTTCCGGAATATCGATGGAAACGTCGAACAGGGCCTGTTTGTCGCCATAGAATACCGAGACGCCATCGGCCCTAAGGCGCGATGGATGCGCGTCGGGATCGGGCGTGCGAACGGTCTGGTGGCTGGCCAGGGCGTCTTTCGAATGGGTCGCGGACATTTCGAGCGCGCTCCTTGAGGTCAGAACTTGGTTCATTTCTTACGCTCCAGATATGTGCGCAGGAAGATGGCGATAGCATTGAGGGAAATCATCAGGCCCAAAAGAACCATGATGGCAGCCGAAGTGCGTGCTTCAAAGAAATTGCGGTTTTCATTGCCGTTCCAGAGGAAGATCTGCACGGGCAAGGCCGTTGCCTGATCCATCGGGCTCGTAGGGATCTGGGCGACAAACGCATTCATGCCGATCAGCAAAAGCGGTGCCGTTTCGCCAAGCGCCTGCGCGACACCGATGATGCTTGCCGTGAGGATCGAAGGGAAAGTGACCGGCAAGATGTGATGGAACACCATCTGGCTGCGGGATGCACCCAGGCCCAGCGCGGCCTGACGAAGAGATTGTGGGACGCCTTTAAGCGCGGCACGGGTGGCGATGATTATCGTAGGCAGCGTCATCAGCGTGAGCACCAGCCCCCCAGCCAATGGCGCCGAAAGAGGGAGACGGAAATAGTTGATGAATACAGCAGCGCCGAGCAGGCCGAATACGATCGACGGCACTGCTGCGAGGTTGTTGATGTTGACCTCGATGAAGTCGGTCAAGCGGGATTTTGGCGCAAACTCCTCGAGGTAGATGGCGCTGGCCACGCCAATCGGCACAGCCAGAACGATCACGATCAGGAGCATGTAGAGCGAGCCCATGAACGCGCCCGCCAGACCCGCTGAGGCCGGTGCTGAGCGGCTGTCTACGTTGGTGAGCAAGGCCCAGGCAAAGCCCATGTGGATGACGCCATTTTCATAGAACTCGTCTGCCAACTGTCGGGCCGGCGCGGACAGCTGCTGCTGAGCATCGCCCAGCTCGCGATTAATGGTGCCCTTGAGCCAGTTATCGACATTGGCCGAGGCCAGCATTTCAACCGGCACGGTTTGGCCGAGAAGCGACGGATCGGCCACAAACATTTCGCGGAGGCGATGGCGTTCACTGGTCTCAACGATAGACAGCAATTGCCGCGAGTCGATCTCAAATCCAATGGGCAAGAGGTCGCGCAGCGACGCTTCGACCAGGGCGTTCCAGTTGAGCATTGCGAGTTCGCGCTGCCAGGCAAAAGATTGCGCCTGAAAATCAGCCTGCGATTGGCCCGCCTGTCGCTCCGGTGCCGGATCGAGATTCAGCAACTCGGGGTCAAACTGCACGTTGGCCGAAATATAGGCCTGCTGAAATGCCGGGAGGCCCTTGCTGACGATCGTCGTGAACAGGATCGCGACGAAGCCAAGCGCCAGAATGACCGCCGTCAGACCGGCGGCGCGAAACAGCCATTCGGTCCGATGTCGGCGCGCCAGGCCTTTGCGAACGAGCGCGTGTCGGTCCTCTCCAGCAGCCTTGGTCTGATTTGAAAGATCGGACATCAGTCGTACTGCTCCCGGAAGCGGCGGACGATATAGAGGGCGACCACGTTAAGGCACAGAGTGATCACGAAAAGGGTCAGCCCGAGGGCGAAAGCAACGAGCGACTGGGGACCGGTAAAATCGGTATCGCCGGTCAGCTGGTTGACGATCGAAACCGTGACGGTCGAGGTCGGTTCAAGCGGATTGGCGCGGAGCACCGGGCTGTTGCCGGCCGCGAGCACGACGATCATGGTTTCACCAATGGCGCGCGAGACGGCTAAAAGGAATGCGCCCACGATCCCCGGTAGGGCCGCCGGAAGCAGCACCCTGCGTATCGTCTCGGACTGCGTAGCGCCAAGGCCGTAGGAGCCGTCGCGCAGGCTGGTCGGCACCTGGCTCAGTATGTCGTCCGAGAGCGAGGAAATAAACGGGATGATCATGATGCCCATGACCAGCCCCGCGGTCAGCGCACTGGTCCCGCGGATATCGAGACCGATCATGGCGCCGAAACCCGAAAGAAATGGGCCAACCGTGGTCAAAGCGAAAAAGCCATAAACGATGGTCGGGATGCCCGCGAGAATCTCGACGATGGGCTTGACCACCGCACGCACGCCACGCGGGGCATATTGATTGAGGTAGATCGCGGTCATCAACCCGATCGGCAGAGCGACAAGCATGGCGATGATTGCGATCATCGTCGTGCCCCAGAGGAGAGGCAGAAGGCCATAGCGCCCGCTCCCGCCGCCGGTCGAGGAGAAGACCGGGTTCCAGACTGTCCCGAAAAAGAAGTCGAGTGGATTGACGAAGGTAAAGAACCGGATCGCCTCAGAAACGAGCGAGGCAACGATCCCGACTGTCGTCAGAATGGCGATTGCCGAGCAGGCAACCAGCAGCAGGGTTATGGCGCGTTCGACTTGATTTCGGGCCCGCAGACGGGGAGTGATGCGGCGGCGCGCGAAGAGCAGCGCCAGGATACCGCACGCTGCAGCCGACCCAACCACGATCAGCGTGACGATCAACTGGAAACGCGCAAGAGCATCGGCCGCAGCGGCTTCGTAATCCGCCACTTCGCCGGCGACGCCATAGCCGGACGCTAGCGCACGAACGCGGCTGATCGCCGTCGCGAGCGGGTTACCACCTGCGGAAACGAGTTCGACCGGGAGAAGCGATTGCACGTAGCTGGCAGAAACCGTCTGCCCGAACAGCGCCCACAATCCAAGGATCAGGGCGGCGGGGGCGACGGCCCAGATGGCGACCAGCGCGCCGTGATAATGGAAACGGGAATGAAAGCGGCCGCCACCCGATGTCGCCAGCGCACGACTGCGCGACCAGCCGACCTGATAGGCAAGCCCAAGAAGCACAAGAAGGATCGCAGCGATCATGAGGGAATTCAAAACACCATTCCTTCAGCGACTTGGACGGCGAGAAACGGGCCGCGCCATAAGGCGCGACCCTTGCATTGAAACTACTTACTGAGCAGCGAAAGCAGCGCGCACTTCTTCAGTGGTTTCAACGGGCTGCGGGATGAGACCAGCGCCTTCGAGGGTACCACCAGCGCCGATCATAGCATCTGAGAGGAAGAATTCAGTGTACTCCTGGAGACCAGGGATCACGCCGAGATGCTCGCCCTTGACGTAGAAATACAGCGGACGCGAGACGGGGTATTCGCCCGCAGCGATTGTCTCGAGGCTCGGTTCGACGCCGTTGACCGTCGCAACCTTCAGGCTATCGCGGTTCTGGTCGTAAAAGGACAAACCGAAGACACCCATGGTGTTGCCGTCCGACTGCAGACGCGCGAGGGTCTCAGTATAGTCCCCGGCGATTTCCACAACGACGTCCTGGCGAAGCGTGGTGCAGGCGTCTTCCGAAGCGCCTTCAGGAAGACCGACTTCTTCACAACCAGCTTCCACAACGTTCACATCGAAAACTTCGCGCGTGCCATGATTGGTACCTGGGATCGCCAGCGCGATCGGCTGGTCGGGAAGCGCAGAGTCGATTTCCGACCAATTGGTATAGGGGTTGGCAACAAGTGCGCCATCGACCGGAACTTCGGCAGCGATTGCCTGGTAGATATGGGCCGGGGTCAGCGCAAAATCTTCCTTGTCGGCGGTGACTGCAAACACGATGCCGTCGAAGCCGAACTGGATTTCGCGGATATCGTTCACGCCGGCTGAATTGCAGACCTCACGCTCGCCTTCATTGATGGCGCGCGACGCATTGGCGATGTCGATGGTGTTTTCGCCCACGCCCTGGCAGAACTGGCTGAAGCCGCCGCCCGTGCCGCCCGAGCCGACAACCGGAGTGTTGAACTCGGGGAACACCGCGCCAAACTCTTCGGCAACGATCGATGCGAACGGCAGAACGGTCGAGGAACCGGCGATCTGGATGGTATCACGGCTCTGGGCCTGCGCGGCAGTCGAGCCAAGTGCGGCCACGACGGCGAGCGCTGCGCCTGCGTAAAGTGCGGTTTTCATGATTCTGATCTTCCTTGTGTCAGAAGCGTCCGGGCGTTGAGCCCCCTGAGTGACGAAGCTCTTTTGTCTTCATCGCGAACGGGGCGAACCTAGAACTCGCAGCTAAAGCTTCTATGTCACTTGCGTGACACTTCAGTGACATCGCAACAGCTTGGAATTCATGCACTTTCTCCTGCGCTCCCTGTGCAGAAGTCGAATGCGATGAGCAATGTGACGGTTTATGTCGCTCAGCGCGGCAGCAGAATTTCTACGCGGGTGCCTTCGCCGAGGCGCGAGCGGATGGACATCTGGCCGTGGTGACGTGCCACGATATGTTTGACGATCGCGAGGCCCAACCCAGTGCCTTTCTTTTTGCGGCTTGATTCCGCATCGACGCGGTAGAACCTTTCGGTCAGCCGGGGGACATGCTCTTCAGCTACGCCGGCTCCGTAGTCGGTGACGGTAATCGCGTGTTGGTCGCCGGCACGGCTGGCGCCGGCCACGAGCGCAATTTCGACCCGCCCGCCGTCGCCGCCATACTTGATGGCGTTGTCGGCAAGGTTTTCGACAACCTCGAACAATTCCTGCCGGTCGCCTGTTACGCTGACCGGGTCGTCAGGCAGCAGCAGATCGAGCGTGATCCCGGTTTCACCAAGCCGGGGTTCGAGACTTTCGGCCACTTCGCGGATCAAAAGATTGAGATTGACCGGAGTGGTCGGCCTTACATGCTGGCGCAGCTCGATACGCGAGAGCGACAGCAAATCATCAATCAGCCCCGACATCCGCTCTGACTGCGAGCGCATAATGGCTAGGAAACGTTCGCGTGCCGCGGCATCCTTGGCAGCAGGTCCTTGCAGGGTATCGATAAACCCCATCAATGAAGTGAGGGGGGTGCGCAATTCATGGCTGGCATTGGCGATAAAGTCGGAGCGCATACGATCGGCGCGTTTTTGCGCAGTAAAATCGTGAAGGGTTATCACCCCCAATACCCCGTCACGTCCATCAGGCGTATAGGGCGCGACGATCGCTCGAAACCACGTATCGTTGGGTGTCGCAATATGAATCTCGCAGCGCTGGGGCCGCTTGCTTTCGAACGCGGCGTCGATCGCTGTGACCAGATCCGGGTCACGTAACGTGAAGGCCAGGGGATCGCCTGCCTGGGCCCTTGGAAAGCGCTGTAGCGCCGCGGTGTTGGCATGCACGAGCACCGCCCGGTCGTTGATGATGAGGCAGGGTTCGGTGAGGATCGAGGCAAATTTCGCGACGGATGCGTCGAGCGTGCTGGGGGGCTCCGACATGGTCTCATCCTCGCTGCGGCCACGGGCCGTGCGCAGCGCCAGAGCAGTGATCCCGGCGACGCCAAGTACCGCGGTGGTGCCGACCACGGGGGAGAGGTGCCCAAGCACCACCAGTGATAACAGAACCAATGCGGCACCCGACCCGACCATGACAGCGGGCGCGAAAAAGGGGCTACGGCCCGGCATCGTGCGCGCCTTGAGGCTTTGTCCGGAACTCATTGCAATCGGTTCGTCGCTCATGGTCCAAAGGCCATACCGAAGCGATATGACATTGACATGATGCCGTTTATCGGCCCGATTTCAAAGGATTATACGTTTTCAGCGTCAGTTGCAGAGGAAAACCATGGCCAAGTTCGATCTCGAAGACCCCGAACTCGATCCTGCCATCAAGGACGCGGCGCTGACGAGCGGCGGCTTTCCCTATGACGAGAAGATGAAATCGAAAGCTTATGACAAGCAGTTGCGCGCACTGCAGATCGAACTCGTCAAATTACAGAGCCATCTCCAGGCCAGCGGGGAGCGCGTACTGGCATTGTTCGAAGGCCGCGACAGCGCCGGCAAGGGTGGAACGATCAAGCGGTTCTTGGAAAATCTCAATCCGCGTAATGCGCGTACGGTTGCGCTGCCCAAACCCTCGGACCGCGAGACCAGCCAATGGTATTTCCAGCGCTATGTCACGCAATTGCCCTCGGGAGGCGAAATCGCGCTCTTCGACCGTTCCTGGTACAATCGCGCGGTAGTGGAGCCGGTCATGGGCTTTTGCACGCCGCAGCAGACGGCAAGCTTTTTGCGCGAGGCGCCACCCTTCGAGAGAATGATCACTGAAGAGGGCATTCATGTCTTCAAGTTCTGGCTCGAGATCGGACGCGAAATGCAGTTGAAGCGATTTCACGACCGCAGGCACGATCCCGTGAAAGTCTGGAAACTTTCGCCAGTCGATCTCGTCGCGCTCGACAAATGGGATGAATATACCCAGGCGCGCAACACGATGTTCATCGCCACAGACACGCCGGACACGCCCTGGATCGTCATACGCGCCAACGACAAGAAGCGAGCGCGTATCGCTGCGATACAGAGCGTTTTGTGGCCGATATCCTACAAAGACAAGGACTTCCAGGCGATCGGGGAGATCGACGATAAGATCGTCATGTCGCCTGAAGCCTTCCTCACGCGGGCCGAATAGGGTAAGGCGTCGCAACGCAATGGGAGGGATAAAACGGTGACTAAACGCGCAGTCTCGATCGGCGAGGCGATGATCGAAATGAGCGGCGGCAACGAGCGCAACTACAGGCTCGGCTTTGCCGGTGATACGCTCAACACCGCCTACTATCTGCGCGCGCTGCTTGGCGCCGACTGGACCGTCGATTATATCACTGCGCTCGGCGACGACGATTATTCGCGCCAGATGTCCGCCTTCATCGCCGGGACGGGTATCGGGACCAGTCACATCAGGACCATTCCGGGCAAGCGACCGGGGCTCTACATGATCCACCAGCATGATGGCGATCGACACTTCACCTATTGGCGCGACTCATCGGCCGCCAAGCTCCTCGCCGATGATGAAGATGCGCTGACCGCTGCCATCGCCGATGCCGACCTGATTTACTTTTCGGGCATCACGCTGGCTATTCTTGCACCTGCGGCGCGCGAAACGCTGCTCACGGTCATCGCGGCGCGCCGCGATGCGGGCGCTGCCGTCGCGTTCGATCCGAATATCCGGCCGGCACTTTGGCCCGGTCGCGAAACCGTGGCCGAGGCTCTCTCGGCGGCGGCAAGAGTCGCGACCTTCGTTTTACCGACCCACGGGGATGAAGTGCCTTATTTCGGCGATGCGGATGATGGCGTCACCGCTCGACGGTATCGAGATGCTGGTGCGCGCGAGGCGATCGTCAAGAACGGTGCCGATCCGGCGCTGGTCGTGACCGCGGATGGCGAATGGCGCGTTAGCGCTCAAAAGGTCGCCAACGTCGTTGACGCGACGGGGGCCGGCGACAGCTTCAACGCCGGCTACCTTGCCGCGCGACTGGCGGGCCAGGCACCGGAAGCGGCAGCCAAAGCCGGGCACGCCACAGCTTCGGTTGTCATCGGCCACCATGGCGCACTGGTCCCGAGGGAAAAACTCACTTCCCTTTAGACATACCCCGCCTCAGGGCGCGCAGGCCGAAAAATACCATCAGGAGCGCCAAGGGCGACAGGATGGAGATCACCAGCGTCTTGTTCCAGCCCGTCGCTTCCAGCGGCGCCGCCAACGCGTAACCGAGAATGCCGATCAGATAATAAGTGATGGCGATCGTCGAGAGGCCCTCGACCGCATGTTGCAGGCGGAATTGGCTCTTTGCCGTTTCGGCGATCGTATCGAGCACTGCCTTGTTCTGGATTTGCATGTCGAGGCTTATACGGACGTTGAGCAATTCGATGGCCCGCTCGAGCTTCTGGCTCAGGACCGACAGCCGCTTGTCCATCGCCTCGAACGTTGCCAGCGCTGGCTCTACGCGATTGCCGATAAAGCTCGAGAGGGACGAGCCCTGCCCCATCGTCGTCTCGCGCAGTTTTTCCAACCTGCGCTTGAGGATGGCGCCATAGGCATAGCTCGCGGCAAACCGGTAGTTGAGCTGCTCGGAAATCTGGCCCGAGCGCACGGAGAGATCGTGGAGCTTCTTGAGCCGTTCCTGCACCGCATCGATGGTATCGAGGCCGGAGAGATCCTCGACAACATCTGTCAGTTCCATCTCGACGGCGCGCAGCGCTGGCGCGGTCTGACGTGCCAGGGGCAACGCCAGAAGAGCCATCGTGCGGTAGGTCTCGACTTCCAGAATGCGCCGCAACGTTATGGCGCGCCGTAGTGGCGAGAGCTTGGCCGCCGCAAACTCGAACCGGATAAATTTATCGTCATCGGGCACGAAATCGGCAGCGATCTGAGCATTGCCGAATTCAACCGCCACAAAGCACAAGCTCGTCGGGTTGAACGAGGGAAACACTCGCTCGGGTAATTCGGGCTCATCGATCATATCGACACGCATCGCGCCCAACAGTTCGGCCTCATCTAACGCATCTAGCCCGATATCTCCCGGCAGATTTTCAGCGTCGGTCAGAGGCGAATACCAGGTGAGCGTTATGAACTCAGTGTGGAATTCCCAACTCACCAGGCGTTCAGCGGTCTGGAACTGAAATTGCCGTCCGCCTTCATTGCTGACGGCGTATCCATTTGCCGCAGCAAAGTCCTCGAAGCGGGCGATTGCAGCGCGCATGGCGCCCGAACGGGTCGGGACGGCCAAAACCAGCCGGCGGACACGCATATTGGTCTCGACAAGTTCGACCGGCCGGGCATGAAGCTCGGCAAGTACCGCATCTCGATAAGGATGTTCTGTCAAAGGAAACGCGCACATCGACTGGCTCCGATCCGCAAGGTGCATTTCGGGTTCTACTGCGTCGCGCTCGTGCCGCCCATTAGTCATTGGAGTGGTGTGCGGATTTGACCCGGCCTAGTAGGCCTTGCCATCGCGCTCGGCCATATAGGCGACTTCCTCAGGAGTCGACGTCCGCCCCAACGCCGCGTTGCGGAACGGGAACCGTCCGAAACGTGCGATCGTCTCATGGTGTTCGATCGCATAGGGCAGATATTCGTCGCTCTTGAGCGTTTTGAAGAGCCGCACGGATTCGTCCTGCACGATGAGCGATTCCGAATGCTGATATGGCATGTAGACGAAGAGCTTTTCATCGTCCGACAAATGAGCGTCCAGCCCTTGCGCGACGACTTCCTGAGCCAGCGCAAGCGCCATTGTGTCGGAGGCGAAGGCCCGCGCTTCGCCCCGGAACAATTGGCGCGACAATTGATCGAGAAGAATAAGTTCTGCCAGTCGACCTTTCACCGTCTCGCGCCAGGCCCAAAGCTCGGACTTGATCGCCTTGGCATGAATATCGGACAGTCGCGCACTACAGCGCGCATCAAATTCCGGATCGCCGGAGTACCAATCCTCGGCACCATGTTCGACGAACCAAAAATCGAGCACTTCGGATGGCTGCATCTGCGACCTCTTTTTCCTGTTTTGTTCACATATTGGGTTTCAACCGCTGGGTAGGGCGGCAATACTGGCGGCGAATGATTCCCCTGGGTTGTTGCGGAGTGTGTCCCACAAATGGTCGTTTGGTCCAGCCAGCAGGATGAGGCTCTCAAAGCCGTGGCCGATTGGCTCAAGGACGCAAACGGACCACAGGTGTTCCGCTTGTTCGGCTGGGCAGGCACTGGAAAATCCACTCTTGCGCGACATTTGGCCAAGGATGTGGAAACCGTCAAATACGCCGCCTTCACCGGCAAGGCTGCGCTGGTCATGCGCCGGCGCGGATGCAAGGGCGCTTCGACGATCCACTCGCTGATCTACACTCGCATTTCGGAAAAAGAGGGGGAGCCGCGCTTCGTCCTCGATCCAGAATCCGCCGCAGCGGATGCCGATCTGATCGTCATAGACGAAGTGTCGATGGTCGATGAAATCCTTGGCAGCGACCTGTTGAGTTTTGGCACAAAGGTCCTCGTCCTCGGCGATCCCTTCCAGTTGCCGCCGGTGCAAGGTGAAG
Source organism: Pelagibacterium luteolum (assembly GCF_900100665.1). Lineage (GTDB taxonomy): Bacteria > Pseudomonadota > Alphaproteobacteria > Rhizobiales > Devosiaceae > Pelagibacterium > Pelagibacterium luteolum. Next base: position 38,734 of record NZ_FNCS01000010.1, read on the forward strand.
GCTTTTTCACCGCACGAGAGCCCGACGTGATGCTGACCGAAATCCATCGTCAGGCGCGGGACAACCCGATCGTGCAGTTGTCGCTCAACATAAGAGAAGGCCGAGGGCTTGATCTCGGGACCTATGGTGACAGTAAAGTGGTCTCGCGCCGCGAGGTGGACCAGTCCGAAGTCTTAAACGCCGATCAGGTTCTTGTGGGCCGAAACAAGACGCGGCTTCACTACAACAACCGCATTCGCGAACTCAAACTCTTGCCGGCCGATATCCCGGTCAAGGGTGACCGTCTGGTCTGCCTACGCAACAATCCACAAAAGCGCCTGCTGAACGGGCAGATATGGACGCTCAATTCCATCAAGAAGCGCGCAGCTGGCACACTCGAGATGGTTATCGATCCTGAGGATGCCGACCGGACAGCGGTGCAGACCAAGGTGCGTGCTCATGAGAGTTTCTTTACCGGCGCAGACGCCGATATGAGCTGGCAGTTGCGCCGGCAATACGACGAATTCACCTATGGCTACTGCCTGACCGTCCACAAATCGCAAGGTAGCCAGTGGGACAATGTCTATCTCTTTGACGAGAGCTTCGTGTTTCGCGAAGAGGCGCAGCGCTGGCTCTATACCGGCATCACGCGGGCAGCCGAACGCATAACCGTCGTGCGCTAGGCGCAAGGAACGCCGCTCATTGCCCTGCCGTTTGGTCTCATACGATCGTGCGGAGAGGGAGCGACGATGGCCAATGTTCTCGCGTCAATCGAGGGTAGCCTGCGCTGGATACCCTCCTGGTTCGTCTCCCTCATGGTGCTTTTCCTCGCCGGGCTCGTGGCCTTGGTGCTGCACCGCTACCTCTTCAGTTTTGCCCAGCGCGCAGTCGCAGAAAAAGGGCTCTTTTGGCGATCTCTCATCAGCAGAACCAAATGGCCGACGCGGATGGTGTTCATCATCATCGGGCTGACGCTTGGCACCCGTATTGCGCCGTTGGGATTTGGACAGGCCGGGTTTGTCCGCCAATTGTTGCTGGTGTGCTTTATCGTGACCATTGCGTGGATCGCACAATCGGCGCTTCACATCTGGTCGATCATCTATATGCGCCGCTTCAAGCTCGAGGCGGAAGACAATCTTCTTGCACGAAAGCACGCAACGCAGTCCAAAATCCTTCTCCGGGTCGCCGATATCCTCATCCTGATTATCGCCATCAGTGCGGTGTTGATGACCATCGAGGAGGTTCGTCAGTATGGCGTCAGCCTTCTTGCATCGGCAGGTGCGGCGGGCATCATTGTCGGTTTGGCGCTGCAGCCCGTGCTCAAGAACCTTCTGGCCGGGATCCAGCTTGCCATCACGCAGCCCATTCGGATCGATGACGCCCTGATTGTCGAGGGCGAATGGGGCAATGTGGAAGAGATCACCTCCACCTATGTGGTCCTGCGCATCTGGGACATGCGCCGCTTGATCGTTCCACTCTCCTATTTCATCGAACAACCGTTCCAGAACTGGACGCGCGAAGGCTCGGCTCTTCTGGGCACGGTCATCATTTTTCTCGACTATCGCGCTCCGCTCGATGCCATTCGGGGGAAAGTCGAAGAGATCGCCAAGGCTTCGCCACTGTGGAACGGCGAGGTCGCGCATGTGCAGGTTACGGACCTCAAGGCCGACTCGATGGAAATCAGGATCCTTGTTAGTGCAAACAATTCAGGCAAGGCATTCGATTTGCGCTGCGAGGTTCGTGAAAAGCTGATCGACTTTCTACAGCGCGAGCATGCCTACGCACTCCCCGTAAGACGGCTTGAACAGTCAGGCACGCAAGGGCTTTCTCAATTGCCCTCGGCGGGCTGAGCTTCAGCCAGAATGTCTGCGGCTTCAGGGTTGAGCGCTGTCGCCCGCTTTCTGGGAGTAAACGACGGTGTTGGGCGCGGCCGATCGATGTTGCCCAGCAAAAGTGCTGCCCCCTCGGACAAACCGCCAGCGATATCCAGCTCGAAACGGGCCGTATCGCGTTCGCGCACTTCGAAGAGAATTTCCGCGGCCTCGGCCTCGTCCACACCAAGCGCCAGAAGCGTTTCGTAGCCGAAGGTGAACGCAGATTCGAGCGTCTCGCGGATGTGGTAGTCCACATTGCGCCTTACGAGCTCGACGGCGTGCTCGCGGTCATAGGCGCGGACATAGAGCTTGGCCAGCGGATATTCCGACTTCACGTGCTCGACGATCAAGGTAGCGTCGGCGGGGCGGTCGATGCAGACAAGAATAGCGGTTGCACTGGCCGCGCCCGCAGCGTGAAGAATATCGGGACGCGTGCCGTCTCCATAATAGATCTTGAACCCGAAGCGGGCCGCTGCCTCGATCATTTCCACGTCATTGTCGATGATCGTTACATCGACGCCTTTCGCGAGCAAGGGCTGGCTGACGATCTGGGCGAAGCGACCGAAGCCGATCATAAGGACCGTGCCGGCCAGCCCATCGGCAATTTCGACCCCATCAAGGTTTTGGGTTTCGCGCGGCATGATGCGGTTCATCCCGATGATCGCTATGGGGGTCACGACCATGGACACAATCACCGTCGTCGTGAGGATGGCATTCATCTCAGCATCGAGAATGCCCACGCCCAGCGCTGCCGAAAACAAGACAAAGGCAAACTCGCCGCCCTGCGCCATCAGCACAGAGCGCTCGAGCGCTTCGCCATGGCCCGCGCGTAACAGCCGCGCGACTGCGTAAATCCCCGCAAATTTCACGACCATGTAGACGGTTACGGCGAGGATGATGAAAGGGTAGTTCTGCGCGATCACACCCAGATCGAGCGACATGCCCACGGCTATGAAAAAGAGGCCCAGAAGAATACCGCGGAAGGGTTCGATATCTGCCTCGAGTTGATGCCGAAACGTCGATTCCGAGAGCAGCACGCCGGCTAGGAAGGCGCCCATGGCCATCGATAGTCCGCTCATGTTCATGGCGAGTGCCGCGCCGAGAACCACGAGGAGCGCCGCCGCGGTCATCACTTTTCGAGCATGCACGTTGGCGAGGATGCGAAACAGCGGATTGAGCAAAAACCGCCCCACGACGATCAGCGCGACGACGGCCCCGACCGCGATTGCGATATCGATCAAACGCTGGGACAATGTCACAGTCTCGCCTTGCGGCGCGATGAAGGCGACAAGCGCCAAGAGCGGAACGATGGCGAGGTCTTCGAGCAGCAGGATCGAGACCATCTTCTGGCCGGCGGGCGTAGATATCTCGCCGCGCTCTTCAAGCACCTGGAAAACTATAGCCGTCGAGGTGAGAACAAACCCCAGTCCCGCAATTAGCGCCACGGTGGGTGGCAGCCCCATCAGTATTCCTGCCCCTGTCATCAGGGCCGCACAGGTTCCCACCTGCAACACGCCGAGGCCGAAGATTTGCTTTCGCAGGCTCCACAATCGCCGTGGCTGCATTTCGAGCCCGATGACGAACAGGAACATCACGACGCCAAGCTCTGCGGTGTGAAGGATAGTTTCGGGTTCGGAAATCACGGCGAGGCCGAATGGCCCTATAACGAGCCCCGCTGCGAGATATCCAAGCACCGATCCGAGCCCGATGCGCTTGAAAATCGGCACGGCAATAACGCCCGCTGCGAGAATTCCCACTATCGGGAAAAGATCGAAACCGTGTGCAGCTTCGCCTGCCATGGCGCACCCTAGAAGACGGACGCAAAGACCGAACGCTAGGCCGAGTTGCATCCCACCACAAGTGGGATTGACATCATGCGTGCTGGTGTATTACTTATATAGCACACCATACGGAAGCACATATGACCCAGTGGCGCGAAGACCAACCCATATTTCTGCAAATCCGGCAAAGGATGATCGAGATGATCCTGAGTGGCGTCATCAAGGAAGGCGATGCCCTTCCCTCCGTGCGTCAAGTTTCGACCGACCTTTCGGTCAACCCATTAACCGTCACCAAATCGTATCAGTCGCTCGTGGACATGGGCACTGTCGAAAAACGTCGCGGCATGGGTATGTATGTCACCGAAGGCGCACGCGCCGCGCTTCTGACCCATGAGCGCGACAAGTTTTTAACCGAAGATTGGCCCGGCATTGCTGCACGGATTTCCGCGCTGGGCCTGACCGCCGAAGACCTCCTCAAGGACGGGGACCAACAATGACCACCATCGAAACGCCGATCGTTTCCGCCCGTGGCCTGCGCAAGCGCTACGGCAAGTCCGAAATCCTGCACGGGCTAGATTTCGACATCCCGGCGGGCCGGATTTACGGTCTCGTCGGCCACAACGGCGCCGGCAAAACGACAACGCTCAACGCATTGCTCGGCCTGACGCAGTGCGAGGGGAAGATCGAAGTCCTCGGGCTCGATCCTTTCGCCAATCGCGCCAAGCTCATGGAAGACGTCGCTTTTATTTCCGACGTCGCATCTCTCCCGCGTTTCTTGCGGGTGCGCGAGTTGTTTGCACTGCTGAGCAACATCCATCCGAAGTTTTCGCAAGCCAAGGCGCACGACTTCCTGGCGGGCACTGATATCCGGCCCGAGGCGAAGATCAAGAACCTCTCCAAGGGGATGATCGCGCAATTGCACCTCGCCGTGGTAATGGCGATCGACGCCAAGCTGCTGGTTCTCGACGAGCCGACGCTCGGGCTCGATATCACCTACCGAAAGCGCTTCTACCGCCGTTTGCTTGAAGACTACATGACCGAAGAGCGCACGCTTTTGATCACCACCCACCAGGTGGACGAGATCGAATTCATGCTCAGCGACATCATGTTCATCCGGGACGGCGATCTCATCGTGCACATGCAGATGGAAACGGTGAATGCCAAATACGTCCAATTGGTCATTTCCGATCCAACCCAGATCGACGCGGCGCGGGCGCTCAATCCGGTTTTTGTGGAAAGCCGGTTCGGGCAGACCGTGATGATCTTTGACGGTGCCGACCGTCAGGCGCTGGTGCCGCTGGGCCAGGTTTCCACCCCGACCCTGTCGGACCTCTTCGTCGCCCTCATGCAGCGCGAAACCTATAATGCAGGAGCCGCCTAAATGCTGGCTATGACCGCTCTCATCAAACGCGAGTACATCGAACATCGCGGCGCCTTCGTTTTCGGCCCAGCCATCCTTCTCGCCCTGTTTCTGGCCGGCGCGATCTATTCGCTCGTCGGGGTCGATATCGGAGGCACGCTCGAACGCGAAATCCCTTCAGCCTTGCGGTTTTATGAAACCGGCTTTGCTCTCGCCGCTGCCGGGTGGCTGGTCTATTTGCTGATTATGCTGTTCTTTTATTATGGCGATGCATTCTCGGCCGACAGTCGCAACAATTCTATGCTGTTCTGGAAGTCCATGCCGCAGTCGGACCTCAAGATTTTTGTCTCGAAGGTCGCCACGTCTCTGACTGTCTTTCCTACCGCCATCCTGCTGGCCCTGGCCGTTACTGGGCTCATCGCCTACCTGCCGGCGATCTCAATCGGCAGCGTCATGCCAGCGTTCGCACCGCCCGACTTTGCAACAACGGCCGTTGCGTGGGGCAATATCATGCTTGCCGCTGTTGTCCTTTTTGGCATCGCGCTGCTGTGGTATTTGCAATTTCTCGCCTGGGTCGGCTTTCTGGGCACGATCTTTAAGCGCTGGGCAATTCCCCTGGCTTTCCTCATCCCGGCTATCATCGGCATTTTCGAGCGCGTCATCGCCGAAAATCTTCTGGTGGCCGGCTGGTTCTGGACATTCATTACGCAGAGGTTCGAACTGCATTTCGAAGGTCTGGAACTTGAAGGATACTGGCTCTCTGGCGAGCCCTGGAATGCAAGGGAATTGATCGCTCTCATGGTCACCGGAACCGACTGGATTTCACTTGCCGGAGGGCTGGTTGTGGCGGCGATCTTCGTCTATCTGGCGAGTGAATACCGCCGGAGGTTCATTCTGACCTGACTATCTGGGGCGCTGATGCGCCCCTTTTTACCGGGTCTTCGGCCAAACGCGGCGCACAAAATTTGGCCTCGAGCGAAGCGGCATCCGAATCGAGCACGCGAAGTATTGCGCAAAGCCAAGCCTTTGAGAATCCCTTGTTTTCTCATACTCACACACACCATCGTGCATGGATGGCGAAAGATTTTCTCTTGTCAGAACTTTGAAATCGAGACACCATGATCTCGGTTTCAACCAAGCGAAAGGAGGTGATCCAATGTCTAGTGAGATCCGCGCAGGCGGGAGTGACTTTGGGTATGAGGTGATTTTGACGGGGCAGCCCTCGCCAAGATGAACATCCCTCCGAACCGCTTGGATTAGCGGTTCAGTCACCACCGAGTGACGGTATCATGGAAGGACTGCTCGCTTTGTCGGGCAGTCCTTTTTCTTTGCAGCCATGCCCTTGCACAATGCTGCTCGCAACGCTATTTTTCCATCGTCATTTGACGATCAAGTGACGACATATGTTCTCAGGGCGGGGTGAAAGTCCCCACCGGCGGTAATGAGCGCGATGCGCTTGAAGCCCGCGAGCGCCTCTCTTGAAAGAGAGAGGGTCAGCAGATTCGGTGCAACTCCGAAGCCGACGGTCATAGTCCGGATGAAAGAGAACGGGTTTACGTGTGCAGTGCGCACGCGCTCTTGCGCGTTGCGGCGCCCTCACTTCGATCCCGAATCCCCTGAGGTCACTGGTGGAGAAAGGATCGAACCATGAGCCAGACGACCTCTGCAATTTTGAAGTCCTCCAACCTCTCCGCTGCCGCGCTTATGGTGGTGGCTGGCCTAGCCTTTGCTGGCGTCAACGTCGCGCTACAATGGGCCGGGATGATCGGGGGACTGTCTTCGACGTCCATTGCCTTCTGGCAGTATTTTTTGGCCCTCATATTTGCGCTGCCACTCATATGGCGTCACGGGCTGGGAGCGATGCGGACCGGTCGACCTGTCCTGCACATTGCACGCGTGGTCCTGTCGGCTGGTGGTGTGCAATTGTGGATCATGGCTCTGGCTCATGTCCCGTTGTGGCAGGCCATTGCGTTGTCGATGACCTCGCCGTTTTTCGTTCTTGCCGGTGCGTCTCTGTTTCTGAGGGAGCGCGTGAGCCTGACCCGGATTGGTGCAACGATATTTGGTTTCATCGGCGCGTTGATCATCATCGCGCCCTGGTCCGAGCAATTCACCCTGCACGCACTATTGCCCATCGCTGCAGCAGCGCTTTGGGCGGGTGCCTCATTGATCACCAAAGAGCTGACCAAGAGCGAAAGACCGGAGTCAATCGCCCTCTACCTGCTGCTGCTGCTCACCCCGGTCAATCTCGCGCTCTATCTGGGATCTGGCTTTGCATGGCCACCGTCTGACGGGTGGATGATCCTTCTGGTGGCAGGCGTTTTGACGGCAGCAGCGCAATACGCACTGACGCGCGCCTACGCCGTTGCCGATGCATCCTATCTCCAGCCCTTCGAGGACCTGAAGCTTCCGCTCAATATCATCCTGGGGTGGGTCGTGTTCGGATTTGCACCCGATGCCGGGTTCTGGCCCGGCGCGGCGATGATCGTCCTAGGATCGCTCTATGTGATGGGCCGAGAAGGCACCAGTGGCCGACGGACGGCCAAGGCATAAAAGCCGACCTGCCAAAAAAGACGGCGGAATATGGAGTGATCCATATTACCGCCGGAGGTTGCTCTTGCCCTTCGCGCTCTCGCGAAGATGGTCAGGATAACCGGGATAGGACGGAATTTAAAGATCATGGCAGTAAATAGGCAGAATTTTCGCGCTGCCGTTTCACTTGGGATACAGTGTAGGCGCATTCTTCGTCGCCCAATCGTGGAGGCCGACTATGGATACGCTGTCGCCACGCCTGCTCGCCATCGTCGACGCGCTGCCATTGCGAGAGGGCATGAATGTTCTCGAAATCGGCTGCGGCCCCGGTGCCATGGCGCGAGAAATGGCTCGGCGGATAGGACCGCTGGGCCGTGTTCTCGGGATCGACCGCTCAGCAAAAGCGATCGCCCAAGCCGTCGCTGCGTCCAAAGAGATTGCAGTAGGTCAGCTCTCATTCCGGCAAATATCGGGCGAAGATTTCCGACTTGAAATTCTTGAAGAACCCTTCGATTTGGCTGTGGCCGTTCGCGTTGGCGCCCTTGATGGTCGTCATCCCGCAATAGGTGTTCGGATGCGTGCGGCCATTGCAAAGGCGCTCAAGCCCGGTGCCAAACTCTATATTGATGGCGGGAGCCCTCTCTGCGAGGTCACGCTTTTGTGAGTGAGAGAGGAACTAAGCGACTTGTCCTACGTTAGATGGCCGCGGGGGTAGCGCCCGGTTCACCGGACACACGGGACGCCCTGCGGGCGAAGCGTATGCGAGTTTTCCGGGGCCACCAAACACCTCAAACGGAGGACTATAACAATGAAAATGACTCTTGCGAAAACCCTTCTGGCGACGACTGCCGGACTGCTTATGACCGGAACTGCTATGGCGCAGACCGCCAGTGCGACGGCCACCACCGATCTCAACATTCGCTCCGGCCCTGGCCCGCAGTTTGAAACCGTAGGCGTCATCGCCAACGGTGATGCAGCCACCGTCAATGGATGTTTGTCCGAGGGCATGTGGTGCGAGATCGATTATAACGGCACCGTCGGCTGGGCCTATTCCGACTATCTGACCGTCGAAGCTGAAGGCTCGACGATCGTTCTGACGGAGCGTCCGCCGGAACTGGTCGGCGTTGCCGAAGCCAGCACGACTGGCAACTCTACGGTTACGGGCGCTGCTGGCGGCGCAATCGCCGGCGCACTGATCGCCGGCCCCATCGGTGCTGCAGTCGGCGGCGTCATCGGCGCAACGACTGGCGTCGTTATCGATCCCCCGGAATCGGCACGCACCTATGTAACGGCGAACCCCATGGAGCCTGTCTATTTGGATGGCGAAGTGGTCGTTGGCGCACAGATCCCTGATACCGTGGTCGTTAGCCAGGTTCCTGATTATGAATACGAGTATGTTTATATCAATGGCCAGCCGGTTCTCATCGATCCCGCGAGCCGTGAGATCGTCTACATCTTCCGCTAAACGATGCGGCTAGAGACCTCGTGATTTATGGAAAGGGCGATCTATGGATCGCCCTTTTTGTTTACCCAGTTTTTGACCACACGGGCACCCACTCGAACTTAAACAACGTGTTAAGCCCTTTTGTACTAACTGTTTTCATGAAACAGACGAGTGACGTACGGGGGCTAAGCACTTGGCGCACACCGGACCGGTCAAGCTCAAACGGCTGACCAGGACCATCTTACGGGTGAGCAACATCCCGGCGGCAATCGCATTGATCGTCGTTGGCATCGCCGTCGTCTTTGCGGACTATCAAAACCGGGAAATCCACCAGCAGTCCCAAAGGGCCGAAATCATCGATAAGGTCGCCCTTGTCCGAGCCCAACTCGAAGGCAAGGTCAATTCCAATCTTCAGCTCGTCCATGGGCTGATATCCACCATCGCCAATGAGCCGGAGATGACTCAGGAGCGCTATTCGGCGTTGGTGTCCTATCTCTTCACCCAAGACAACCAGCTCATCAACGTCGCTGCCGCACCCGATCTTGTGGTCGAGCTTGTCTATCCCATCGAGGGCAATCAGGCGGCCATCGGACTTGATTACCGCAACAATGCCGAGCAGCGCGACGCCGCCATTCGTGCCCGCGATACGCGCGAAATCGTTCTCGCCGGCCCGGTCTTGCTGGTGCAGGGTGGCCGCGGCTTTATCGGACGTTTCCCCGTCTACTACACTGACGCCACAGGTGCCGAGCAGTTCTGGGGCATCGTTTCGGCGGTAATCGATGCCGATCGGCTCTACGCGGAAAGCGGGATCGGTGAGGCGAGCCGGGGACTTGCGATCGCCATTTCCGGGCGCGACGGCCAAGGACATGACGGGACTGCGTTCTACGGCTCGCCCGCAATTCTTGATGCCGATCCCATCGAGGCTGATGTCCTCCTGCCATCAGGCACATGGACCATTTCAGCCATTCCCAGTGGCGGCTGGGTCAGTACGCCGCCCAACGCCACGCTGCTGCGAATCGGGCTTGGGCTCGCCGCTGCTCTCGTCATCGTCCCGATCGTGCTTTTGGGCCGACTCAATGAAGAACGGCGCCGGCGGATTATCGAGCAGCGGCGGCGGGAAACGGAACTGGCACGGCTGTCGCGACGTCTCGAACTGGCGCTTGCAACCTCGCAGGTCGGCGTTTGGGAAATGAACATCATCACGGGCGTGCTGTCTTGGGACGACCGGATGAACGAGATCTATGCGCAGCCGACTGACGGACAGCCGCGAGACTATTCCCACTGGCGCGATCGACTGCATCCCGACGATTTCGAACGCGCCGAGCGGGAATTCAACGACTCCATCCGCTCGGGACAAAGATACCAGTCCAATTTCCGCATCATCCTGCCCGAGGGTATAATCCGGCACGTTCGTGCGATCGGGGCGGTCTATCAGGAGGCAGGCACCTCACCGCGCATCGTTGGCGTCACTTGGGACGCCACTCCGGATGCGCAATTGTCAGAAGCGCTCCTGCGCGCCAAGACCCAGGCCGAGGCGAAAAACTTCGAGCTTGAATCGGCCAAGGCACGCATCGAGCATAACGCGATGCACGATCCGCTTACCGGGTTGCCCAATCGAAGATATCTCGATGACATCCTCGAAAAGCATACCGCAACACATACGCGTTCCGATGGATTTGCTGCTATCCTCCATATCGATCTTGATCGCTTCAAGCAGATCAACGACACGCTCGGCCACGCTGCCGGCGACGCGATGCTTATCCATGCGTCGGAAATTCTAAAGATGTCGGTCCGCCAGACCGACTTCGTGGCGCGCATCGGGGGAGACGAATTCGTCATCCTGTGCATCGGCCAAAAGTCCGACGAAGAGTTACGCGCACTTGCCGAGCGCATCATCGCCGCCATGCGCAAACCAGTGTCCTATCACGGCCACGAGTGTCGCTTTGGCGTCTCGATCGGCATTGCGGGTGGCAACGTTCAACAGACCCCGGCGCGTCAACTTCTCATCAACGCCGATATCGCACTCTACCGCGCCAAACGGCAGGGCCGCAGCCGAGCTGAGTTCTTTTCCGAAGAGCTGCAGTGCGAGATCATCACAGCGAAGCGGGTGGCCGACGATATTCTTGCCGGCTTGGACAACAATGAGTTCATTGCGCACTATCAGCCGCAGATCGATGCAAGAACATTCGATATCGTCGGCGTCGAAGCGCTGGCGCGCTGGCAACACCCGGTTCGGGGCCTCCTCGCGCCCGATGCCTTCATGGCAATCGCGGACGATCTCAATGTCGTCGCCACGATCGATCGCATCATTCTCGAGCAGGCCCTCGAGCAGATGCGCGTCTGGGCCGCCCATGGCCTTGCGGTGCCACGCGTCTCGGTCAACGTTTCCGCCCGCCGGCTTAATGACGACTCGCTGATCGATACGCTCAAGACCCTGGACATCGAGCCGGGAACCGTATCCTTCGAACTCATCGAGTCGATCTTTCTCGACGAGCGCGACACCATGGTGTCCTGGAACATCGATCAGCTCAAGGAACTGGGTATCGATATCGAAATCGACGATTTCGGAACCGGGTATGCGTCCATCGTCAGCCTGCTGCAGCTCCGTCCGACGCGATTGAAGATCGACAGGCAACTGGTCGCACCGATGACCAGTTCGTCGGCCCAAAAGGCGCTGGTCGCCTCGATCATCGAGATCGGCACATCGCTTGGCATCGAGGCCATAGCAGAAGGTGTCGAGACCTGGGAGCACGCCGCGCTGCTGGCAGAGCTGGGTTGCTCATCGCTGCAAGGCTATGTCATTGCCCGCCCTATGAGCGCGGAAGACCTCACCGGTTTTATCCGCTCCCAACGCTGGCGGCAGGCGGGTTAGTTTCTTGGCTTGGCGCGATTGGTGGCTTGCGCTGCCAATGGATCATCGGGCCAGTAATGCTTGGGATAGCGTCCCTTGAGATCCTTGGCGACATCCTTCCAGCTACCGCGCCAGAAGCCGGGGAGATCGCGTGTTGTCTGAATGGGGCGGTGCGCCGGTGACAAGAGGGACAAAAGCAGCGGAAGTTTTCCCTTGGCGATCGAGGGGTGAATATCGAGGCCGAACAATTCCTGCACCCTGATGGCGAGAACCGGACCGTTCTCGGCGCCATAGTCGATCGGGACGCGCGAACCCGATGGTGCATCGAAATGGGATGGCAAGAGCGTATCGATCTCCACGCGAAGCCCCCAGGGTAGGAGATCGAACAGCGCCGCCGATAAATGATCGGGCGTTATCTGATCGAGTCGCCCCAGCCCCACGATGTGGGGGACCAACCATGCGGCCTCATCCCGAGCCAACGCCGCGTCCGACAAATCAGGCCAATCCTCGCCGATCGTTAAAGCAAGAAAGCTCGCGCGCTCGCGCAAAGTCCGCTGGTCGCGGGTCCAGGGCAGCTTCTGGATGCCTAGCCCGGCGATGCCCTCTGCCAGCATTTGAGCGGCAGCCAGAGGGTCATCGAGCGCTGTAGGAATATCGTCGAGCCGCACGGCGCCGAGGCGGCGTTGGCGGCGCGCACGCACGGCCTTGGCAGTGGCATCAAAGGCCATGTCAGTTGTGGTTTGGATTTGTGCCGCCATCACCTCTTCGATGGTCGCCCTGTCTATGGCAATGGCCGCGCGGATAAAGCTGCTTGAAGCATTGCCGGTCATGTCCGCGACCACGAGATGGGGCGCGCGGGACAACCCCTCGGTCTCATCGAGCTTGGCCTGCCGGCCGTTAGCGAGCCTGAATCGCCCACCCCCTGTGGATTGTGCGATACGATCAGGTAGCGCCCGCGCTAAATGGCGGGCCAGGCCGTTTGGGTCACCTGCCCTGCCACCGCCGACCGATCGCGCCCATCGCGCTGCAAGCGCCTTGGCTTCGCTCGCACGCTTTGAGCTGTCGCGCCTCAGCCGATCATAGCGTGCCGCGAGATCGACGCCATTCCCACCCAACCCAGGCTCGCCGATCAGGACCGCCAGCAGGGCCGCAGCGTCCGCTGCGTTCTCGTCTGCGGCACGCGCAATCATATGCCCGAGCCGGGGGTGGAGAGGCAATTTGGCCAAAAGCCGCCCGTGCGCGGTAACGCGCCCCTCATCATCGAGAGCCTCAAGCGCCTGCAGTAGAGCCACCGCTTCGGACCATGCGGGCGCCGGGGGCGGATCACGAAATTGCAAGGCACTGGGATCGGTTACGCCCCAACCGGCAAGATCGAGAACAAAGCCCGCGAGGTCGGTTTGGGTAATCTCAGGCGGATCAAATGGCGCGAGGCCCGCCGTCTGGCCCTCGTGCCAGAGCCGATAGCACACACCGGGTTCGGTGCGTCCAGCGCGGCCGCGACGCTGGTCGGCGCTAGCACGGGACACCCTTCGCGTTACGAGCCGCATAAACCCGGTATCGGGCTCATAAACCGGCAATCGCGCCAGGCCTGCATCGATCACGATCCGCACGCCTTCAATCGTCAGCGAGGTCTGGGCAATTGCTGTCGCAAGAACAATCTTGCGCCGACCAATTGTCGCCGGCTGTATGGCTCGATCCTGCTCGGCGGGCGTCAACTGGCCATAAAGCGGCGCGACATCTATGTCGGGTCCGGCTCCCGCCAAGGCCTCGGCCACGCGCCGAATTTCCGCCTGACCCGGCAAAAACACGAGTATCGATCCGGTATCCTCACGCAGCGCACGTCGCGCGGTGGCAACGACACTCTGCTCAACTCGCTCATTGGCGTCGGGCACGACATGGCGGGTTTCAACCGGATAAGCCCGTCCCTGGCTTTCGATCACTGGCACATCGCCCAAGAGACCCGCAACGGCGGCGCCATCGAGGGTGGCGGACATGACGAGAATGCGCAGATCATCGCGCAATGCCGTCGCATCGAGGGTCAGCGCCAGCCCCAGATCGCCATCGAGACTGCGCTCGTGAAACTCATCGAACAGAACGGCAGCAATGCCGGACAGTTCGGGATCATCGATCACCATCCTGGTGAAAACGCCCTCAGTTACGACCTCGATTTTAGTTTTTGCCGAGACCATGGTGTCGAGCCGAACGCGATAACCGACTGTCGCGCCCACGTCTTCCCCGAGCGTTTGCGCCATCCGCCGCGCGGCGGCTCTCGCCGCCAGCCTGCGCGGCTCAAGCATGACGATCTTGCCATCACCCCGCCATGGCGCATCGAGTAGCGCAAGCGGGACAACTGTCGTCTTGCCGGCCCCTGGCGGCGCAACGAGAACGGCGCGCGTCCCAGCCGCCAGCGCACTGCGCAGGTCTGGCAAGGCTTCATCAATAGGCAGAACTTCGCGCGTGGTCATCGTCGGCTATGTCGCCCGTTTAGGCGGCAAATTCAACGCCTGCCTGCGATGGCCGCTTTGAGGCCAGCTACACGCGCGGCATCCGTACGCTTCATGCCCGCAGTCACATAGCCCAATTCCGCCAACTTCTCCTCGCCCGGCACAATCTCGACGCTGGCTGAAGCATGGAGCTCTCTCGCGCCGATGGCGATGAACTGGTGGGCGTTTTCGGCAGTGACACCAGATCCCGGCATGACGGCAATACGCCCGTTGGCGTTTGCGATAACTTCGCCCAAAGCATCAAGTCCATCGACGGCACGCGGCGTCCCGCCCGAAGTCAATATGCGCTCGAAACCCAGGTCGATCGCGGTTTCGGTTGCCACTCGGAAATCGGGCACCAGATCGAATGCCCTGTGTAACGTCAGTCCCAAGCCAGAGGCATGATCCACAAGACGCCTTAATATCTCGCGGTCGAGGCTGCCGTCGGAAAGGCTCGCGCCGATCACAACGCCAGCCAGCCCGGCCTCTCGTGCCGCCTCGATATCGACGCACATGATGTCGACCTCTCGGCCCGAAAAGACAAAATCACCGGCGCGCGGCCGGATCATCGCATAGACGGGGACGGGAGATCCTGCCGCTAGCGCCATGAGCCCACGCGATGGCGTAAGGCCGCCAACCGACAGGGCCGCACACAGTTCGATGCGATCGGCGCCACCCTCGATAGCGGCCGCGAGGCCAGCGGCGTCGTCTACACAGATTTCCAGGATTGCGTCAGACATAGACGAACCGATCGAATCCCAGGAGCGCTGCACCGACAATCCCAGGCTCCACTTCGCATAGCGCCGGAACGATCACTGGGCGATCGATCTTGCGCAGGATGCGGCAGCGCACTGCGCTGTCCAGCGCGGCAACCAGCCCCGGGGCGCCGGCGAGCCCACCGCCCACCGGAACGATCGAGGCACCTGTCAGATTGATCGCGAGCGCCAATGGATTGGCAACCAGATCGATATAGACGTCCATGGTGCGCAGCGCTGAGGCATCGCCCCCGGCCCACCCAACGACAATCTCCCGACTGTCGCGGGTTTCGCCGCAAAGAGCCTGATGCAATCGCTCCAGCCCGCGCGCCCCGCCGACCGTATCGACGCAGCCTTTTCGCCCGCAACCGCACGTAAAATGCGGAACGCTTAGAGGTGGATCACCCGCCTCGGTCGCAAGGATCGTGCCGTGACCCCATTCGCCGGCATATCCACCCCGCCCGTTGGCCAGTTTCCCGTCGACCACGAGACCTCCGCCGACGCCCGTGCCCAAGATGATGCCGAAGACGACATCATGGCCCTTGCCGGCGCCAATTCCGGCCTCGGCCAAGGCGAAACAATCGGCATCATTGGCAACGGATACAGGAAGTCCGAGTGCTTTGGACAGATCAGCATCGAGCGTCCGGCCATCGATACAGGGCACGTTGGCGCAGATCATCGTGCCGGTGTCGATATCGGTGACGCCGCAAATCGAGATCGAGAGCGCGTCAGGCGCCGTGGGGGCAGCGGCCACGATGCCGGCAAGCGTTTCGACGAACGCCGCAAAATCGGTGCGCGGTGTTTCCACGCGGCCCATCTGGGTGATGCGGTCCGGGCTTTGCGCCCATGCTGCCTTTATGGCGCTGCCGCCGATGTCGAGTGCAATGATCATGAGCGCGAACCTATCTTTCGGGCTGCATCTGACAAACTGGCATTTCCGTCAAAAGCGGAAAATCGCGCTCCCGCTTATTCTGCGGCCATTCGGCCGTCAGGGCTTTCCGCAGGACCATTTGCATCTCCCGGCGCGGTCTCTGTGCCCAGATCCGGGAACGCGGCAGTACGGCGACCGCTGAAGTCCTCGCGCAACACGATCAATCCGCGATCCTCGAAATAGGTCAAAAGCCTGCGTGCCCGCGAGGCAGAATGGCTGCCATAGGCCCGTGCCAGGGTTGCATCGGAAGGACAGGAAAGTTTTTCGACGGCAGCGCGTGCAACCATCAGGAAAACGCCTTGCAAATCTTCTGGCAGGCTGGCGGCGAGATTGATTGCGGTTTGCCAACCGTCAGATTGTGCACCGGCTGTATCGACGCCGGCCCGCGCGACCGCGAAACGGCGCTTGAATTCCGTCAGATCGGGCGGGGTCCCGGGAACGCGGCGAATACGGCAGCGCACGAGGAAGTCCTGATAGAGAACAGCCACAGAGCGGAAACTAGCGTCAGGGTCTTCGAGAATCTCACCCAGCACCGCATCGATCGCGGCGTCGCGTTCCACCGCATCGATCTCGGGAAACAGAGACACCGGCTCCGGTTCGACACGCGGGAGCGGCTGGCTCAACTGCGCCAAAATATCGGCGGTAGGGCGTGGGGCCGGCTGAACGACGCGACGCGGGATGGAGCGTATTTCCTCGTCAGGCGATGGGGTAAAAATCAGGTCGGCAGCGTCGGCACCGGTTTCAGGCATTGGCATCAGCTTGGGCGATGTGGAGCGCGCGCTGGTCTCCACGTCACCAATGCGGATCGGCAAGGGCCGCCGCGACATTGCCGGTCCCAGCGCAACGAAATTGCCTTTTTCCAGATCGCGGAACATCTCGGTACCGCGCCGGTCCATGCCCAAAAGATCGCCGGCTCGCGCCATATCGATATCGAGAAAAGTCCGGCCCATCAGAAAGTTCGACGCTTCGGCGGCGACGTTCTTGGCCAGCTTCGCGAGGCGCTGTGTGGCGATGACGCCGGCCAGCCCGCGCTTGCGCCCACGGCACATGAGATTGGTCATAGCACCGAGCGAGAGTTTTCTCGCATCGTCCGACACCTCTCCGCCAGAGGCGGGCGCAAAGAGCTGCGCTTCGTCGACTACCACCAGCATTGGGTACCAGAAGTCGCGATCTGCATCAAAGAGGCCGCCGAGGAACGCCGCAGCAGCCCGCATCTGAGCTTCAGCCTCGAGCCCTTCAAGGCTCAGCACAACCGAAACGCGGTGCTGGCGGATGCGCCCGGCAATCCGCGTCAGTTCCTGTTCGGATCGGTTGGCTTCGACAACCACATGGCCGAACTTGTCGGCCAAGGTGACGAAATCGCCTTCCGGATCGATGACACATTGCTGCACCCACTGCGCGCTCTGCTCGAGCAGTCGTCGCAGGAGGTGAGACTTGCCCGAGCCGGAATTGCCCTGCACCAAAAGACGGGTCGCCAATAGCTCTTCGAGATCGAGCCGGGCCGGCGTGCCTTTGGTGGTCGTGCCCATGTCGATATCGACGGTCATCGTCTTGGGTCTGCTCCGCTCATGTGTGTGATTCTATCGCTTTCGAGAGAAACGCTTGCGCCATCTTAGCATTTGCGGCGACCGCCTGTACAAGCCTTGAACTTTAGATTCACAGCCGGTGTTGAGCTTTGACCATGACGGCCAAATCAGCCTAGACTCTTTGAACACCCGGATGGGAGATGATCCAGACAATGCCCATGCGCCTTTTTTCGCTATTTCGCCGCCCGCCAGTCGAGCCTGCTGGGCCGCAATACGGTGCCCTGCCTTACACCATCGTTGATGGCCAATTGGTCGTTCTACTGATCACGTCGCGCGGACGGGGCAAATGGATCTTTCCAAAGGGCGGACTGATGGCGGGCAAGACCGCGTGGGAAAGTGCGGCGCACGAGGCCTATGAGGAAGCAGGCGTCGAAGGCGAAATCGAAGAGACGCCCATCGGCTCTTATTTTCTGCCCGTTACGCCTGAGCGCCCACGGGTCGTAGAGGTCAAGTTGTTCCCGCTTCTGGTGACCAATCAGCGCGATGATTGGAAGGAAATGGGCCAGCGCTATCGCCATTGGGCCGTCATCACTGAGGCCAAGCGGCTGATCACCCATGACGGACTGGCCGATGTCGCCGTTACACTTGCGCAGCGCGAGACGAGCAAGTCGAGAGTTTCGGCCCCCATCAGAGCCGTTGCTCAGGGTTAGAGCTTTTCGAGCGCTTCAATGCCGCTTTAGAGCCCGAACAATAGGATCATCGCCCAGTATAATGCGGCAGACAGCATTGCGGCTGCTGGAACGGTAATCACCCAAGCCGCGCCAATCGACAGCGCGTGCTGGCGGCGTACCAGATAACGCTTCTGGCGCTTCTGAAAGTTGACGATGGCTTCCTCGGGCGTCGTGTTGAGATGGTCGGTGCGCAAGAAAACACCGTCCGGGCTTACCGCCTTGTTGCGGATGTTGCGGTTGGAAAACCCTTCGCGCAGGAACCCCACGCCGAACACGGCGCCGACAGCGATATGCGTCGATGACACAGGCAGCCCCAGCGCGGACGCGACCAAAACGGTTGTCGCTGCCGAAAGCGCGACGCAGAAACCGCGGATTTCGTTGAGCTTGGTGATCTTTTCACCGACAGTGCGGATCAGCCTCGGACCGAACAGCGCCAGTCCCAGCGCTATCCCCAATGCGCCGATGGCCAGAACCCAGATCGGCAACGCCACCTGATCGGAAGCTCCGCCCTCCTGTACCGCAGCCACGATCGCGGCAAGCGGGCCTACCGCGTTAGCGACGTCGTTGGCACCATGGGCAAAGGACAGAAGTGCAGTTGCAAAAATCAGCGGCAGGCGAAACAGCGTTCCCACCTGCTTGTTGGAATTTTCCATATCCGAGGTTCGCGACTTGACCCATGGCTGCGCGAGCAGCCAGCCTAGCCCGGCTGCTACGAGACCGATGAGCAGGACGATATGCCCGGCGGGCGACCAGACGCGAGAAAAACCCTTCATCGACATGTACATGGCGAAAACGCCAATCATGATCCCAACGAGGACCGGCACCCAGACCCGTGCAGCTATGGCCTTCTGGCTCTGACGCAGAATGGTGAAATTGATCACCGTCAGCAGCACCGCCGCCAGTGCGCCGCCCATCATTGGTGAAATGACCCAGCTCGCGGCGATCTTGGCGATTGTCGGCCAGATGATGGCCGAGACACCTGCTGCGGCAATTCCTGCGCCCACAACGCCGCCGACAACCGAATGGGTCGTCGACACCGGCGCACCGATAATGGTCGCCAGGTTTACCCATAGCGCTGAGGCAAGCAGTGCTGCCATCATCACCATGATAAAGGTCGTGGTGCCCAATTCCGTGCCAGGCGCGATGATATCGCGCGAAATCGTTGTCACGACGTCGCCGCCAGCTAGAAGCGCGCCTGCCGCCTCGCAGATTGCAGCAATCAGCAGCGCCCCGCCCATGGTGAGCGCCTTGGCGCCGACAGCCGGACCCATATTGTTGGCAACGTCATTGGCGCCGATATTGAGCGCCATATAGGCGGCGATAACCGTGGCGATGATCACCAGATAGCTCAGCGGACCGCTTGAGACCGCGAACGTAGCCCAGACCAGGGCCGCCAGAAGGAACACCAGCGCCAAGCCCGGCGCGGCGATCGCTCTGGCGCTTTCGTTGGTCGCAGCCTTGAGCTGGCCGACGCGCTTGAGATCCTTGTCGATGGCCGACTTCGCCATGGGTGACCAGCTCCCCAGAATGTGTGACGTTTTGGGCGCAATAGCCGAGTCAGAACGCCAAGGCCACAGCGATTATGACATTTGCGTCATAAAGCTCTGGATTGACGCAGGTTTTACCCAATTTGCGCAATACTGCCACACCCATGCGGAAAACTCTGGCATGGGTCGCCAGAGCGCCGGTAAAAGGAATTGATCGAAGGAGAAACCGCCAGCACCATGCAGCATAACGACCGGCACAAGAGAGATTGGCGCTCGCGACTACGGGATGTCGTCTGGCCACGCATGGGGATACGTCGGTATGTGACATATCTGCAAAAGCGGGTTCTGCGGCTGACCGCCAGCCCGCACGCGATCGGTGCGGGTGTTGCCTCGGGCGCGGCGGTGTCGGTCTTCCCGCTGATCGGGCTGCATTTTTTCCTGGGCTTCGTTCTCGCCTTTTTTACGCGTGGCAACATGCTTGCCGCGGCGATTGGCACCGCCTGGGGAAATCCACTCACCTTTCCGCTGTTCTTTTCGCTCAGCTACCAGTTTGGCGCCGCGATCCTGCGACGGCTGTTCCCAGATGACCCGACCGCCGTCCTGCGTGCGGCTGATACGGAGGCGCTGTCTGGGGGCCTCTTGTCGCTCGATCTTGGCGCAATCCTCCCGCTGTTCCAGACCATGATGATCGGCGCACTGCCGGTGGCGGTCTTCACCTGGCTGTTCTTCTATTTCATCGTCCGGGCTCTGGTGAGCGGTTTTCAAACGGCGCGCCGTATCCGCCTCGAGCGCCGGCGGGCACAGATGTCGCCCGCCCGCGCCAGCCAGCGCTAGGGCCCTGCCTCGCGCTTTCGGACGATGGCGCGTACGCTGGCAATCAGCGCATCGGTGTGAATAGCGCTTTCGCTACCGGCGCGGGTCGTGATGCCGATGGCGCCATGGCTGGCTGTCATGTCGAGGGGCAGCGCGGCAAGGTCACCCTTTTCGAGATCATTGGCGACCACCGAACGCGAAATGAACCAGACGGCATCGGTCAACAGCGTATAGGCCCGCCCGAATGAGTTGGAGACCGTCTCGATCTCACGAGGAAGGCTCGGCACACCGGCGGCCAGCAGCATCGTTTCCACCGTCCCCCTTATGATCGCCTCGCGCGGCGGCACGAGTGCCGGATATCCTTGCACCATGGCGAGCGTAAGGTCCGTTGCACTGAGCAAGGGGTGGTCCGGGCGCACGGCCAGCACCAATGGCTCGGAGTAGAGATGTTCGAACGTTAGCCCAACCATCACTTCGGGCGATGGTAGCCGGCCGACGACGAGGTCAATCGCGCCACCACGCAGCAGCCCCAGCAGATGAGGGCTTGGCCCGCTTTCGACATGAACACGACAGGCAAGCGGGCCTGCCAGAAACCCCGCGACAGCCTGTGGCACCACATCTACCGCGACAGTGGGCAGCGCCCCGAGCCGCACTACGCGCGCGGCGCCTCCTGCCTCGACAAGCGACTCGACACCCTGCCGTAAGGCCGACATCGAGGCGTTGGCATGGCGCAGAAACAGCGCACCGTGGTCGGTCAATGCCAGTCGGCGCCGCGAACGATCAAACAGCGCCACGCCCAAAATCGCCTCGAGTTCGGCCAGCGATTTTGACACTGCGGGCTGGGTCAGACCCAGTGCCTCGGCAGCTTCCTGAACGCCCCCTCGCCCATCGGTTTCCAGAAAGCAGGCTAGATGACGAAGCTTGATGCGTGGATCGAGAAGCGCCAATTCACATTTCCAAAAGTTATATAGATTGCGGGTTTTATCATTTTACCTCGACGTTCTGCCAGTATCTAATGTGTTTTGAGTTATATATCTGACAGGAAACGGACAGTCATGGGCAAGGTGATACCGCTCGATCAAGCGGTGCGTGAAAATCTCAAGTCTGGCGATACGGTTGCTTTCGAGGGGTTTACCCATTTGATCCCCCACGCAGCGGGGCACGAGGTGATCCGGCAGGGCATTAGCGATCTTACGCTTGTGCGCATGACGCCCGACATCATCTATGACCAGATGATCGGCATGGGGCTGGCGAAAAAGGTGATTTTCTCCTATGCCGGCAATCCCGGCGTTGGCCTCTTGCGCCGCATGCGCGACGCCATCGAAAACGGCTATCCGCGTACGATCGAAACTATCGAGCATTCGCACGCCGCCATGGCCAACGCCTATGAGGCCGGCGCTGCGGGCCTGCCCTGCGCGATCTTCCGTGGGTACAAGGGCGCTGACCTGCCAAAGGTCAACCCCGACATCAAATCGGTCATCTGCCCCTTTACGGGTGAAGAATTGGCTGCGATTCCAGCGCATCGTCCGGATGTGACGTTCATTCACGCTCAAAAAGCCAACGAAAAGGGCGACGTCCTGATCGAAGGCATTGTGGGCGTGCAAAAGGAAGCAGCGCTTGCCGCCAAGCGGGTCGTGGTGACGGTCGAAGAGATCGTGCCCGACTTCAAGGGCCTTCACCCCAACCTTACCGTTCTGCCCCATTGGACGGTCACGGCAATTTCCGTCGTCAAGGGCGGGGCACACCCCTCCTATACCCATGGCTATTACGCACGCGACAACGCGGCCTATCTCGAATGGGACAAGGTCTCGGCGGATCGCGACCTGTTCGACCAGTGGATGAAAGACAACGTATTGAGCGCGACACCCGAAGTGTTCGCCGAACGGATCAAGGGGCTTTGACATGACCGATTTCACCCCCACCGAAATGATGACAATCGCCGCTTCGCGCGCCCTTACCAGCAAGGACGTTTGCTTTGTGGGCATCGGCGCGCCCTCGGCAGCCTGCAATGTCGCGCGGCTGACGCACGCGCCCGACATCACCCTGATCTATGAGTCGGGCACCATTGGCACGGCCCCCGACGTCCTGCCTCTCTCGATCGGCGATGGCGAATTGTGCGAAACGGCCGTCAGCACCGTCGCCGTGCCGGAGATGTTTCGCTACTGGCTGCAGGGCGGACGCATTTCCATCGGCTTTTTGGGCGCCGCGCAGATCGACAAGTTCGGCAATATCAATACGACCGTAATCGGCGATTACCACAAGCCCAAGGTCCGTCTGCCCGGCGGCGGCGGCGCGCCGGAGATCGCGTCGTCCTGTGGTGAGATTTACATCACGCTCAAACAGGCTACGCGCTCGATGGTGGAAAAGATCGACTTTTTCACCTCGTTCGGCCATGGCGAGGGCGGCGATCACCGCGAGCGCCTCGGCATTACGACCAAGGGCCCGACACTGCTCATCACCGATCTGGCTATCTGGAAGCCCGATCCGGTGACCAAGGAATTTACCGTCGTCTCGCTTCATGCCGGCGTCACCCGCGAAATGGTGCAGGAGACGTGTGGCTGGACGGTGAAATTCGCCGACGATCTCGAGGAGACGCCCGTCCCCACGACAGAAGAACTCACCACCCTGCGCGACCTTAACGAGCGCACGAAAATCGCCCATGCCGGCGGAAAGGCAGCGTGATGACCGAGGCCTATATCTGCGATTATATCCGCACCCCCATTGGTCGCTTCGGCGGCTCCTTGAGCAAGGTGCGTCCCGACGATCTGGGCGCTATCGTTCTCAAAGCGCTTGTCGATCGCAACCCGAACATCGATTTCGAAACCGTCGATGACGTGATCTTTGGCAATGCCAATCAGGCCGGCGAAGACAACCGAAACGTCGCGCGGATGAGCCTGCTCCTGGCGGGGCTTCCCGAGACGGTCACCGGCACGACGATCAACCGCCTCTGCGGTTCGGGCCTCGATGCGCTGCTCACTGCCGCCCGGGCCATCAAAGCCGGGGAAGCGGAGTTGATGATTGCCGGCGGCACTGAATCGATGAGCCGCGCGCCTTTCGTCATGCCCAAGGCTGAGACGGCCTTTTCCCGCAATGCCGAAATCTATGACACGACGATCGGCTGGCGCTTCGTCAATCCGGCGATGAAGTCGCGCTACGGCGTCGATTCCATGCCCGAGACTGGTGAAAACGTCGCCGAGGATTACAAGATTTCGCGGCAGGATCAGGATGCCTTTGCGGTTGCGAGCCAGGCCAAGGCGGCCGCGGCGCAGGCCAATGGCCGTCTGGCCAAGGAAATCGTTCCCGTCAGCATCCCGCAACGCAAGGGCGACCCGGTTGTTGTCGATACCGACGAGCATCCGCGCGCGACCAGCCTCGAAACGCTGGCCAAATTGCCGACACCCTTCAAGAAAGAGGGTGGCACGGTGACAGCGGGCAACGCCTCCGGCGTCAATGACGGTGCCGCTGCGCTGATCGTCGCTTCCGAGGCTGCGGTCAAGAAATATGGGCTCACCCCATTGGCACGCGTCGTGGGCGGCGCAACGGCCGGCGTGCCGCCGCGCGTCATGGGCATCGGTCCGCTTCCCGCCAGCCAGAAGCTCATGGCGCGGCTTGGCCTCGCGGCATCTGATTTCGACCTCGTCGAGCTCAACGAAGCCTTTGCCAGTCAGGGCATCGCCGTATTGCGTGGACTGGGCATCGCTGAGGACGCCGATTTCGTGAACCCCAATGGCGGCGCCATCGCTCTCGGCCACCCCCTCGGCATGAGTGGCGCTCGCATCTCAGGCACGGCAGCTCTCGAAATGAGCCTTGCGGGTAAGAAACGGGCGCTGGTCACCATGTGCATAGGTGTCGGCCAAGGGATCGCCGCGGTGCTTGAAAAGGCATGACAATGCGCCCGACGGCGATATCGCCTCGGATGATGGAAAGACGGCATGGGGCGATGAGCGCTCCGCAATTTGTTTTTAGTATGAAGCGATCATCGCCCCAGGCGCTCGGGATTTTTGGCTTAGTCGCCCTTCAGAAGGCTGGGGTCAATCCCCGCCGGGTTTCCCCGGTAAGCCGTCGTATGGGTACCGACGACCGGCACTTGTGACGTTTAGGCCTTCCCTGCGGCGACCCGCAAGGAACCCGAACCAAACCCGCCCAAACGTTCGTTGCGCTTGCGTCCATCAACGCGGGTTCGTTCGGGGAGTATGGGTGAGCTTGAGAGGGCGGGGATAGGTTATTTCTTGGCCGAAGGTGGTTGAGGAAACTCAGACCCCTCATCCGTCCCTTCGGGACACCTTCTCCCACCAGGGGAGAAGGGACGCGGGTGGTGGGCGGTGAAGCTCTTTCACAGACTCTGCCGTTTCCTTCTCCCCTTGAGGCAGAAGGTGGCCCGGAGGGAAGGATGAGGGTGCGCTGAGACGCGGAGTTGGAAGGACTGGTTGGCCAACCGCGCTAACGATGATCCGGCCCCCGGTCGGAGATGACTGCCGAGATGCGGCGAGACGAAGGGATGAGGGCTGGGCGGCTCAAACCTCTGCCGCCGTTACAGAGGGGCAAACCTGTACCGCGGCGGTACAGAGTGAGGGCCGGCAGGTAATGCTGATCAGGGGGTAGCAGGAACGCGCGACTACGCGGGCGTGCGACGCCGCAGGCGGTGTGAGAGCGTTTATTTGGCGCGTTTCTTGGGGCGCTTGGCGGCGGCGGCCGACTCTTTTTCGACCTGGTCCTTGCGCTCCTGCTCTTCGCGAAGGGCGCGGAGGCGGACGGTTTTGGCGCGGGTGGCGTCGAGAGCAATCTCTTCGAGGCGAAGCGCCTCTTTCTGGCGGGCTTCCATCTCAGCGAATTTGGTCTGAGCGCTGGTCTTGGGTAGTGGCGTGGTGGTCATCATGGACCTCCTCAAACGCAAAAAGGCCGCCTTTCGGCGGCCTTAGGGATCGTCGAAAGGCTTATTCAGAAACCTGGAGGTTTACTGCAGAAGCGCGGCCATCACGGCCCTTTTCGAGTTCGTACGTGACCGACTGACCTTCGGTCAGGGTCGACAGGCCGGAACGCTCAACAGCCGAAATGTGCACGAATGCATCCTGGCCGCCCTGGTCAGGCTGAATGAAGCCGAAGCCCTTGGTGGTGTTGAAGAATTTCACTTTGCCGGTGATCATTTTGGGATCCTTTAGTGGCGAATTGCCCGCGAACGACATGTGCGCGAACCGATCCGTGCAACTCGCGCTGCCGGACCTCAACGTCTTGCAGTTCAGGATATCCAAGTGACCGGAAGAACCGGCAGATCGGGAACCATTAGCATCAGAACGTGTGACCTCACCTTACAGGGCCAATGCGCGCAAAACAAGGCCCTGCAAGATTTGCGGTGCGGCGACGCTAGCCCAGCACGGACTTGAGCGCAGACGCAGTCTTCTCCACCACGATATCCGCCTCGGCTTTGGTAAGGCACAGGGGCGGCGCAAAACCGATGATGTCACCTTGTGGCATGGCCCGCGCGATAACCCCCGCCTTGGCCATTTCACCGACGATCCGCGGCGCGACCTTTTCGCTCGCGTCAAAGAACTCGGTGGCGTTGCGATCCTTGACCAGTTCGACGGCGCACAGCATGCCCTCGCCGCGCACTTCGCCGACATTGAGATGGTCACCGACTGCCGCCTGCATCTGGGCATTGAGATAGGCGCCGACGCTGCCGGCGTTCTCGACGAGGCCGAGGCTGTCGATCAGTTTTAGATTGGCGATGCCTGCAGCGGCACCGATCGGGTGGGCAGAATAGGTCCAGCCATGGCCGATCGGACCGTTTTCGTCCGTCCCCTGTTCGAGCACAGACCACATCTTCTCGCCGATGATCGAACCCGAAAGCGGGGCATAGGCCGAAGTCAAACCCTTGGCGATGGTGATGATGTCGGGGCGCATGCCGTAATGATCGGACCCCATCATGGTGCCCAGGCGGCCAAAGCCGGTGACCACTTCGTCGGCAATCAGCAAGATATCGTGCTTGTGGAGCACAGCCTGAATGGCGGCCCAGTATCCGGCGGGTGGGGGCACGATGCCGCCGGTGCCCAGAATGGGCTCGCCGATGAACGCCGCTATCGTATCGGCGCCCTCGCGCGCAATGAGCGCTTCGAGTTCAGCTACGCAATGGCGCACGAATTCGGCTTCGCTCATGTCCTTGCGCGGGCGGCGCAGATAATAGGGCGCCTCGGTGTGGATCACCTGGCTGAGCGGGAGGTCGAACTTGTTGTGGAAGGTCGCCAGGCCGGTCAGCGAGCCGGTCATCAGGCCCGAGCCGTGATAACCGCGCCAGCGCGAGATGATCTTCTTTTTCTCAGGGCGACCGAGGATGTTGTTGTAGTACCAGACGAGCTTGATGTTGGTTTCGTTGGCGTCCGACCCGCCTAAGCCGAAATAGACCTTGCTCATATTGGCCGGGGCACGGTCGAGCACCATTTTAGCGAGGGTGATCGACGCTTCGGTGCCGTGGCCGACATAGGCGTGATAATAGGCGAGCTCGCGCGCCTGATCGGCAATGGCTTCGGCGATCTCCTGGCGGCCATAACCGACATTGACGCAATAGAGCCCCGCAAATGCGTCGAGCAATTTGTTGCCGTCACGGTCTTCGATATAGACGCCCGAGGCGGTCTTGACGATGCGATTGGGGCTTTCGCCTCGCGCGTGCTGGGCAAGGTGGGTCGAGGGGTGGAAGAAATTCTCGCGATCCCACTGATCGAGTTGGTCGTTGGTCAGCATCGTCATTTTCCTATTGTTCTTTTGTATCTCAGGCCCAGTCGCGGCAGACATATTTGACTTCGGTGAACTCTTCCATGCCCAGCCGGGCGCCTTCGCGGCCCATGCCCGATTGCTTGTAGCCGCCAAAGGGAATCGGCGCGCCGGTCACCTTGGTGCGGTTGACCGCGACCATGCCGAACTGGAGCTGTCGGCTTGCCCTGTAGATGCGGCGCGGGTCCATGGTGTGGAGATAGGCGATTAGCCCGTACTCGGTGTCGTTGGCACGCTTTAGCGCTTCCTCTTCGGAGTCGAAGGCGCAAATTGCGGCGACCGGGCCAAATGTCTCTTCGTTCATGATCAGCGCGTCGGCGGGCACATCGACGAGCACCGTGGGCTGGAAAAACAAAGGCCCCTGGGTATCGATCTTGCCGCCGACGAGGCATCTGGCGCCTTTTGCGAGTGCGTCTTCGACATGGGAGATTTGTTTGGCGACCGCCTTTTCGTTCATCAGGGGGCCGATGTCGGGATCGGTGTGTCCTGCCCCAAGCGTCAGCGCGCTGCTAGCTTCGGCAAATCGCTCGCAGAACTGGTCATAGACGCGCCGCTCGACAAAGAAGCGATTGGCGCCGAGGCAATCCTGGCCCGATGTCGCAAACTTTGCCTTGATGGCTTCTTCGACGGCCTGATCGATATCGGCATCGGCAAAGACGATGAACGGGGCGTGGCCGCCCAGTTCCATGACCAGGCGTTTTACCGTATCGGCGGATTGACGATAGAGAAGCTTGCCGACTTCGGTCGAGCCGGTAAACGAGAGCACGCGCACGCGGCTGTCCTTCACCCATGGCTCAACGATGGTGGGCGCCTTTCCAGTGACGACGTTGAACGCGCCGGCGGGAATGCCCGCGCGCGCCCCGAGGACGGCAAGGGCCGTGGCCGAATAGGGCGTTTCAGAAGACGGATGCACGAGACAGGTGCAGCCTGCGGCCAGCGCCGCTGCCGCCTTGCGGGTGATCATGGCCGAGGGGAAGTTCCAGGGCGTGATGAGCGCTGCGACCCCAGCCGGCTCGCGCCAGATTTCGACTTCGGCGTCGGGCAGATGCGAGGTCACCGATTCAATATTGGGGCGCTTGGCTTCCTCGGCGAAGAACTCCACGAAGGAGGCAGCATAGGCGATCTCTCCCCGCGATTCCGAAATGGGCTTGCCCTGTTCGGCGGTCATGATCTGGGCGAGATCTTCCTGCGCATCCATGATCAGATCATACCAGCGGCGCAGTATCGTCGAGCGCTCCTGGGGCAAAAGACCCGACCAGGCATGGAAAACCTCGTCGGCCCGCCCGATCGCCGCCTGGGACTCTTCGGCACTCAGGGCGGCAATCGTGCCGATCTCCTCGCCGGTGGCCGGATCTGTAACCGAAATGGTTTCGCCCGACACCGCCGCGACCGCTTGTCCCCCGATATGGGCTAGCTGGCACAACAGGTCGGGGTCGGCGAGTTGGGCGGCGAGGCCCGCATGGGCATATTTGGCAGACAGGCTGGACATGGTCGCGCTCTCGGTGGGATTTTGCTCACCATAGACAAGAGTGCGCAGAGGCTGGTGCCAAACTTGGCCGAGCCTGGCGATGGTTCTGCTGCCATCCCCGCCGCTGGGGCGAGGGTTCGTCTGGACGGTTAACCTATCCCGCCTCGGTGATCGCAGTGACCGGCCAGGGCGTGTCCTTGACCGGAGAGGTCACAACATAGGAATAATACCGTCGAACGCCGATCTTGGCGGCGAGGAGGTCCTCGATCAGCATCTGGTAGGCTTCGAGGTCGCGGGTGATGACCTTGAGCATGTAATCGATGCCGCCACCGACCGCCCAGCATTCGACGATGCGGTCGATCTTTCCGATCTTAGCTTCAAAGCGTGCGAAATCTTCGGCCTGATGGCTTTCGAGTTCGATCTGGACGAAGACGACCGTTAGTGGTCCGAAGGCCCTGAGGGAAATGCGGGCGCCATAGCTCTCGATAATGCCTGCATCTTCGAGGCGCTTTAAGCGCTCCCAGCATGGGGTTGGCGTGAGGTTGACGCGCTCGGCGAGCGTAGCCTTTGGTATTCGCCCCTCACGCTGGAGGATCGAGAGGATTTTCAGATCCCTGTCGTCGAGTTTGATCTGACCTTGGCGAATGGCGCCGCCCCTTGATGGCATATGAAGCTGCATGCGCGCACGGTACTACCGCGAGGGGCTAAGCGTCCAGATTTAAACGCTTAAAAAGATTCAGCACCAAACGGCCATCCGGGCTAGGTCCGGATGGCGCCGTGAGATTGGTGGCCAATCGCCGATGGCGCTAGTTGTCTTCCAGCACCGCCTTGAGGAATTCGCGCGTGCGCTCTTCCTTGGGATTGGTGAAAAGGTCTTCGGGCTTGCCCTGTTCGAGCACCTTCCCACGGTCGAAAAAGCAGACGCGGTCGGAAATCTGGCGGGCGAAGTTCATCTCGTGGGTGACGAGCAACATTGTGAGATCGTGCTCTTCGGCCAGCCTGCGGATGACGCCGAGCACTTCGCCGACCAGTTCGGGATCGAGCGCCGATGTCGGCTCGTCGAACAGCATGATCTTGGGGCGCATGGCGAG
Source organism: Pelagibacterium luteolum (assembly GCF_900100665.1). Classification (GTDB taxonomy): domain Bacteria; phylum Pseudomonadota; class Alphaproteobacteria; order Rhizobiales; family Devosiaceae; genus Pelagibacterium; species Pelagibacterium luteolum. The sequence continues at coordinate 68,602 of NZ_FNCS01000010.1, forward strand.
GGCGCGGGCGATGCCGACGCGCTGCTGCTGGCCGCCCGAGAGCTGATGTGGGTATTTGTCGGCGTGAGCGGTGAGCCCGACCATTTCGAGCAGTTCATCCGCGCGCTGTTTGGCTTCGGCCTTGGGCATGCCCAAGACTTGCGTCGGCGCTTCGGTCAGGTTGCGGCGCACTGTCATGTGCGGGAAGAGATTAAACTGCTGGAACACCATGCCCATCTTCTCGCGCATCTTGCGCAGATGGGATTCGCTGGCGGGCTTAAGATCGCCGTTGCCGCCCTTTTCGTGCCAGAGCGTATCGCCATCGACATAGACGACGCCGCCGGAAATCGGCTCGAGGGTCATGAGAATGCGCAGGACGGTCGACTTGCCCGAACCCGAAGGCCCGATGATCGTGACCTTCTCGCCGCGCTTCACCTCGAAATCGAGTTCATCGATCACGGTGAACGTGTCGAAGCGTTTGACGACCTTGTCGAACTTGATGATCGTATCGGCGCCGGTTTCGGTCATTTGAGCGGAATTCCTCTTTTGGGCAGCTTGTCATCAAGCAGGCGCACGGCGCCGGATGCGATCAGGGTCATGATCAGATAGATGCCGCCGACCATCGAGAGCGGGACGATGTAGTTGAACGTCCTGTCGCCGATGATGCGCGCGACGTTGAGCATTTCGAGGACCGTGACCACAGATAGGAGCGGCACGTCCTTCATGATCGAGACGAGATAATTGCCCATGGCCGGGACGATGCGCGGCACTGCCTGGGGCAGGATGATGTGGGTGAAGGTGCGGGTGCCCGAAAGATTGAGCGCCCGGGCCGCTTCGTGCTGTCCACGGGCTACAGCTTCGATGCCGGCCCGATAGACCTCGGAAGTATAGGCCGAATATTGCAGGCCCAGCGCCAGCGCCCCCGTCATGAAGGCCGGAAGCACGATGCCGAATTCGGGCAGGACGTAATAGAGAAAGAACAGCTGGATCAGCAGCGGCGTATCACGGAGAAACTCCGTCACTACGATCGCGGGCCATGAGATGATCTTGAGAGGTGCTGCCTTGAGCGCGGCCCAGACGAGGCCGAGGACGAGTGCGATGAAGAAGCCCACGACGGCGGCCTGGATGGTGACCCACATGCCGATCAAAAGGATCGGCAGGATGGAGGTCGCAAAGGCCCAGGTCGAGGAGGTATCCCATTCGATTCCGAAAAGCATGGCCTACCTCGCTCCCGCGCGCCAGCGGCCAACGAACCGCTCGAGCACTTTCATCATGGCCGTCAGGACCAGGGCCAGACCGAAATACATGAACAGCGTCATGGTATAGATCGTGGTCGAATCCTGGGTGAAATTGCGCAATTGCTCGGCCCGGAAGGCCAGATCGGAGAGGCTGATAAGCGACACCAGCGCGGTATCTTTCAAATTCTGGATGGCCAGATTGCCAAAGGACGGCATCATTTCGGGGATGGCCTGGGGCAGCGCCACGCGCCACAGCGTTTTGCGCGGTGTGAAATTGAGCGCCTTGGCAGCTTCGTACTGGTCTTTTGAAACCGACTGGATGGCGCCACGCACGACCTCGGCACCATAGGCACCGATATTGAGCGACAGGGCCAGAACACCGGCCACAACGGGCGGCAATCGCAAGTCCAGTCCGATGGCCTGCCCGGCGACTGGCAGCGCGAAATAGAGCCAGAACAGCTGGACCAGAAGCGACGTGCCCCGGAAAATTTCGATGTAACCGACCGCAATCGCCTTGATGAGCGGATTGTGGGCCAGCTTGCCGATACCGGCTGCGAACGAAAGGATCGCGCCAAATATCGTCGAGTAAATCGTTAGCTCGATGGTCACCCAAGCCCCTTGCATCAGGGGATTGAGGTATTGCGTCCAATCCATAGGCTCGATCTCGAACTGACTTGTCTTGGAAAAGGGAGCTTAACCAACAAGCCGGCAGGCGCAACCGCCTACCGGCATCATTGGATCATCGCCAAAAGGCGGATGGCACCTTACTCGGTGCAGAGCTCTTCAGTGGTCACGTCGAACGAGCGCGACACGTCCGCATCGGTAAACCCATAACCGGTTACCGACGCTTCCCATTCAGGGGTCTGCTTGTATTCGGCAAGGATGTCGTTGACCGCGTCGCGGAGCTCTTCATTGCCCTGCGCGAAGACGAAACCACCCCAAGAGCGCTGCTCTTCACCGTCGATGATGGGATCGGTAAAGCCTTCAGCCACTTCAACCGCATCGCTCTGTCCAGCCAGTTCGCTGGCGGTCAGGCCGGTTGCCGCATAGGCATCCGCGCGACCGGTCGAGACCGTCGAGATTGCGTCGGCGTTCGACGAGATGGTTACGAGCTGACTTTCAGAAACGCCCAAAGCCTGCATCATGTCGAGCTGGTTTGCACCAGCCATGATGGCGACGGTCAGGTCCGGGTTATCGGCGAAATCCTGGTAGCCGGTCAGGCCGCCGGGGTTGCCGGCTGGAACGAGCAGACCTTCACCATAGGAGGTGTTGGGCTCGGAATAGATAACTGTCGAGCAGCGGGTCGGGATAACCGCCATTTCGGCTGCGACCATGTCGAAGCGGTCGGCCTGAAGGCCGGGGATTAGCGACGAGAAGTCAGTGGTGACCCACTCGATATTTTCGACGCCGAGCTGTTCGACGATATATTTTGCGACGTCAGGACCTGCACCCATGGCATCGCCCGTGACGGGGTCGATGTAGCCATAGGGGATCTCGTTGGCGACAGCGATACGGATCGTGCCACTTTCCTGAATTTCAGCGAGACTGGCAGCCTGTGCGGCACCTGCGACACCGAGCGCCGCGACGCCGGCAAGCAGAGTGGTCGTCAGGGATTTTGAAATTGTCATGCGCATAATGTCTCCTGTCCTTTGATATTTTTGCAGATTGCATGCAGTCACGGTCGGGGCTGGCCAAATAATATTTTGGCCCACTCGAAGTTGGACGGCACCGTGCTCGCGGCAATTGCAAACACAAAACCATCCACGCACTGCCGAACTTGAGCGTTCGGAGCAACTAATGCTTTAACGCCGATTAGGGTTGCCAACTTCCTGCCACAAGTCGAGGGAGGATACGTCTATATGATGAGCAGCCGGCAGCAAGACCATCTGCCAGGACCGGGGTAAATTGGAAGGACCGCCCCGCATGGCGACATGCATAGTCGCTCAATGACGGTAGCCGGCCAGCCCGCATAGTGGCGCATAGAGCCGGCACGACTAACATGGTGTCGTCGATGGAGCAGCGCGTGGCGAAAGCCGTGACAATGACAGATGTTCTGGCTGCGCGCCGACGGATCGCGTCGCACGTGCTGCGCTCCTCGCTGACCCCGAGCATGTCGTTGTCGTCTCACACAGGCCATCCCATACTGTTCAAGAACGAGCATCAGCAGCTGACGGGCAGTTTCAAGCTGCGCGGCGCCACCAATGCCGTACTCTCCTTATCTTCGGAAGAGCAGCAGCGTGGCGTTGCGGCGGCGTCGACGGGAAATCACGGGCGCGCCTTGTCCCATGCGGCCCTCGCCACCGGCGCCAAAGCCATCATCTGCATGTCCTCGCTCGTGCCCACCAACAAGGTCGAGGCCATTCGGGCGCTTGGGGCGGAAGCGCGAATTGTGGGCAAGAGCCAGGATGATGCGCAGCGCGAAGTGGACCGGCTGGTCGCCGAAGACGGGCTTATCGACATTCCGCCTTTCGATCGCGCCGAGATCATCGCCGGGCAAGCAACGCTCGGCCTCGAGATCATCGAAGACGCTCCTGAACTCGATGCCGTACTCGTGCCGCTTTCGGGCGGCGGCTTGATCGCAGGGGTGGCGCTAGCGATAAAGACTGTCTCGCCCAAAACACGGATCATCGGGGTATCGATGGAGCGTGGCGCAGCGATGGTTGCGTGCCTTGCGGCGGGAAGACCCATCGAGGTGGACGAACTCGAAACGCTTGCCGACTCGCTGGGCGGCGGCATCGGGCTGTCCAATCGGTACACATTCGGGATGGTGCGCGATCTCGTCGATGAGACGATCCTGCTCACCGAGCGGGAAATCGCTGGGGCCATCGTTCACGCCTACGTCCATGAGCGCGAAGTGATCGAAGGGGCGGCAGCTGTCGGCATCGGTGCAATCCTGTCGGGCAAATTTCTCGCCAAGGGTCCCACCGCCCTAGTGCTGTCGGGCCGTAATATCGACATGGGCGTGCATGCGCAGCTTATCGCCGAGACCCATCCAGCGCTTGTCGGAGACGCTTGATGGCCGAGGTGCAAATTCTGACCGAAACCGATCTTCGCAGGCTGATCACGCTCGATCGCGATGCGATCCAATGCGTCGAGAATGCGTTCAAGGCGCTGGCGAGTGGCACCGTCGTCATGCCACCGATCCTTCGGCTCGATATCGCCGAGGCCAATGGCGAAGTCGACGTCAAGACAGCGTTCGTGCCGGGGCTGGATAGCTTTGCGATCAAGGTCAGCCCCGGGTTTTTCGACAATCCCGCGAAGGGCATTGCCTCAACGAACGGCCTGATGGTCGTTCTTAGCGCGCACACCGGATTGCTCGAGGCCCTGTTGCTCGACAATGGCTATCTGACCGACATTCGGACGGCCGCGGCGGGTGCCGTTGCGGCAAAACATTTGTCGCGGAGCAATGCCCGCTCGGCAGCGATCTTGGGCGCGGGAATGCAGGCGCGATTGCAGCTCGAGGCGCTACTTTTGGTGCGCAACATCGAGACGGTCAGCGTCTGGGCGCGTGATAGGGCAAAGGCCGAACTCTTTGCGCGACGCGCGGCTCTCGATCTCGGCATACCCGTCAGGGCTTGCCCGGATGCAAAAGAGGCTGTGGAGGGGGCTGACATCATCGTCACCACGACGCCGGCAACGTCGCCAATTCTCCAGGCCGACTGGATTGCACCGGGCGCTCATATCACGGCCATGGGTTCGGACGCCGAGCACAAGAACGAAATCGACCCCAATCTGATCTCACGCGCCGATCTCTATGTCGCCGACAGCCTGAACCAGACCCGTCGCCTTGGCGAATTGCACCACGCCATTGTCGCGGGTCTTATCGCGGCGAATGCGGATTTTGTCGAACTCGGCGCAGTTGTCTCGCAAAGCGCCGTCGGGCGGACCAGCGACCGCCAGATTACAGTGGCCGACCTGACGGGCACGGGGGTGCAGGATACCGCCATTGCCACATTAGCCCGCACGCGGGCACAGTCGGCCAAGGCCGGCACAATGATTTCGACCTAAACCAGGTCTTTTTTGGAGCCCATCAGAGAATGGTCAACACGCGACTGCCCTTCACACTGCCTGAATATTACGAGCGGCTGGAAGCCGTTAGGCGCTCCATGCAGACGCAGGGGATCGACATCCTGATCGTCACGAATCCATCCAACATGCACTGGATCACCGGGTATGATGGATGGAGCTTTTACGTGCATCAGGCTGTCGTCGTTTCGCTCACCGACGAGCCTGTCTGGTGGGGCCGGCCGATGGATGCGGTTGGGGCCGAGAAGACCACTTGGCTCCAAAACGACTCCATATTTTCCTACCCCGACGATTATGTGCAGAACCCGGCCAAGCACGCCTATGAACATCTGTGCGGCATCCTCAAGGACAAGGGTTGGGATCGTCTGCGCATCGGCGTCGAGATGGACAACTATTATTTCACTGCAGCATGCCTTGAAACGCTGCGCGCCGAAATCGAAGGTGTGACGGTGATCGATGCGACCTCTGTCGTCACCTGGCAGCGCTCGGTCAAATCGGAAGCGGAAATCGAATATATGCGCCGGGCGGCGCGGATCGTCGAAGCGATGCACACCCGCATTCGCGATGTGATCGAGCCCGGAATGCGCAAGAACGAGCTGGTTGCGGAAATCTATCACGCCTCACTGGTCGGTGCCGACGGTTATGGCGGGGATTATTCGGCTATCGTTCCGCTTACGCCCTCGGGCCGCGATGCAGCGGCGGCGCATTTGACCTGGGACGACCGCGAGCTGGTCAAGGGCGAGGGCACGTTCTTCGAAATCGCAGGCTGCTACAAGCGCTACCATTGCCCCATTTCGCGCACCGTCTATCTGGGCGAGCCGCCCAAGGACATGCTCAAGGCGCAGGAAGCGGTATTGGAAGGACTGGCAGCGGGCATGGCCGTGGCCAAGCCGGGCTATACCTGCGGGGAAATCGCCGATGCGTTCTTTGGCGTCCTGCGGAAATATGGCGTCGAGAAGACTTCGCGTACGGGCTATTCCGTGGGGCTCTCCTATCCGCCCGATTGGGGCGAGCACACGATGAGCATTCGCCCGGGCGATCCGTCGGTGCTGCGATCGAACATGGTGTTCCACTTCATGCCGGCCATCTGGACGCCAGAATGGGGTCTTGAGATCACCGAAACCATGCGCATCACCGATGATGGTGGGCCCGAATGCCTTGCCAACGTGCCGCGCGAACTCTGCATCAAACCGTAAGAGACCGACTTCATGGCCCATAGACTGCTTGGCGAAACACTCGAAATTCTCGCGGATTTGATCGGCTTTCAGTCGATCTCGTCCGAGAGCAATCTCGAGATGATCGCCTATATCAACCACCGGCTCGACCAGATCGGAACGCGCACCTATCTGACGCTGAGCCCGGAAGGCAACAAGGCCAACCTGTTCGCCACGCTCGGGCCACCCGAGGCCGATGGCGGGATCGTGCTATCGGGGCATACCGACGTGGTGCCGGTCGAGGGGCAGGACTGGAGCTCGGACCCCTTCACCGCGACACTGCGCAATCGCAAGATCTATGGGCGTGGGTCATGCGACATGAAGGGGTTCATCGCCTGCGCGCTGGCCTTTGCGCCCTATTTTCAGGAGATTGGGATCAAGCGGCCCATCCATCTCGCCTTTACCTATGACGAGGAGGTGGGGTGTCTTGGGGCGCAGGTGATGCTCAAGGAACTCAAGGCGGTGGGGCGAAAGCCCTCACTATGCATCGTGGGTGAGCCGACGATGATGAAGATCATCGAGGGCCATAAGGGGTGCTGTGAATATACGACCCATTTCACCGGGCTCGAGGGTCATGGGTCGATGCCCGATCGCGGGGTCAATGCGGTTGAATATGCAGTGCAGTATGTGACCAAGCTGCTTGAAGTCGGTGAGGGACTGAAAAAGCGGGCGCCGGAAGACAGCCGGTTCGATCCGCCATGGTCCACGGTGCAGATCGGGAAGATGGCGGGCGGGATCGCGCGCAACATCATCGCCGGCTCATGCTCGGTGGAGTGGGAGTTGCGGCACATCAACGCCGCCGATTTCGATTTCACCCATGATCAGATCCGGGGTTATGTCGAGAACGTTCTTTTGCCCAAGATGCAGGACATCCATCCTGACGCGTCGGTGATCACGGAAACTATCGGCGAAGTGGCCGGTCTCGAGCCGATGAGCAAATCGGAAGCCGTGGCGCTGGTGCGGGCGCTGACGGGCAACGAGGAGCCTGCCGAGTGTGTGCCGTTTTCCACTGAAGCCGGGCTGTTTCAGGAACTGGGGATCGATACCGTCATTTGCGGCCCGGGCTCGATCGAGCAGGCGCACAAGCCTGACGAGTTCGTTGAACTCGATCAGCTGAGCGCGTGTCTGGAGATGATCGAGGGGCTGGAGAAGGCGGCTTAACCGTGGACTGACCACCTTCTCGGCGCATACCGGTCCCCGCTCAAGGCCGGGATGGCGTCGGTGGATGTTTATCTGAAGGCCGGGATGACCTCGCGGCCATAGCGGGCGATGATGTCTTCTTCCTCGCCACTGTCGAGATAGATGTTGAACTGGGTGACGCCTGCGGCTTCGAGGTCGCGGATCTTGGCGATGTGTTCGTCGGGTTCGCCGAGAACGCAGAAGCTTTCGACGATGTCGTCGGTGATGAAGTCGAGATAGGGGTTATCGGACTGGCCGTGCTTTGAATAATCATAGCCGCGCCGGGCTTCGATATAGCTGGTGAGGCTCGCGGGGACCTTGTCGGAATCCGCGCCGTATTTTTCCACGATATCTGCGACATGGTTACCGACCATGGCGGGGAACCATCTGGTGGCTGCGATGGCTTTTTGTTTGTCGCCGAAATAGGCGGGCGCTGCGGCCATCGAGCGATAGTTCGACATATCGCGACCGGCAGCCTTCCCTGCTTCGATGCACTGATCGGTGAACCATTTGCACAGGCTCGGCTCGGCGATCTGGAGCACGACGCCATCGGCGCTTTCGCCAGCGGTCTTGAGGGCAAGGGGGCCATAAGCGGCGATCCAGGAGGGCATTTCGTGCCCGACCGCCCAGGGGAACTGGACGGGGTTTGGCACGTCGCCATAGGTGACTTCATCGCCGCGGACCATGGCCTTGGTCTTGGCGATGAATTCCGCCACCCGCTTGAGCGTTGCGGGCTTGTGGCCCATGACGCGACGCGAGGAATCGCCACGGCCCACGGCGAGATCGAAGCGTCCACCGCTTTGCTTGGCGAGTGAACCGAAAAGCGATGCGGCGACGGACCAGTCGCGCACGTCGGGGTTGGTCACCAGCGGGCCGAAGCGCATGGATTTGGTCCATTCCATGCCCATCGCCATGGCGGGGTAGGGGTCGCGCCAGAGAATGTGAGAATCGTAGAACCAGCAATAGGAAAAGCCCGCATATTCGGCGGCCTGGATCAGATAGCGCGCGCGATCGTGCTCGACGAAGCCTTTAAATGTGATCCCGAATTCCATGGTCGTCCCTACCCCTTGTCATGCAACGCCGTTACCGCAGCGAAATATTTTGACCAGATGATCAAATTCTTGCCGGGGCCGCAAGCCCAATTATTGCGGACCGTAAGCGATCATCGGGCGGCCCGAAGTAGGGTTGGCGATGATGGTTGCCGCCACCCCATAGACGTCAGCCAGAAAGCCAGAGTCGATCACCGCGGCAGGTTCGCCCTCTGCGACAACCCTTCCCCGATCCAGCGCGACGATATGATCGAACCATGCCGCCGTGAGGTTGAGGTCGTGCATGGTGACGAGGATGGTCAAACCCTCCTCGGCCAGTGATCTCAAGATGTTCATCACAGCGATTTGGGCGGCGATATCGAGATGGTTGGTTGGCTCATCGAGAAGGATCAGCTTCGGCTGCTGCGCCAGCGCACGTGCGATATGCACCCGTTGCTGCTCGCCACCCGATAGCGTTGAAAACCGCCGATGGGCAAATTTGCTCATGCCGACGCGCTCGAGCGCCCTTGCGACGATGGTCTCGTCGGCATCCTGCGTGTCGGCGGACCATACCCCCTGGTGCGGCAGCCGGCCCAGCATCACGACGTCATGGACGTCGATCGGTTGATCGGTGCTGTTGGACTGCTCCACCAAAGCTGCCATTTGGGCGCGCGTCCTTCGTGGCAGGGCATGAAAGTCCTCGCCCGCGAACGTGACATGCGCCCGCGCGGCTGGCTCAAGCCCCAAGATTACGCGCAGGAGCGTGGATTTTCCGGCACCGTTAGGGCCGATCAGTGCGTTGAGTTTGCCGGGCGCAAGGGCAAAACCGACATCGGCGAGGATTGCCCTGCCCTCGATTACAAGGCTCGCGTGGGCGATCGAGAGGCTCATGTGGCCCGCCTGTTGTGCAGGAGAATGAGGAAGAACGCCGGTGCGCCAATCATGGCGGTGACGATGCCGACGGGCAGTTCGCGCGGGTCGAACAATGTGCGCGCGGCTGTATCGGTCCAGACCATGAAGATGGCGCCGGCGAGCGCTGCCAGCGGCAGCAAATGCTGATGCCTGCCACCGGCAACGAGCCTTACGGCGTGGGGGAGGATAAGGCCGACGAAGCCGATTGCGCCAGAGATCGCGACGAGGACGCCAGTCAGAAGAGCGGTGGCGCCCAGCATCAGCCAACGGGTTTTAGCGACATCGATGCCGAGGGCGCGGGCGGCGGTGTCGCCGAAAACAAAACCGTCGAGGATGCGGCTCGATGCCATCAACGGCACGCCCACCACGGCAAAGGCCACGAGCGCCAGTGTCGCGTCCGACCATCGGCTGCCGGCGAGCGACCCCATGAGCCAGGAGAGAATTTCGCGGTAGGAATCCCCCGTGGCCGTCCAAAAGATCAGGAACGAGGTGAGGGCCGAGGCGAGAGCCGAAACGGCCAACCCGGCGAGGATGGCACGCGAGGCTGTGATGGCGCCGAGCGAGCGCGCCAGACCCAATGTCATCGCCATCGCTGCCAAGGCGCCCAAAAAGGCGCCGACCGGCAGGAGCACTGTCGCGCCGACCAGCATCATTGCCACCGCCCCGACTGAGGCGCCGGATGACAGACCGAGGAGATAGGGGTCAGCGAGTGGGTTGCGAGTCAACGCCTGCATTGTCGCCCCGCAAATGGCGAGCCCGGCGCCAACTGCTGCGGCTGCCAGAACGCGCGGAAGTCGCAGCTCCCAGACGATCCCTTCGTGCAGGATCGACACCGGGCTGCGGCTCAAGAGGCCGAGCTTGTGTCCGATCACGGCCCATACATCGCCTGCTCCGATATCGGCAGGTCCGATGGTTACGGCGACGATGATCGAGGCCACGAGGAGCGCCGATAACCCCAGCAGCCACGCCCGCATTCTCAGCCGCCGCAGGGCGGCCGGGGTCAGAGCGGAAAGGCCGAGGGGAGCGGCGACCATGGGTTAGAAATCCAGTTCCGCCAGTTGATCGGCGAGATCGCGCAAGGCGGGAACGCTTCTGACGCCCGGTTCGGCGGCGGGAAACGGGATCGTAAGGTAATGCTCGTTTTGCACGGCATTCAGGTTCGCGGTGGCCGGGTTGCTGTTCAAAAGTTCGATCTTTTGTGCTCGCGAGTTCCATGCTGCATCGACCAGAACGATGACATCGGGATCGGCATCGACGATCGCTTCCCAACTGGCGGAGGCCCAAGTGTCTTCGATATCTGCAAAGATATTGGCGATGCCCAGCGCCTCCATGGTCATCTGCGGACCACCAAGGCCCGCGCCGACATAAGGCGTTGCCGTGGCCGATGAGTACCAGAGCCCGGTTAGGCCAGAGGTCGGTTTGATCGCATCGAGCATGGCGCGCTGTTCGGCCACGAGTTCGGTGGCGCGCGCTTCGACATCAAAGATCACGCCCATTTCGAGGATCTGGGAGAAAATGTCGTCAAAATTCAGCCTGTCGGGTGTGCCTTGGGAGCGGCACGCAGTCGGGGCGACGTAGGTCGCAACGCCAAGGGACTGGAGGCTTTCCCGCGTGCCCGTAGCATCGGCGGCAAAGCTCGATTCCCAACCGCCATAGACGAGATCAGGTGCCGCTTCGAGCACCACTTCCTGGCTGGGGACGCGGTCCGCAAGGACGGGCAGCGGCGCTGCGGGCGCCCATTCGTCGGGCACGGGACCGTCCTGGAAGCCGACGCCGACGATCTTGTCGCCAAGTCCGAGGGCGAGCAGCATTTCGGTTGCTGTGGACTTGATGGTGACGACACGTTCGGGCGGGGCATCGAAGGTGACGGTGACGCCGCAGTTTTCGATCGTGAGAGGGTATTCGGTGGCAAAGGCGGGGGTGGCGAGGATCAGAGTCGATGCAATCGCAAGCGCGCTTCTCTTGGCGAGAGCTGCGCGCCCCTCATCCGACCGCTTCGCGGCCACCTCCGGCCACCAGGGGAGAAGGAGAACAGTGGCAATCGGGCTGCCGCCAGCACTCCCTTCTCCCGCAGTGGGAGAAGCGTCGCGGATGAGGGGAGTGCCACAGGATCGTATGCTGACGGGAAATCTCATCGTGCCTTTTCCTTGGCTGTCGCGCGAGCGCGCATGCCGGCCTCGTAGCCCTGCGCGTAGGCCTCGGTCGAACCGAAGCGGAACATGTCGTCTTCGCCGAGGCGCGCCAGGGTTCGGGCGCCGGGGGTGTCGAGATCGCCGACGAGGCGGGACAGGCCGCGGGCGACTGCAACAGGGATGCCGGATGCCTTGCCCTTGACCAGATCGGCGGCGGCGGCGAGTTCATCGGCGACCACGGTGACAGTGACATTAAGCGGACGGCCATTGGCGTCGACACCACCACGCAAATCGTCGACAAGTTGGACCCCGGCGGCGCCAATGGCCGCGTCGGTCTGGCCCACGCGCCAGGGGCGACCGAGGGTATCGGTAATGATGATGCCGATCTTTCTGCCGGTCCTTTCACGCAGGCCCGCGCAGAGGTTTTTTGCCGAAGCATCGGGGTCGCGCGGCAGGCGTAGCGCCAAACCATCGGGGACGTTGGAGGTGTCGAGGCCGGCAGCGGCCATGACGAGGCCCTGACGGGTTTCGACAATTTTCGTCGTGCCGCCGGCGTGGACGCGCTCGGCCACAACGCGGACCGTATCTTCGTCGATGGCCAAATCGCGGGCTTCGATAGGCACCTGCATGCCTTCGGCTTTCGAGACGATCTTTGAGGTCACCACCAGAATGTCGCCGTCGCGAAGTGCGGCCCCGTCGTCGCTTGCAGCCATTGCCTCTATGGCGTGGGCAATGATGGATACAAGGTCATCGCCGGCCCCGATCTCGGGGATGTTTTCGATGCCCCAGAGTGTCAGCCGACCGACCATCATGGCCTCTTGAGGTTTGGCAGAACTTTTTCAGCGAACACATCTATCCACTCGCGCTGATTGCGGCCGACATTGTGGAGATAGATGCGGTCAAAGCCGAAATTGGCGAATTTCTGGATGTATTGGAGGTGCTCGTCGGGATCGGGTGATATGACCATGCGACCCTTGAAATCTTCGGGGCGCACCAGCTTGGCCATCTGCTCGAAATCGAAGGGCGAGCGGATATCGGCCTTGGGAAATTTCATGCCGCCGTTGGGCCATTCGGTCATGGCATTGGCGAGAGCTTCCTCGTAGGTGGGCGCCCAGCTCAAGTGCAGTTGCAGCACTTTGGGCATTTTATCGGGATCCTTGCCCGCCTCGCGCGCACCTTCGTAAAATTTACCGAACAGCATCTCGATTTTTTCGAGCGGCGCGCCGACGGTGATGATGCCGTCGGCGAATTTGCCGGTCTTTTTGGAATTGATCGGTCCCGCTGTCGCGACGAGGATTTCCGGGGGCGTTTCCGGCATGGTCCAGAGGCGCGTTGCCTCCATCTTGTAATGCTCGCCTTTGTGCTTTGTATCCTTGCCGGCCAGCGAATTTTCAAACAGCTTCTTGATGATCTCGACGGCCTCAAACATGCGCGCCGAGCGTTCGCCGGCGTCGGGCCAATATTGGGCAAGGAAACTCTCGTTGAGTGCTTCACCGGCGCCGACACCGAGCCAGTGGCGGCCCGGATACATGGCAGCGAGGGTGGCAGAGGCCTGCGCAACCATTGCGGGATGCCAGCGGAAGGTTGGCGTCGTCACGCCTGGGCCCATATCGCCCTTTGTGCGCTCACCGATTGCGGTCAGGACATTCCAGACAAAGGCCGACTGGCCCTGCTGGGGCACCCAGGGCTGGAAATGGTCGGCCGCCATGGCGCCATTGAAGCCCTTGGATTCGGCGTAGGCGGTGAGGTCGACGCAATCGGTTGGGTGAAACTGCTCGAGCATCACCGCGTAACCGATCAATCCCTCCGGTCCGGTCTTGAATACCGACATGCCGCACTCCCCTCGCGCATTTGCGACCACTCAATCACAAAGGCGAAGGGACCAAAAGGGGCAATTTTGACCTTTTGGTAAAATTATCGCGCGGGGCTATTCGATGAAATCGTCCACGTGGCGAATCTCACCAAGCATATAGGCATCGGCCACCAATTGCAGCGGGCTGATATCGACGTCGCTCTCGCCCGCCGCCAGAAGCGCGGCGAAATGGGCGTAGATGCCGTCATACTCGGTATCGTCGGCAGAGAGCTGCGTTGCGCCATCGATGGCGAGCACCGCGCCGCCGCTGCTGAGCGTGACGGTGCCGGCATCGGTCTTGACGGTGATGTCCCAGGTCTGCGGGCCTTCCTGCCGCCAATCGAAGTCGGCGGACACGGGGTGGCCGGTGGCGCTTTTGAACGCGATTTTTGCCCCGATGGGGGTCTGGCGATTGCGTGGGACTTCAAGGCTGGCGCCAACCACATGCACCGGTGCGGGCAGGATATGGGTCAGGATGGACAAGGCATTGATCCCAGGGTCAAAGACCCCCATGCCGCCCGGCTGCCAAATCCAGTCCTGTCCCGGATGCCAGCGGCGCACGTCTTCGCGCCAGATGATTTCGGCGCTTTTCACCGTCTTGTCGGCCAGAAATGTCCGGGCAGGTTCAACGCCCTGCGCATAGCGCGAATGCCATGTGGCGAAGAGCGTGACGCCCTGCTCCCTGGCAAGCGCCTTGAGGGCTTCGACCTCGGCGACTGTTGCGCCGGGGGGCTTTTCGAGGAGCACGTGCCGGCCGGCTTTGAGAGCGGCCACTGCAAGCTCGAACCGCACCTGTGGGGGCGTGCACAGCGCGATGGTTCCAATGTCGGGCCGTGCTGCCAGCATGTCATTGAGCGCGGTGAAGTGCTCGACGCCATCGAGATCGGCATTGCGGCTGACAATGGCGGCCAGTTCGAAATCAGGGTTCTTTTCGATCGATGGCAGGTGCTGGTCCCGGGCAATCTTGCCCAGGCCCAATATTGCGATCTTATGTGCCATCAATGGGAGTCCTTGGGCACAGCGGCGCCGCGGCACCCTTTCAGGAAGTCGAAATCGGCGCCGGTATGAGCCTGATCGACATGATCGAGGAACATCTTGGCATAGCCTGACTTGGGCTGATCAGGCAGCGGCGTCCATTCTGCAAGCCGGCGCGCGATTTCGGCATCCGAGACATCCAGATGGATGCGGCGATTGGGGACGTCGACTTCGATGAAGTCCCCATCCTGCACGATCGCGAGAGGTCCACCTACGGCGGCCTCGGGGGATGTATGGAGGATGACGGTGCCATAGGCGGTGCCGCTCATGCGCGCATCGGAAATGCGGACCATATCCTTGATGCCCTTGCGCAGCACCTTGGGCGGCAGGCCCATATTGCCGACTTCGGCCATGCCCGGATATCCCTTGGGACCGCAGTTCTTGAGGACCATGATGCAGGTTTCGTCGATATCGAGCGCCTCGTCGTTGATCTTGGCCTTGTAGTCGTCGATATCCTCGAACACGACCGCGCGCCCGCGATGCACCATCAATTGGGGGCTGGCTGCCGAAGGCTTGAGCACGGCGCCGTTGGGCGCGAGATTACCCTTGAGCACCGCGATACCGCCCTGACTGGTCAGAGCCTTATCGACGGGGCGGATGACGTCCTCGTTCCAGTTGCGTGCATCGGACACTTCTTCCGCCATGGTGAGGCCGGACACGGTCAGCGCATCGCCATGCAGCTTTCCGCCATCGAGCAGCGATTTGAGCACGACCGGCAGACCGCCGGCATAGAAGAACTCTTCCATAAGGTACTGGCCCGAGGGCATGAGATTGACGATGGTCGGAACGTCGCGGCCCAGTTTGTCCCAATCGTCTAGCGTGATGTCTATGCCGACGCGGCCGGCCATGGCCAGAAGATGCACCACCGCGTTAGTCGAACCGCCAATGGCGCCATTGGTGCGGATGGCGTTTTCGAACGCCTTGCGGGTCATGATGTGGGAGGGACGCAGATCGTCTTTGACCATCTCGACGATGCGGCGACCGGTCATTTGTGCCATCACTTTGCGGCGGCTGTCGACGCCGGGGATGGCGGCATTGCCCGACAGCGCCATGCCGAGTGCTTCGGCCATCGACGCCATGGTCGACGCCGTGCCCATGGTGTTGCAGGTGCCCGACGACCGGCTCATGGCCTGTTCGGCTTCAAGGAAGTCTTCTGGCGAAATCTCACCGGCCTTGATCGCTTCGGAGAATTTCCACAAATGGGTGCCCGAGCCGATCCGTTCGCCACGGAACCAGCCGTTGAGCATAGGGCCGCCGGTGACGACGATCGAGGGCAGATCGGTGGAGGCCGCACCCATAAGGAGCGATGGGGTTGTCTTGTCGCAACCCACCAAAAGCACGGCGCCATCGATGGGCTGGGCGCGCATGGTTTCTTCAACCGCCATGGCTGCAAGGTTGCGGTACATCATGGCTGTGGGGCGGAAAGTATTCTCGGACGCCGAGAACACCGGGACCTCAAGCGGAAAACCGCCTGCTTCCCAGACGCCGGCTTTGACCTTTTCGGCCAGTTCGCGCAGATGCCCGTTGCAGGGTGTGAGGTCCGACCAGGTGTTGAGGATGCCAATGACCGGGCGCCCGTCGAACAGATCGTGCGGGTGACCCTGATTTTTCAGCCAGCCGCGATGATAGATGGTGTCGCGCGATGTGCCGCCATACCATTCCTGTGAGCGCAGCTTACGGGGCCATGTGGCCTTTTCGAATTTCATGTCGCGGACCTCGATTACAACACTGCGATCTTGACCGGCGCGTCGGCAGCGCGGGTCGTATCGATATCCAAACGATTTCTCAGCGGAAGGCCGAAGGGCGCAGCCTCGATCTCGAACACATCCCCTGCCTGGGTCGAAATGCCGTCGGCAAACGAAAGCGTTGCGGTGCCGAACATATGGATGTGGATATCGCCGGGCTGGCAAAAGATTTCGTACTTGAAGTGGTGGTGTTCGAGATTGGCGATGGTGTGGCTCATATTGTCCTCACCGGACACAAAGGGCTTTTCCCAGATCGTTTGGCCATCACGCACGATGCGGGACTTGCCCTCGACGTGGCCCGGCAGATCGCCCACTAAGATTTCCGGACCGATTGCGGCGGGACGCAGTTTTGAGTGGGCGAGATAGAGATAGTTCTGCCGCTCTGTGATGTGATCGGAAAACTCGTTGGCGAGCGCAAAGCCGATGCGGTGCGGTGTGCCGTCCGGGCCATTGAGATAGATGCCGGCGATCTCGGGTTCTTCACCGGCATCGAGCGCAAAGGAAGGCGATATGATCGGCTGACCGGGCGCGACGAGCGCATGGCCATTGCCCTTATAGAACCATTCGGGCTGCACGCCCGATTTGCCGTCGCCGGGCTTGCCGCCCTCAAGGCCCATCTGGAACATCTTCATGGAGTCGGTAAGGTTTTCGGGATCGGCAGCCTTCTGGTGCATGGCGTTGCGGGTCGACGCCGAACCGAGATGAGTCAGCCCTGTTCCCGTCAGATGCAGTTGTGCGGAGACATCGTGATCGATCGGCGCCAGAACGCGCCCGTCCGCATAGGCTGCGGCCAGATCGACGGTGTCGCCCAATCCCAGTTCAGCGACGAGGCCCGAGATCGATTTTCCGGCAGCGATAGCCTTTTCGGCCAGTTCACGCACCGACGAGACGCCACGGACGATATTGGCATTGTCGCTGGAGCGGGCCGCAACATGGCGCACGCCGTTTTCATCGACGAACTGGGATATAAACACTTGTGTAGTCTCCGATATATGATGGTCGGCGCGGTTATTTTTTCCCGCGCTGCCTTGGATGGTCAGGCCGCTTTGTTCTTGTTGTAGACGTCGAAAATCACTGCGGCGAGAAGCACGAGCCCTTTGATCATCTGCTGCCAGTCGATGCCGATGCCCATGAGCGACATGCCGTTGTTCATGACCCCCATGATGAAGGCGCCGATCACCGCACCCACGATGGTGCCGACGCCGCCAGCCATGGAGGCACCGCCGATGAACACCGCCGCGATAACATCGAGTTCGAACGTCTCACCGGCCTTCGGCGTCGCCATGTTAAGTCGGGCGGCGAAGACGAGACCCGCCAAGGCGGCGAGCATGCCCATATTGGCAAAGACGAGAAAGGTGAGGCGCTCGGAGTTGATGCCCGAGAGCTTGGCGGCCTTCTGATTGCCACCCACGGCGTAGATGCGCCGGCCGATCGTCGTCTGCTTGGCGACGAAGCTGTAGCCCGCGATCAGGACCGCCATGATGATGAGGACGTTCGGCAAGCCACGCGAGGTGGCGAGCAGATACACTAACGCCACCACGGCGCCCGCGATCAACACGTTTCGGCCGGCGAAAAAGGCGTAGGGCTCGTCAGGCGTGCCGTGCTTCGCCTCCTTGGCGCGCGAGCGCAACGAGAGATAGACGAGCACCACGGCGGCTGCGATGCCCAGAAGCAGCGACAAAAGGTGCAGCCCTTCGATCGCGGCGATGTCGGGGATGAAGCCGGATGCGATGAGGCGGAATTCGTTGGGAAACGGGCCGATAGACTGGCCCTTGAGGAGCACCATCATCAGTCCCTTGAACACAAGCATGCCGGCCAGGGTGACGATGAAACTTGGAATTTTCCAATAGGCGATCCAGTAGCCCTGTATCGCGCCGATGGCCGCGCCAACAAGCAGGCATACGATTGCGGCGACGGGAAAGGGCAGTCCGAACTGCACCATAAGCACCGCCGAAAGCGCGCCGATGAACCCCATGACCGAGCCGACGGACAGGTCGATATGCCCCGCTACGATCACCAGCAACATGCCAACGGCCATGATGATGATGTAGGAGTTTTGCAGCACCAGGTTGGTAACGTTGACCGGGCGCAGCAGGATGCCGCCCGTTGCTACCTGAAAAAACGCCATGATCGCGATGAGGGCGAACAGAATGCCGTATTCGCGCATATGGGTTCTGAGATAGCCAACAAACGCCGAATTACCGGCCGGCCGTGCTGAAGATTGGGTCGCGTCAGTCATGGTTGTATGTCCATTTGCGAAGGAGAGGACGGCATCACGCGGCCTTGCCTGTTTTCAGGATCATCGACATGATCTTTTCCTGGCTGGCCTCGGCGATGGGCAGTTCGCCCACGAAACGTCCGGCGTTCATTACATAGATGCGATCGCAGGTGCCGAGCAGTTCGGGCATTTCCGAAGAGATGAGGACGATCGCCTTACCCTGGGCCGCCAGTTCGTTGATGATCGAATAGATTTCGTATTTGGCACCCACATCGATACCGCGCGTGGGCTCATCGAGGATCAGCACTTCGGGCTCAGCATAAAGCCATTTCGAGAGCACGACCTTCTGCTGGTTACCGCCAGACAGGTTGACGGTCTTCTGGCCGATGCCCGAACTCTTGATGGCCATGAGCTTGCGGTAGCGCTCGGCCACCTCGCGCTCTTTTTGATTATCGACCACCAGCCCGTTGGCGATGCCGTTGAGGTTGGCGAGGGGCACGTTGTCCCGAATGGGTTGATCGAGGACGAGCCCATAGGTCTTGCGATCTTCGGTGGCGTAGCAAATGCGATTTGCGATGGCCCTGGGCACCGAGGACGTATCGACCGGCTGACCGTTCAGCAGAACCTCACCTGAGATACGGTCGCCATAGGATTTTCCAAACAGGCTCATCGCGAGTTCGGTTCGCCCTGCCCCCATCAGTCCAGCGATGCCTACGACTTCGCCGGCCCGCACATTGAAGCTAACGTCGTCGACAACCTTGCGCTCGGAGTGGATCGGATGATGCGCCGTCCAGTTCCGGACCTCGAACATCACCTCGCCGATCTTGGGATCTCCGTGCGGAAAACGGTCCTTGAGCGAGCGACCAACCATATCGCGAACGATATCGGCTTCGGAGATCTGTTGCGTGTGGCAATCCAAAGTCGAAACGGTGTGACCGTCGCGCAGGACCGTGATCCTGTCGGCGACCTGGGAAATTTCGTTGAGCTTGTGGGAAATCAGGATCGAGGAGATGCCTTTGCTCCTGAGCTCGACAAGCAATTTCAGCAGCGCCTGGCTATCGGTCTCATTGAGCGATGAGGTCGGCTCATCGAGGATCAACAGCTTGACCTCCTTGGACAGTGCCTTAGCGATTTCCACCAATTGCTGCTTGCCCAGCCCAAGGTGGGTCACCCGCGTGCGTGGGCTTTCCTTGAGCGAAACGCGCTTTAGGAGTTCTTCGGTGCGACGATAGGTTTCCGACCAGTCAATGACGCCGTTGCTGGCGCGCTCATTGCCTAAAAAGATGTTTTCGGCAATCGAGAGCAGAGGCACCAGGGCGAGCTCCTGGTGAATAATGACGATGCCGCATTTCTCGCTGTCGGAGATCGAGTGGAAGTGACGCTCTTCGCCTTCAAAGAGAATTTCACCCTCGTAATCGCCAGACGGATAGACGCCGCTCAGGACCTTCATCAGTGTCGATTTGCCGGCGCCGTTCTCGCCAACGAGGGCATGAATTTCGCCCGCCTCGACCTTGAGGTTGACGTTTTCAAGTGCGTTGACGCCGGGGAAGCTTTTGGTAATGCCCCGCATTTCGAGAATGGACGTCATAGCGCTACGGCTCCCTGAGCGCAGTGTAAAGGACGCGGCCGGAGCATATCACCCTCGGCCGCGCCCGTCTCTGGATGAGACCTAGTTTGCGATCTGGTCTTCGGTGTAATAGCCCGAGCCAACCAGCACCTCTTCGAGGTTATCCCGGGTGACCAGAACCGGCTCAAGAAGGTAGGACGGAACGACCTTGACGCCGTTGTCGTAGGTTTCGGTATCGTTGATCTCAGGCTCCGCCCCGTTGATCAGCGCTTCGACCATGCCGACGGTCACACGGGCGAGTTCGCGTGTGTCTTTGAAGATCGTCGAGTACTGGTCGCCGGCCATGATAGCTGCCACGGAGGGCAATTCGGCGTCCTGGCCGGAAATGATCGGCATTGGCAGGTCGCCCGAGCCATAGCCAACGCCGCGCAGCGACGAGATGATACCGATCGACAGCCCGTCATACGGGGAGAGCACGGCATGGACCTGATCATCTGTATAGTGGGCCGACAAAAGGTTATCCATACGGGCCTGTGCGACCGAACCGTCCCAACGCAGGGTGCCAACCGTGTCCATGCCCATCTGGCCGGACTTGACCACCATGGTGCCGTCGTCGATCAGCGGCTGAAGCACGCTCATCGCGCCGTCGTAGAAGAAGTACGCATTGTTGTCGTCGGGCGAACCGCCGAACAGTTCGATATTATAGGGTGGCTCCCAATCGGAGGCTTCAAGACCGTCAACGAGCGACTGGGCCTGCTGCACACCCACCGTGAAGTTGTCGAAAGTCGCGTAATAGTCGACATTTTCCGAGCCACGGATCAAGCGGTCATAAGCGATGACGTGGATGCCGTTGGCGGCAGCGTTTTCAAGAGCTGTCGTCAGCGTGGTGCCGTCAATCGACGCGATCACCAGAACGTCCACACCGCGCACGATCATGTTTTCGATCTGTGCGAGCTGGTTGGGGATATCGTCTTCGGCATATTGCAGATCGGTGGTGTAGCCGGCCGCTTCGAACAGCTCGACCATGGAATTGCCATCCGAAATCCACCGGGCCGACGACTGTGTCGGCATGGAGATACCGACCGAGCCTGACTCCTGCGCAAAACTCGGCGCCGTTGCGAGCGCAGACGTAACGATCAGGGCGCCAAGCCCTGCGAAAATCGATTTCATGAATTCTCTCCCTGTGATCCCCCGCCACGCGATTTCCATGGCGGCCTCCCATCCCGGTTTCCCGGGGGTGGACGAAGATTTGCATATAGTATGATTATTTGTAAAGGCGAATTTGCTCGCGCTACCGACAGTGTGAACTGTGACATCGGTGGCCGATCAGACGCGCTTGTCGCCCAATGTAGCCGTCGCGCGATCGACGCCGCTCTGGATCGCCTGGCGCATGGCCAAACGGGCCATGTCTCCGTCGCCGGCCACGATGGCTTCCGCAATATTGCGATGCAGCCGCACGGCGCGTTCGAAGGCGGCGGAGTCGTCGACCGGCGACGAAATCGTGAAGGACGCCATCAGCGCGATGTCGACGACATTGGCGAGCGATACCATGAAGGGATTGCCCGAGGCCTGAGCGATGACGCGATGAAATCCGACGTCGTAGCGGGCAAACTCTTCGGGGGTCTGGTCGCTGCCGCCCATACGCGCGAGCCACGCCATCAATTCATTAGCCTGCTCTTCACTGCGTCTCGTTGCCGCCAGTGCCGCCGCATCGGGCTCCACGGCCATGCGAATTTCAGCTAGGCTGGCGATGAAATCGAGCTTTACACCAGAATCGAGATGCCAGAGCAGCACGTCGGAATCAAACATGTTCCACCGCGCCCTTGGCAGGACGCGTGTGCCAACCCGCGCCCGGGCTTCGACGAGGCCTTTGGCGGATAGGGTCTTAAGGGCTTCGCGCAACACAGTTCGCGACACGCCAAACTGATCGATCAATTCCGCATCGCCTGGAAGGATCTGGCCCTCGCGGTAGATACCCCCGACAATCGATGTCCCGAGGCTCGACATGACGTGGGCATGGAAATTGTGGGGCTTGCGCTTTGTAACAGGCGAAAAGCTGTCCAATTCCTCTATTGTGCCTGCCATCGGAAACTGCTTTCTAGGATTGCCTGCCCGCAAAACGCGGTCGATTTGACCGCTGCAAGGGCCATCTTTACCCGACAATGAGGCGATGGTCTCGCGTTGTCAAAATAAAACTATAATACGATAATTGGCCAACTTTAACGCCCCCCAGCATCCGGACCTTCCAACCATGCCCTTGCCTTCCTGTTGCCGAACAGCGCCCCATCCATGACGCCCGACTGGATCGGTGTCGATTGGGGCACAAGCAACATGCGGGCCTGGGCGATGAGCGCCGATAATCGCGCCCTGGCTCATGCTGCGAGCGACAAAGGCATGGGCAGCTTGTCACCCGATGCGTTCGAGGATGCGCTGATTGCGGTGATATCCCCCTGGCTTTCTGACGGCACAACGACACAAATTATCGCCTGCGGTATGGTCGGCGCGCGACAGGGATGGATGGAGGCGCATTATAGTCCGACGCCGACGGTTCCCATTGCGGCAAGCATGATAACACCGCCGACGCGCGACACGCGGATTGCCGTCCACATCGTGCCCGGCGTCTGCCAGGCCAGCCCCGCCGATGTGATGCGCGGGGAAGAAACGCAAATCGCCGGGTTTATCGCCCACAGCTCACGTGACGGCATCGTATGCCTGCCCGGCACCCATTCGAAATGGGTCGAAATCGTCGATGGCCGGATCGTTTCGTTTTACACCGACATGACAGGCGAGCTCTTTTCGCTGTTGAGCACGCACTCTGTGCTGCGCCACAGCGTTACGACTGATGGATGGGCAGATGGGGCCTTCGCGCAAGGTGTCAGCGACGGTTTTGCGGCCGCCAATCCCCTGCCATATTTATTTGGCCTGCGTGCATCCTCGCTGCTGACAGGTCTTTCTCCGGAAACTGCCAAGGCGCGACTATCCGGCTTGTTGATTGGTGGGGAACTCGCAAGCCGCCAAGAGCTTTGGGCTGATACCAAGGTTTCGCTGATCGGCGCGCCGCGACTATCGGGCCTTTATGCACAAGCGCTCGCGATCGTTGGTGGCAACGCTGAAGTGCTCGATGCCGATATGATGACGCTGGCTGGCCTTGCAGCCGCCCGAGCAGTTTTGGAGGACCGGATTTGACTGCTCGCAATCTCATTGCAATCCTGCGCGGCGTCACACCCGACGATGCACCGGCTGTGACCGAGGCCTTGATATCGGCGGGTATTACGATGATCGAAATCCCGCTCAACTCACCCCAACCTTTCGACAGCATTGCGGCGATGGTCGAGCGGTTTGGTGCACACGCTACGATCGGCGCCGGAACGGTACTCGACACAGAAGCGGTGGAGAAACTTGCCGACATTGGTGCGAAACTCATCGTCTCGCCAAATTGCGATCAAGAGGTCATCGGCGCAACCAAGCGGCTTGGCATGCTATCCTATCCCGGGGTTTTTACGGCAACCGAGTGCTTTGCGGCCCTCTCTGCCGGCGCCGATGGGCTCAAGATTTTTCCCGCGTCGATCATGGGACCTGCAGGCATTTCCGCGCTCAAGGCAGTTCTGCCGGCCTCGGCACCGGTCTATGCCGTTGGTGGCGCGGGTCCGAACAATTTCGCGCAATGGCGTGCTGCGGGCGTTGACGGTTTCGGCATCGGAACAGCGCTCTATACGCCGGGCCTTGCACCCGAAGACGTGCGCGCACGGGCCGAGCGTTTGGTTTTGGCATATGACGAGGTGATGGGATGAGTGCGACGGTTTTCGATGAGCGACCCTGCTTTCTGGGCGAAGGACCGCTTTGGCATCCGGAACGCCAACAATTGTTCTGGTTCGATATCATAAATCGCACGCTTTTGACCCGAAAGGGCGAACATCAGCAGTCGTGGGTGTTCGACGAGATGGTCTCGGCAGCGGGCTGGGTCGACACGAAGACATTGCTGGTCGCCAGCGAAACGGCACTTTTGAAGTTCGACATAGAAAGTGGCGAACGCTCCGTCGTGGCGCCGCTTTCGCTTGGTGAAGGCCGTCGCACCAATGATGGGCGCGCCGACCCATGGGGCGGGTTCTGGATTTCGTCGATGGGCAAAAAAGCGGCGCCGGGCGCCGGAGCGATCTACCGCTTTTATCGTGGCGAGGTCACAACGCTCTTTGACGGGATTACCATCCCCAACGCCATCTGTTTTTCTCCTGACCGGGCCTACTCCTATTTCGCCGATACTGATCGTAGCGTGATAAAGCGCGTCGCACTTGATGCCGAGACGGGGGCGCCAAACGCGGAGCCCGAGATCCATCTCGACCTTGGTGGTGAAGGCCTCAACCCTGACGGCGCCATTGTCGACGCCATGGGCAATCTCTGGAACGCGCAGTGGGGTGCCGGACGCGTGGCGGTTTACGATCCCGCTGGCAACTTCCTTGAAGCCTTCGCCATCGATGCCCCGCACTCATCATGTCCAGCCTTTGGCGGCCCGGACTTCACAACGCTTTACTGCACGACGGCCCGAGAAGGGCTCGACGACGCGGCGCTGGCCGAGGATGCCCATTCGGGCAAGGTGTTCGAACTACCCGGTGCCGGTCAGGGTCTGGCAGAACCGCGCGTCATACTCTAATCGCGACTGAGCGGGTCGGCCGTATTATTGCCGCCCTGCAATCTTGCCAGTGGGTGGTCTGCGCTAGGCCAGTTGTTGGCCCTGACCTCGGCCTCGTAGCCGTCGGCACTGTCTTTCGGGTGCCAGCCGAGATAGCGCACAGCGTCGTTGGACCACCATGCGCGGCTGTTGTTTGACACGCCCCAGACCGTCGGACAGCCAAGCCATGGGACATCGAACACGCGCTCGACCAGGCGGACGAAGTCATTATAGCTCAGCCACGTGGAGAGCATACGGTAATCGGTCGGTTTTTCGAAACACGAGCCGATCCGGACGATCGCCGATTCCTGGCCGACCTTTTCGTAGTAAAAGCGTGCCAGCGCTTCGCCGAAGCATTTGGACACACCGTAAATCCCGTCCGGCCTAACCGGGCTTGAGAGATCGACAGGTTCATCCTGACGATAGAACCCGACAACATGGTTCGAACCGGCGAAAAATATGCGCGGCTGCCCGTGGGCCCGTGCCGCCTCATATAGATTGCGGACGCCGATGATGTTGCCATCGAGGATTTTCGAAAAGCTCTGCTCGGTCGAAATGCCGCCAAGATGGACGATCCCATCGCAACCCTCGACCAGATCCATCACGGCTTTCGGGTCGGCGAGATCGGCCTGAACCACCTCTTCATTGGCATTAGCGGGGCCGAGATCGACGATATCGGTGATCCTGAGCGTTGGCGCGAGATGAGCAAGCCGTTTGCGCGCCACGCGACCCAAACCGCCCGCGGCACCCGTGATCAATAGCCGTTTCAAATCCTGCGCCTCCGAAAGTCTTTGCAATGGGCCGCATCATAAAGATAGGACAGGACCAGTCAACCTGTCTGATGACTTTGCGACGGTGCGCTTGACAGCCGGTGAGCGCCGGTGTCTCACTCATAAGCAACGGGCATAAGCAGGGACGCTACGAGCGGAGCAATGGATTTTCAACGCGATAGCCATGGGCAATCTGGCGGCACACTTGTTGTGCAGGTCGCCAATTCATTGCGTGAAGCCATTCTGGGTGGCGCGTATCAGCCCGGTGACAAATTACCCAGTGAGGCGCGGCTGACCGAGTCTCATGGGGTGAGCCGGACCGTCGTGCGCGAGGCCATTGCTGCGCTGCGTTCCGATGGCCTGGTTGAGCCGCGGCGCGGTGCCGGGGTATTCGTTCTCGAGCCCGTGGTGCCACCCGGCCTGCCGTTCCAGAACATCGACCACGCCAGGATTTCCTCGATTATTGAGGTGCTTGAACTGCGCGCGGCGGTCGAAGTCGAGGCTGCGGGCCTTGCGGCCGTTCGCCGCTCGCCTGCCCAGGAAGAAACCATTCTGGACCGGCACCGCGCCGTCGGCCAGTGCATCGTTGACGGCCAGCCCACAAGTGCCGCCGATTTCGCGCTGCATACGGCGATTGCCGAGGCGACCAGTAATCCGCGTTTCGTCGAGTTTATGACGCTGATGGGCCAAAACGCCATTCCACGCGCTGCACTCACAAACAATGAGGGGCGGTCGTCGACGGCTTACCTCAACCAGTTGCATGATGAGCATGCGCGAATCGTCACCGCGATCTCCAACGGCGATTCCGAGGGCGCGCGTGAGGCTATGCGGGCGCATTTGCTGGGCAGCCAGCGCCGCTATCGGGCGCTGTTGCAGAAGAGCTAGAAGCGCCGACGCAAAGATATCATACAAGTTATTGACTTCCGTCAGGCAGGCCTGTAGTCCTCGAAGCAGAGATTTTTGCTGTTGGAGGATTGGGCCATGAACCCGCAGGACGTCAAACACGCGCTCGGCGCAGGGCTGCTTTCGTTTCCCGTCACCCATTTTGACGCCGAAGGGCGGTTTAACGCCAAATCCTACCAGGACCACGTGGCTTGGCTTTCGGGGTTCGAGGCGACCACTCTATTCGCAGCCGGGGGTACCGGGGAATTCTTTTCGCTGACGCCTGAAGAGATTCCAACAATCGTCTCTGCCGCCAAGGAAGCGTCAGGCGGGAAGACAGCCATCGTTTCGGGCTGCGGTTATGGCACCGAGATGGCGATTTCAATTGCCAAGGCCGTCGAGAAAGCCGGTGCGGACGGCATCTTGTTGCTCCCCCACTATCTTATCGATGCGCCTCAGGACGGGCTTTACGAGCATGTGAAGCGCGTTTGCCAATCGGTCGGTATCGGCGTCATGGTTTATAACCGCGACAACTCGGTGCTTCAGGCCGATACGCTGAAACGCTTGTGCGATGAATGCCCCAATCTGGTGGGTTTCAAGGACGGGACCGGCGATATCGGTCTCGTGCGTCAGGTCACGGCAACGATTGGCGACCGGCTGACCTATCTCGGCGGCATGCCTACGGCCGAACTTTTTGCCGAAGCCTATCTTGGCGCGGGGTTCACCACCTATTCGTCTGCGGTTTTCAATTTCGTGCCCGGTCTGGCGGTCGAATTCTACAAGGCGCTGCGGGCCGGAGAGCGCAAGACATGCGAGCGCATTTTGCGCGATTTCTTCTATCCGTTCATGGCCATCCGCAATCGGCGCAAGGGCTATGCGGTGGCTGCCGTCAAGGCCGGCGTGCGGCTGCAGGGGTTTGACGCAGGGCCGGTGCGTGCGCCACTCTCGGACCTCACGCGGGAGGAAGAAGCGATGCTTGAAAAACTGATCGGCACGCACAAGAGATGAGGATCGCCGAGGTCAATACGCATCTGCTCGAGCATGTGCTCGACACGGCGTTCGAGAGCGCGTCGATGCGGTTCGACAAGCGCGTGCATGTGCTTGTCGAGATCGTCTGCGATGACGGAACGACGGGCTGGGGTGAGTGTCTTGGCCCGGCGTTTGCCAATGCGGCGATCGTAAAGACCTATGCGCAGTGGCTGATCGGCAAGGATCCGCTCGAGACCGAAAAACACTGGGCGGTGCTCTATAATGCGCTGCGCGATCAGGGCCAGCGCGGGCTTTCGATCACGGCGCTGTCGGGTATCGACATTGCGCTCTGGGACATCAAGGGCAAGCACTTCGGCGTGCCGATCTCGACGCTGCTCGGCGGAAAATTCCGCGACAGCGTAATGGCTTACGCAACCGGCTCATTTAAGCGCGATGGTGTGGACCGGGTCGAGGATAACGCGGCCGAAGTGGCGCGGTACCGGACCGATGGGTTTCATGCCACCAAGATCAAGATCGGGTTCGACCCGGACGAGGATTTGCGGGTCATCGCCGCGGTGCGCGAAGCTGCGGGCCCCGACATGCGGGTGATGATCGACGGCAATCACGGCTATGACGCCATCGAGGCGATCCGGGTCGGTCGGGCGGCCGCCGAATATGGCATCGACTGGTTCGAAGAGCCCGTGGTGCCTGAACAGCTGGATGCCTATCGGGCGGTCAAGGCTGGCCAGCCTATTCCCGTTGCCGGCGGGGAGACCTGGCACACGCGCTGGGGGATGCGGGAACCGATCGAAACCCGCGCTGTCGATATCATCCAGCCCGATATCTGCGGTTGTGGCGGCTTCACGGAAATCCGGCGGATCGCGGACCTTGCGGCGCTGCATGGCGTAAGACTGGTGCCACATGTTTGGGGCACGGCGATCCAGATCGCGGCGGCGCTGCAGTTCATGGCGGCCATGATCCCCAATCCCGTGCGCAACAACCCGATCGAGCCGATTCTGGAATTCGATCGCACGGACAATCCCTTCCGGCAGGCGGTGGTCAAGAGACCGATCGAGCATGTTGCGGGGGTTGTGACCATCCCTGATGGGCCGGGCCTTGGCATCGAAATCAATCGCGATGCGCTGAAAGAATTCTCACCGAAAGCTGTTTGATGCTTGAACGGAAATATGCCGGGGCAAAGCCCTCTTTCGTTTTGCCGAAAGGCACGATCGACACCCAGATGCACGCCTATTTGCCTGGATTTCCGGCACTTTCTGGTGGGCCCGGACTTCCGCCGGAGCCGCTGCCGACACCTAGCGATTACCGCAAGACGATGGAGTGGCTGGGGATCGACCGGATCGTGGTGACGCAAGGCAATGCGCATCAATTCGACAGTTCGTGCCTTTTGGCCTGTCTTGAGGATTTTGGGCCGGTCGCCAAGGGCGTTGCGGTCATTACCGGCGAGACGCCAGACGCTGAAATGGAACGGCTTTCTTTAAAGGGGATCGTCGGGGCGCGGATCATGGATTTGCCCGGCGGGGCCATCGGGCTCTCGGCGCTGGAAGAGATCGACGCGCGGGCTGCGGCGTTCGGGTGGATGATGGCGATCCAGTTCGACGGCAGCGATATTCTCGATCATGAGGAACGGTTGGCGGGGTTGAAATCGCGCTGGGTGCTCGATCATCACGGGAAATTCTTTGCGGGCGTGACGCCGCAGAGCTCGCAGGTCGATGTGGTCAAGCGGTTGATCGACAAGGGCAATTGCTGGTTCAAATTCGCGGGATGCTATGAGTCCAGCCGCTCCGGCGGACCAGACTTTTCCGATATCGCCGTGGTCGCGCAGGACATTGCCGCCTATGCGCCGGAGCGGATCGTCTGGGGGACGAACTGGCCGCACAACGCGGCCAGGACCGCGGAGGAATATCCCGACGAGGCAGCGTTGCAGGAAATAGTGTTGAGCTGGTTTCCAAACGAGGCGGCGCGGGACAAGACGCTCGTCGCAAACCCTGAAGAACTCTACGGATTTTCCCGCTGGGCGGAGGCATAAAGATGATCATTACCGATGTCCGGGTCAAAGTGTTTCACACCGAAACCCGCAAGCACGCCGACAGCGCCGGGCACGCTCATCCGGGGCCTGTGCACAAGGTCCAGATGGCGCTTTTGACGGTTGTGGCGGAGGATGGAACCGAGGGGCACTGCTTTTCGCCGCCGCAGATCGTCCGCCCGCATGTCATTGAGAAGTCTGTCAAAACCGTTCTGATCGGGGCTAACGCGTTCGACAGGGAAAAGCTTTGGCAGGGACTGGCGCATTGGCAGCGCGGAAGCGCTGCACAGTTGACCGACAGGACGCTGGCGATCGTTGACTGCGCGCTGTGGGATCTGGCCGGCAAGGCGCTGGGGTTGCCCGTTCACAAGCTGATCGGGGCGTATCGCGACAAGGTTCCGGCCTATGGCTCGATCATGTGCGGTGACGAACTCGAAAATGGACTGGCGACGCCCGAGGATTATGGGCGATTTGCCGAAACGCTGGTGAAGCGCGGGTACAAGGGGATCAAGCTGCACACATGGATGCCGCCGGTCTCGTGGTCGCCCAATGTGAAGATGGATATCAAGGCGTGTGCAGCGGTGCGGGAAGCCGTGGGGCCCGACATCGATCTGATGCTTGACGCCTATCACTGGTACTCGCGGACCGATGCGCTGGAACTCGGTAAGGGTTTGGAGAAGCTGGGCTTTGCATGGTTCGAAGAGCCGATGGACGAGGCTTCGATGTCGTCTTACGCGTGGCTTTCCGAGCAGTTATCGATGCCGGTTCTCGGACCGGAAAGTGCGAGTGGCAAGAACTTTACCCGGGCCGAATGGATCAAGCATGGGGCATGCGATATTTTACGTACGGGTGTCCACGATGTCGGCGGCATTACGCCGGCGCTCAAGACCATGCGGATGGCCGAAGGGTTCGGGATGAATTGCGAGGTGCACGGCAATGGTGCGCCCAATCTGATCGTCACGGCAGTGTCGAACAATTGCAAATGGTATGAACGCGGTCTTTTGCATCCCTTTCTCGAATATGACGACGGCGTCGACTATCTCAATTCACTGCCCGATCCGATGGACGACGATGGCTATGTGCATCTTTCGGATCGTCCGGGGATTGGCGAAGACATCAATTTCGAACACATCGACGCCAATCTCGTTTCGGAGCCATTTTAGGCGGAGATTGGGGTGGGGGGATAAGTCTGGGTTTTGAGTGCTGGGTGGGCGCTGCTCTGGACCCCGGGAACACGTCCCGGGGATGACTATAGAGTGGATGACGGTTAGCGAAAAATCCCGGTGTTTCCAGTGCTTACCGGGCCAGCCATCCGCCATCGACGGGGATTGTGGCCCCGTGCATGTATTGGGATGCGGGGGCTAAAAGGAAGACCGCGGCGTCGCCGATGTCGGAGGGTTCGC
>NZ_FNCS01000017.1 GCF_900100665.1 Pelagibacterium luteolum
TTGCTCATCATCGACGAGCTGGGCTATTTGCCCTTCGAGGCCAATGCCGCACACTTGTTCTTCCAGCTCGTGTCGCGGCGCTACGAGAAGGGAGCGATCCTGATCACCTCCAATCGTTCCGTGGGAGAATGGGGAAGCGTTTTTGGAGACCCCGTCGTCGCCACAGCAATATTGGACCGCCTGCTTCACCACTCTACGGTGATCACCATCCGGGGCGACAGCTATCGGCTCCGTGAAAAGCGCCGGTCCGGTCTTCTGCAGAAGACCGGACCGGCGCTCGAAACCAACGAAACAGCAAACCAGTGAGGGGGTCAGTTCTTCAGTTCGCCAAAGGGGTCAAATCCTCGCTTCGCTTGACAGGAGCTTCTGCACATCCTCCCAAGCGATCCATCCCGCCCTGTGGATAGTCCTGTGGACGCCATCGGGAGATCACACGCACGCAGTGTCGGGAGATCACACGCAACCCCTTCGGGAGATCGCACGCACGAACCCCAGCTAACGCTCTGGCCCGAAACGACGATTCCGGGCCTTAACAGAGAGTCTAACAAAGATTCTAACCTTCTTCTGGGCCGGGAGACCGGGGAAAAACCCGCCCAAAGCACCCGGACGCCCGGTGCGGAAGGCTCGCGATGAGACCGCCCGCCGACGTGCGCGCCGCCTACAAAGCCGCGCCCCATCTCACCCATGTCGAGTTGACCTGGCGCGAAGGCCGCGTCGAGCACTGGCTGCGTTTCGGCCGTCCGGCCGCCGACCAGCGCCTCGACGCCCAGCGCCGCATCGCCAGCTTCGCGCCGGGATCGATCTTTTGCTTCGTACGCTGGGCATCGAATGCCTACGGCACGATCGTCTCGCGCATCGACATCGTGCGCGTGCCCGGCCCCGGCGACGCCTATCAGACGCTGCCTTTCGTGCGGCGCGGCGGCGAGCTGCTCCTGTCCATCAACGGCTGGCCCAGGGTCGAGAAGGTGCTGCACGCAGTCGATGGGGTGGAGGCGCTCGGCCTCGATCCCATCGAGGCCGCGCCTGACTACTGGCGCCACGTTCACAACCGCCTGACGGCCGGCCAGGTCCCGCGCGCCTACGCCCTCGACCAGCATCGCGCCTGGCTCGCGCGGCGGAGCATCGAGCCATGAGCCGTCGCCTTACCATCGCCGTGACGCTCGGCGCGGCCGCGCTCGTCATCGCCCCGGTCCTCTCCGGTCACGCTCCCTCCCATGTATGGAACGCATCGGCCAGCGTCCCGGTCGGCCTCTACCGCACGGCGTCGGCCGGGCGCGTCGAAGTTGGCGATCTGGTCGCGGTCATGCCGCCCGCCGCTATCGCCGATCTCCTCGATGAACGTGAATATCTGCCGCGCGGCGTGCCCCTCATCAAGCGCGTGCTGGCGCTGCCGGGCACCGAGGTCTGCCGGCGCGGGACCACGATCATCGCTTACGACCATGCCTATGGCGAGGCCCGCGAACGCGACGGCCTCGGGCGCGATCTGCCTCGATGGCAAGGCTGCCGCACGCTGCGCCCCGGCGAAGTCTTCCTGATGAACTGGGACGCGCCAGACAGCCTCGACGGCCGGTACTTCGGGCCGCTTCCCGCCTCGACCATCACGGCGCGCGTCGTCCCCGTGTGGACCGACGAAGACGGCGACGGCCGCTTCCGCTGGGCTTCTCGCAGCTTCGCGCGCGAGCCCTGACCCCTTCCGCAACCGCCACAGCAAAGGAGCATCATCATGGCGATTATCGGAGAGTTCACCCGCACCGAGACCGGCTTCTCCGGTCATATTCGCACCCTCGTCCTCGACCACCAGCTCGTCCTCATTCCTCTCGACACCGCGTCGGCGGATGAAGCGTCCGATTACCCGGCCTTTCGAATCCATCTCGCAGATGAGGGCGAACCTGAAGTCGGCGCGGCGTGGAAGCGCACTGGCCAGGGGGCGACGGGATACAATCTCGTGCTCGACGATCCGAGCTTCGCGCAGCCAATCCGCGCCCATTTGTTCTCGACCGACGATGACGGCCGCGGATGGGCGGTCCGCTGGATTCGGCCCAAGAAGCAGGACGAGCAGGACTGACCGATGCTGCGTTTGTCCTCGCATCGGAAGGACCGGCGATGCGTCAATCCATGCCGCATCGTCCTCCTTCTCCTTTCCCGTCTTACCGTCGCGGCCACGCCGTCGTTGGCCGCTCTGGCGCAGCAGGCACCGCTCGCCGCACCCGTTCCGCACGATCCCTTCGCGGCACACATTGCGGAGGCGGCGGCGCGGTTCGAGCTGCCCGAGCACTGGATTGCGGCTGTGCTCCAGGCCGAAAGCGCGGGCGATCCGCGCGCGGTCTCGCGTGTCGGCGCAATGGGCCTGATGCAGGTCATGCCCGACACCTGGGCCGAACTTCGCGCGCGTCATCGGCTCGGCCCGGACCCCTTCGATCTGCGCGATAACATCCACGCCGGGGCGGCCTATCTGCGCGAGATGCTCGACCGCTACGGTGATGTCGGCGCGATGCTCGCGGCCTACAATGCCGGCCCTGGACGCTACGACGAATATCTCGTTTCCGGTCGAAACTTGCCGGCCGAAACGCGCGCCTATGTCGCCGCGCTGGCCCCGATTCTTGGGGCGGAACCACTGTCTTTTTCGGCTGCCTCTACGCCGTCTGCGCCGCCCGATTGGCGCGCTGCCCCGCTCTTCGTGCGGCCTTCCAGCGATGGTTTCGACACCGCGCCAGCGTCCGATGCGGTGCCTTCGATCGACCGTCCGGGCGTGCATCCCGGCAATGACGTCGACCCGGTTTCCGTCGAGGCGAGTGGCCTTTTCGTGCCGCATTCCGGCGCGGGAGGCTCGCCATGAGTTGCTTCGTGCTGTCGCGCGCCTTGGAGGGCACTCGGATAGGTTCAGCGGAAGGGCGGGCCGGGAGGGGAACGACAGGGGAAGCACGGCAAGATAAAAGCGCCTATGCACGCGGCATCCAACCCATTGGCATGGCTTGTCTTTTCGTGCGCATGGCGGGCGGTCGGTATTACGAAACCGGGATTTCGCCAAGGATTTCAAGGGCAATTCGTATGCACGGCGCTCTGCGCCTCCTCGGGAGGCGGCGATGAGCGGCGACGAACGCGACTTCCGCATCCGGCCCGGCAAGCCGCGCTCGGCCCCTGCGCCGCGCACCAAGCCGTTCATCAATCAGGTGCTGCGCGCGGCCAAGCGCGCCAGCAACGGCAAGGCCGGCGCAAGCGCATCCCGCCTCGGTGGGCGCTCGACCTTCGGGCGCGGCCGCAACGTGTTCTCGCGAAACCGCCTGTTCAGCGCAAGCCGCCGCGTCGTGGTCTCCGCGCGCATTGCTCGCCATAGGGGCCGCGCCTTCCGCGCCGCGCCCATGTCGGCACACCTTTCCTATCTCAAGAGGGATGGGGTCAGCCGGGACGGGGAAAAGGGCGTCATGTTCGACGCCGGGACCGACCGCGCCGACGACCTTGCCTTCGCCGATCGCTGCAAGGACGACCGGCATCATTTCCGCTTCATCGTCTCGCCCGAGGACGCGGCCGATATGGGCGATCTCAAGGCGTTCACCCGCGATCTCGTCAGGCAGATGGAAGCGGACCTCGGCACGCGTCTCGATTGGGTGGCCGTCGATCACTGGAACACCGACAATCCGCACGTCCATCTGCTGGTGCGCGGCGTCGACCACACCGGCGCCGATCTCGTCATCTCGCGCGACTATATCAGCCGTGGTCTGCGCTCGCGCGCCGAGGA
Source organism: Pelagibacterium luteolum (assembly GCF_900100665.1). Classification (GTDB taxonomy): domain Bacteria; phylum Pseudomonadota; class Alphaproteobacteria; order Rhizobiales; family Devosiaceae; genus Pelagibacterium; species Pelagibacterium luteolum. Next base: position 3,737 of record NZ_FNCS01000017.1, read on the forward strand.
TCTGGTCGAGATCGAGCTGGGGCCGAAGCCCGAGCACGAAATCCGCTCGGCGCTTGAGAGGGAAGTGACGGCCGACCGCTGGACGCGGCTCGACCGCGAGATCCGCTTCCGCGCCGACGATCTCGGCACCATCGACCTGCGCCCGGAAACGCCGGGACCGTCCGATCCCGAAACCCGCCGCCTGATGATCGGCCGGCTGCGCCATCTCGATAAGATGGGGCTCGCCTCCGAAGGCGCTCCCGGCGAGTGGGTGCTGGAGCCGAAGGCCGAGCGCACGCTGCGCGATCTCGGCCAGCGCGGCGACATCATCAAGACCATGCATCGCGCCTTTGCCGAACGGGGCGAGGATCGTGGCGTCGCGAACTACGTCATCGACGCAGGCGGCCACGGCCCGCCCATCGTCGGGCGGCTCATCGACAAGGGCATGCACAACGAGCTGACGGGCGAAGCCTATGCCGTGATCGACGGCGTGGACGGGCGCGCCCACCATGTCCGCCTGCGCGGCGTCGAAGCGTTCACGCACGCTCCGTCCATCGGCGGCATCGTCGAGGTCCGGCGTTTCGGTCGCGAGGGCGAGGAGCGGCCGACGCTCGTCATCGCCAACCGCTCCGACCTCGATCTCCGGTCCCAGATCACTGCGCCCGGTGCAACCTGGCTCGATCACCGCCTGGTCGAACGCGAGCCCATGACGCTTGGCGCCAGCGGGTTCGGCCGCGAGGTGCGCCAGGCGATGGACGCGCGCGCCGAACATCTAGTCGACGACGGCCTCGCACGGCGGGAGGGGCAGCGCATCCTCCTGCAGCGCAATCTCCTTGCGACCCTGAGACGGCGCGAGCTCGACGCCGTGGGCGAGCAGCTCTCGGCCGAGACCGGGCTTGCCCATGTCGAGGCGAAGGCGGGCGAGCATGTGGCGGGCGTCTATCGCCGCAAGCTCACGCTCACCTCGGGTCGCTTCGCGATGGTCGAGGCACGCGGCCTGGACGGATCGCTCGGCTTCCAGCTCGTGCCCTGGTCCCGCGAGATCGACAACAAGCTCGGCCAGCACATCGCCGGCGTCGCCACGGGCGGCGGCGGGATCGAGTGGAGCCTGGGGCGCAAGCGCGACCTCGGCCTGTAATCCCCCGAACCCTGAAAGGACCTCCAGCGATGCCCGCGACCAAGATCCTCTGGGGCCAGATCACCATCGTCCTGCTGATCGTCCTGTCTACCACGTGGGCCGGCACGCAATGGGTCGCCTGGCGCTTCGGCTTTCAGGCCCAACTCGGCCCGCCCTGGTTCGAGCTGTTCGGCTGGCCGGTCTATTATCCGCCAGCGCTCATCTGGTGGTGGTTCTTCTACGAGGCGTATGCGCCGCGCATCTTCTACGAGGGCGGGATCATCGCGGCCTCGGGCGGCTTCCTCGCCATCGCCGTCGCCATCACCTTGTCGGTCATGCGGGCTCGCGAAGCACCCGACATCGACACTTACGGCTCGGCACGTTGGGCCGAAAGCAAGGATGTAAGAGCGGCGAGCCTTCTTAGCCCGGACGGCGTGGTGCTGGGCAAGTTCGAGAATGACTATCTGCGGCACGATGGCCCGGAGCATGTCTTGTGCTTCGCTCCGACCCGATCGGGCAAGGGCGTGGGCCTCGTGGTGCCATCGCTCCTGACCTGGCCCGGCTCGGCGATCGTTCACGACATCAAGGGGGAAAACTGGACCCTGACCGCCGGGTTCAGATTCCATCACGGCCGCGTGCTGCTGTTCGATCCCACCAATGCGGATTCGGCCGCCTACAATCCACTGCTCGAAGTCAGGCGCGGCCAGTGGGAAGTGCGCGACGTCCAGAACGTCGCCGATGTACTGGTCGATCCCGAGGGATCGCTGGAGAAAAGGAACCACTGGGAAAAGACCAGCCACGCTCTGCTCGTCGGCGCGATCCTTCACGTCCTCTATGCCGAGGAGGACAAGACGCTCGCCGGCGTCGCCTCCTTCCTGTCCGATCCGCGGCGCACCATCGAGGCGACGCTGGATGCGATGATGGCGACGCCGCATCTCGGCGAGAAGGGGCCGCATCCCGTCGTCGCCTCTACGGCCCGCGAGCTTCTCAATAAGTCCGACAACGAACGCTCTGGCGTGCTGTCGACCGCGATGAGCTTCCTGGGGCTCTATCGCGACCCCGTGGTGGCGGCCGTCACCTCGCGATGCGACTGGCGTATCGCCGATCTCGTCGCCGATAGGCGACCAGCCACCCTCTACCTCGTCGTGCCGCCGTCCGACATCTCGCGGACGAAGCCGTTGATCCGGCTCGTGCTCAACCAGATCGGCCGGCGGCTGACCGAGGACCTCCAGGCCGGGGAGCGTCGCCATCGGGTCCTGATGATGCTCGACGAGTTCCCGGCGCTGGGCAGGCTGGATTTCTTCGAGTCGGCGCTGGCCTTCATGGCGGGTTACGGCATCAAGAGCTTCCTGATCGCCCAATCGCTCAACCAGATCGAGAAGGCTTACGGCCAGAACAATTCGATCCTCGACAATTGCCATGTCCGCGTCAGCTTCGCGACCAACGACGAGCGCACGGCCAAACGCATTTCGGACGCGCTCGGGACCGCGACCGAGCTGAAGGCGATGCAGAACTACGCAGGCAGCCGACTCGCGCCGTGGCTCGGACACATCATGGTCTCGCGCTCGGAGACCGCGCGCCAACTCCTGACGCCGGGCGAGATCATGCAGCTCCCGGTCGATGACGAGATCGTCATGGTCGCAGGCTCCCCGCCGATCCGGGCGAAGAAGGCGCGATACTTTCAGGACACCCGCTTCATGGAGCGCGTCGTCGATCCGCCCGATCCGTCAATGATCGTTCCGATCAGGCGGAAGGACGATTGGACGGACCTCGGAACCCGCGCGCCTGACGAAGCCCTTCGGGCCGAGATCGAGGGCAATAGGTCAGACAACAACAATGCCGGCCTGCGCCGGGAGCCCGAGCTCCCCGATCATGTGGCCATCGTGAAGGAGACCGCCCCGAGAAAGGCCGCCGAGGAGTTCAAGATCATTCTCGACGACGACGCCGAGCAGACGGCGCGGCAGCGCCAAGCCCTGCGCCGGCAGATGGGCGGCATCGCCCGTCAGGCTGCGCTCAACCCCGACGAAGGCATCGACCTCTAGGAGTCCCCCATGCGAGATCGGCTTTCGCTCACGCTACCATCAGACCTGCGCCGCCGGATCGACGTCCTGGCCGTGCAACGAAACCTCTCGCGTTCGGCCGTAGTCGAGGCGGCGGTCGCTTCCTTCCTTTCCCCGGACGCCCAGGATATGCGCGAGGCTGCGTTCACGCGCAGGCTCGATCGATTGTCGCGCCAGTCGGCCCGCATCGAGCGTGACCTGCGCATCACCGCCGACACGCTGGCGCTGTTCATCCGCTTCTGGCTCACCATCACGCCGCCTCTCGCGACCGAAGATCAGGCGAGTGCGCAGGTGAAGGGCCGCGAGCGGTTCGAGGGCTTCGTCGAGACGCTCGGCCACCATCTCCAGAGCGGACACAACTTCCTGCGCGAAATTCCCGACGACGTCGTACCGCCGGATGGCGGGTAGTGGGTGGTTTGCAGAATGGCAGCTTTTTGCCACACTACCATTAAAGCGGACATGAAGAGACTGGTCGGCGGCTTAAGGCCGAGTAATCACGGTTTCTCCGCCCAAGGCTACGATTGTTGTGTCCAGCCTGCGCAGCAGATCGTCGTACGTGATGATGTCCATCATATTCGAGTACTTGCGCTTGATGACTTCAAAGTCGAGCAGCTGGCTGCCGGTCATATCGCCGCCGCCGATCTGATCGCGACCGACAATGATAATGGCCTTGGGGTTGGAAATCCGGATGCTCATGCCCTTCGGCAGGTCGTCGGCGTATTTGCTCGTAAGCTTCTTCTCGCCTTGCACGCCCCATTTCGACAGGTGGAACAGATATTTCTCTGCCTGCATGATAGTGCCGCTCAACTCCGAAGTCGGGATGCTGTTGCCCCTATACGGCGATTTCCGAAGGATTTTGTCCTCAAACGGTTTTTTGATTTCGATCACGTCGAGATTGCCGTTGGCATCGACCAAGGCGATGTCGATGAAGCGCGAGGTCTTTTTCTCGGGATTGCTGTAATAGTCGGCGATCGCAACATTCTTCAGGACCTTGATGTACTTGGGGAACAGCAGCAGCAGGAAGGATATCATCAGATCCTGCCAGTCTCCCTCAGGTAAGTCCATCTTGTCGTCGAGAGCCTCTTTGATGGCCTTTCTGATCAAGAGGTACTTCTCAACCTCAAATTTATTGAGAAAGTCTAGGTCCATTTTGGAGGTGAGCGAGCCTGCCATCCGCCTCTTGAAGTAGTTCTCATACTTGGCTCGAGCATCCGCCATACCATCGAGATATTGGGACAGCACCGTGGTCACGCGGGCCTCGGCATAGCGATCCACCTCGTAGGAATTCGGGAATTTCTCGAGCAGTTCCTCGAACACTACGAGCGGAATCGCCCCTTCCTGCTCGCCGCCGATCACGATCGGATTCGTGTGATCCAGCAGTCTTGCCATGCGACCGAATATTGAGATGTTCCTTTCGGCGGCGAACGTCTTTCGCAGAAACTTCGTATTGGCCGGAAAGAGAACATCGTTTGGGATGTCGAGCACACGACCGGGAATTCTAACATACTCCCCCTCGAAACTGCCGAAGGTGAAGCGATACCAGTGATCCTCATCGATCCTGGCCGATTTCGAAGGCGGGTCGATCAGATCCCTTTTTCCGAAGTGGAAAACGTATGATATGGCTACCCACCTTTTTTCGGTGAGCTCTCTCCACACCCAATTGTTGCTCTGGCGATCTGATTGATACTCAAAATCTATGCCAGTCGTTGTGCGTTTGAACTTGATAGCCATGCCCACCCCAGTCGTGCGGTAGCACCGTAGTCGACAGATCGGGCCGCAGCCAGTGATCAGGCGCTCTCGATCTCAATCTTCGCGAAGCCATCGCATGAGCGGATGCTTCGGGTCGCAAGGTCGACAGCACTTCGAGATAAGGAATGGCAGCTCCTGGGCAACAGCGAGCTGTCCCACCGACCGAAATCGGGTCGGACACAGCCGTTCGGCATTGCGCCCTCCCTGCGGTCACTCCGTGTGAATTCCCCGTTGCCTTATAGCTGACGGTCCGCTTGTTCCGCAGCGACATCCGGGATGGCAACCTGAAGGTCTGGCGTTGTTGGCCAAGCGCGGTGGCGGGACATTATGTAAAATGGCCTAGGTGGTTGGCCACGGCGGCCACTGCTGCTGGACTTCATTTTTTAGACCTGCTAGAAGGTGGAAAAAGTGAAGTAGGATTCAGTCGATGAGCATTTCCGTCAGCACCGCACTGTATCAGCATCCATTTGACGCTCGTCGGCGTCTGATGGAATTGGGTATTTCTGTTGAAGCGCTAATCAAGGCCGTACAGTCTGGACACGTAGCCCGGCTAAATTGCACTGATAATGATCCCCCGTTTATACCGGGTACCGAAGCTTGGAGAATGGTGGTGCGCACTCTACGGGACGAATTGGTACCGCTTGGTTGGCGCAAAGACGACCCAAACAACTATTCTTTGGTGATCAACGATTCGAGTGAGATCAACATCGTCGTCGCGAGTGCCGACGGCCTCACTTGCAGGTGGCCTGGCATTCCAAGGACGAAGTCGCCCAAGGGCCTCTTCACTGAGGCAGCCGTGCTGAAGAACAGTGCGGAGGGAGATCTCTTTCCCGAGACGGTGGAAGTTACCCTGCGCCGGGCTGCAACGATCCTCAACTACAAAACGTATATGCTGCTGATAAACATCGATGATGAACAGTGCCGAGCTGAGCTGTCTTTGCCGTCTGAGTTCGACGACCAGATGGTAACCGATTGGGCTGAACGTATTTTCATCCCCATGCCTAGCGTGGACGGCGGCGTGCCACAGAAGGTAACTGACGCGCCTGATATCGACGTGCCGGTGAAGCGCAAGGCTGCATAAAATGTTCAACAAATCGCGGCTGAAAGTCGCTCGTCAGCGGGCCGGGCTGACGATGCGAGAACTCGCAGCCAGAGTTGGCATCGAGCCTCGTACTGTGACTGGTTATGAGGCCGGAGAATACCTGCCGAGCGACGACGTAGCTCAGAAGTTCGCGCGGGTACTCGGCTTCCCTCTCGAATTCTTTGCTGCCGACGATCTGGACATACCTCAGGTAGAAGGTGTGAGCTTTCGGTCCATGAGCAAAATGACGGCTCGGCAGCGTGATGGTGCGATTGCCGCCGGCGCTGTAGCCTTTCTGCTGTCGGACTGGCTGGACGGCCAGTTTGATCTGCCACACGCTGACGTTCCTGATATGCGAGAGGAATTGCCGCAGACGGCAGCAGCCGGACTGCGAGATTATTGGGGCTTAGGCAATAGGCCCATCAAGAACATGGTTCACCTGCTTGAGTTGAAAGGTGTTCGAGTCTTCTCACTTGGGGAGGATGGCAAAGAGGTCGATGCGTACTCACTATGGCGAGGGGTGCGGCCTTACGTTTTTCTGAACACACAGAAATCGGGGGAGAGAAGCCGATTCGACGCTGCTCATGAACTTGGGCATCTCGTGTTGCACAAGCATGCCGCGCCAAATGGCCTAGAAGCTGAGAAGCAGGCTAACGAGTTCGCAGCAGCCTTTTTGATTCCCGAAGCTCCGTTGCGGGCTGCGGGCCGCATCGCCGGGCTTCCGAAAGTTGTTCAACTGAAGCAGGAATGGTCGGTATCCGTTGCTGCTATGGCGTACCGCCTGCACGAGACCGGCCTCCTTACCAAATGGAACTATCAGCAGATTTTCATTGAGATATCTAGGCGTGGCTGGCGAACTGAAGAGCCCGCGCCAATTCGGAGGGAGCAATCCCAAATCTGGCAGAAGGTGCTCAGCGAGGTTCGCCGGGATGAACAATTGGGATTAGGTGGTTTATCCGAACTTCTTTCATTGCCCGAGGGTGAACTCGAGAAACTGTTGTTTGGCCTTGTAACAGTTGGTGTGCCGTCGGCCCCGCGGACAGCACCAGTAACGCCTCCACGGGGAAAACTAAGGATAGTGAAGTAGTTAGAGTTTTGCCACGAACGGCGACTTTGAGGGCATGTGTAGTTGTTGCGCGCACGGCCGGAACGGGGTCAGCAACCGTTGACGGGGAGCGCCCCATTCCAGTCATTTGACATGATAGGCGATGATCCAAAAGGTAGCCAGTCACATAAGGCTTGTGAAATATTATCTGCAGAAGATAGCTGACGGAATAGCGTAGAACTGTTCAGCTATATTTTGCATACTTTGGGGTGGGCTCGATGAAGCTTGCGTGTTTGCGCATCTGTAATTTCAGATGTTTTGGGAGCGTTGCTACCGGCATAGCGTTGGACGACACTACGTTCATCCTCGGACAAAACGGTACCGGCAAAACCGCTGTGCTGCAGGCGCTGGCGAGAATGTTCAGCGTCGATCCTGCACTGCGCAAGATCAGGCCCTCCGACTTCCACATTGCAGCCGACGAGGCGCCCGGTGGAGCGCCGGAGGAGCGCAGGCTCTGGATCGAAGCCGATTTCGAATTTCCAGAGCTGGATTTGGACGATGCCGACGACATGCCCGCAGTGCCGGGCAACTTCGCGCACATGCTGATGGTGGACGGCGACGAGCCTATGCGCGTCCGCTTACGCCTGGCGGCGACGCTTGATCAGGATGGCGATATCGAGGAGACCTTCACCTATGTGACCAAGACCGACGATGCTGGGCTGCCGAATGAGGAAAGCCGCGCCTCTAAGCAAGATCGCAACGCCGTTCAGGTGCATTATCTGCCTGCCCGTCGCGACCCGTCCGATCACGTCTCCTATTCCGCCAACTCGCTGCTAGGCCGAGCATTGCGGGCGGCAGACTGGAGCTATGAGCGTGAAGCGATCGGCGATCTCACAGCGCAAATTACCGCCGCGCTGACCGGCAACGCCGCCATCGAAGGCATCGGAAAGTCGCTGACCGGGATTTGGGGACAGCTTCACAAGGGCCAGTTCTTCGCCGACCCCGCGGTTTCGTTTGCACAGAGCGAGATCGATACGCTGCTGCGCCATCTGAGCCTGACGTTCACGCCCGGCCACGGCGCACCGCTCGTCGATTTCTCACGGTTGAGCGACGGTCAGCAGTCGTTGCTCTATATCTCGCTGGTGCTCGCAATGCGCGAGATCGGCGACAAGGTTCTTGCCGGGGAGCTGGACGCCTTCGACATAGACAAGCTGCGGCCCGCGATCTTTACTCTGCTTGCGGTTGAAGAACCGGAGAACAGCCTGTCACCACACTATCTGGGGCGCGTCGTCCGTGCTGTCTCCGAATTTGCGAAAGGTCAGAACGAGCAGGCGTTGGTGGCAACCCACGCGCCGTCGCTCCTGCGTCGTGTTGCGCCCGAAACCATCCGCTATCTGCGACTCGACGGCAATCGGCGGACAGTCGTTGCGCGGATCTTGCTGCCGCAAAATGAGGATGCGGCAAAATATGTCCGCGAAGGCGTGCAGGCATTTCCTGAGCTATATTTCTCTCGCTTCGTCATCCTGGGCGAAGGCGACAGCGAGGAGGTTGTGCTGCCGCGGCTGCTCGCTGCGCGCGGGATTCTCACCGATGACGCGTCGATCTCGATCGTTCCTTTAGGTGGCCGGCACGTCAATCATTTCTGGCGGTTGCTCCACGCACTCGGCATCCCGCACGCCACCTTGCTCGACCTCGACCTTGCTCGCTATCAGGGCGGCTGGGGACGGATCAAATATGCCGCCAAGCAACGCCTAGAATATGGCGATGTCGCAAATGCCGGCATCAATGACGACGATATCGCGGGGATTCCGGCTTGGGACAGCGATGAGGGATTGCTGGTCGATGACGACGGCTGGATCGAGTATTTCGAGGATCGAGGGGTCTTCTTTTCCTCTCCGCTCGATCTCGACTTCATGATGATCGAGGCGTTCGGCGAGGTGTACAAGGTCGATGACGCAGAGCGTGAGGAACCAGATGAAACCACGCTCAAGGCGGTCTTGGGCAAGAAGCATGACGTCGTCGGCGGCCAATATTCCGACGAGCAGCTCGAGCTGTTCGATGCGTATCACCGTCGCTTCAAGCTCGGCAGCAAGCCGGCCTGGCACATCCGGGCGATGGCTGCGCTCGATGATGCGGAACTAGCGGCCGATATGCCAACGGTCATGACCGCGCTATTCGACTATGTCGAAATCGCTCTGGAGGGCCTGCCGGAATGATCGCGGTCGAGCGATGGTCGCCCGCCGATGGACTGACGCTTGAGCCGAACGCGATGGCGGCCGCTACGGAGAGTGCGCGCAATTTGGTGCTGACTGCGGGCCCGGGTGCCGGCAAGACCGAAATGCTTGCGCAGCGGGCGGACTTCCTGCTTCGCACGGGCACTTGCCGCTATCCAAGGCGGATTCTTGCGATTTCGTTCAAGACCGATGCCAGCCAGAATCTCAAAGCACGCGTCCGCAAGCGCTGCGGACCTGAGCTGGCGGCGCGCTTCGACAGCCATACGTTCCATGCATTCGCCAAGCGGATCATTGATCGCTTTCGTCCGGTGCTGACCGGACGCGATGCGCTAGACCCAGACTATTCGATTGGACCGCACCGGGTGCAGAGCCAGTCGATCACCTTCGCTGATATGGTGCCGCTTGCGCAGATGATCGTTGAAACCAGCTTGGTTGTGCGCAACGCGGTGCGCCAGACCTACACCCATGTCTTTCTTGACGAGTTCCAGGATTGCACGGCCGATCAATATGGCCTGATCCTCGCCTGTTTCGACGGTACCTCGGCGATTCTAACGGCGGTGGGCGATACCAAGCAAAGCATCATGGGCTGGGCCGGAGCGCTCGAGGGCATCTTCCAAACCTTTGCCGATGCGTTCGATGCGCTACCTCTCAACCTCTACCAGAATTTCCGATCCGCACCGAGGCTCCGCCGTATGCAGAATGCGATGGTGAAAGTGATGGATCCGCCAGCCGCCCTCGACGATACGGATATTGTAGGCGACGAGGGCGAGATCGACATTCTTCGTTTCGATGACGACGGCGAAGAAGCCGCCAGCCTGACAGAGCGGATTCGGGGTCTGATCGACGATGGCATCGCACCCTCTGAGATCGCCATCCTGGTCAGTAAGCAGCAGAATCTCTATTGTCAGCGCCTTACGGCGGCATTCGAGGTGGCTGAGATTCCGTTTCGCGAGGAAGACAAGGAACAGGATCTGGCGTCGGAGCCGATCGCTTGCCTGCTCATTGACTTTCTGCTGATCGCCAGTGGCACACGGCAACCCGCCGCCTATCGCCGCTTGCTGGATTTCGTCGTGTTCAACCATGGCCATGACGAGGAACGCGAATATCAGCTGCGCTCACGCTGGGATCGCTTCGTCACCGAAACCAGACGGCAGATCGCGGCAGGTGAGGTCGATCTTGCGCAAGTGAACGACCTGCTAACGCTTGCCACGGTATTAGTCGGTGAGATCGGGCGCGACAATCTCGTCGCGCTATCGCCGGACTATGCGCATGGCGGTCGCCTCGATCAGTTAATTGAACAAGTACTCGAACGTGCGCACCTGCTGCTGCAGGGTGACGCGAACCCGGCGACAGCGTTGGCGTCCTTCTCCGGCGACAGCGCCGTCCGCATCATGTCAGTGCACAAGAGCAAGGGGTTGGAGTTTGATACGGTTGTCATTCTCGGGGTCGAGAAGGAAACCTTTTGGGGCGAATTGTCGGCGGAACGCGCTGCCTATTTTGTAGGGATCTCCCGCGCCAAACAACGTCTTTGGCTGACCGCGTGCCACTATCGTCAGCGCCCAGGCGGCGCGAAGCGCTGGACTGTTGAGCGCCGTGAGCATGACGAATTCCTTGGTTACGTGCCATAGTAGCGATTGAACCCTCGATGGCGACTATGCTCCAGGCTCTCCACATGGTCTGAGAACTCGACGACATCAAATTCAACAAAGTTGGCATTGGTGACGAAGACATTTGTGCTGATCGCTGGGCCAGCACGCCAATCTCGTCGCCGCGGCTCCCCTTTGCGCGCAGCTTTCACATGCTCGTCTTCAGGCTGGGCGCCAGTGGCGAACGAGCCGATCCGCGATCTCCTGCAGGACGTCTGAGCTCGACATCTGACATTCCCGCCGGGCAGGTCGCCGAAATGGCGATAATGGCGTCATCTGCAGAAACGCAGCTATCTGTGTGACTGTCGCCAAGACCTGACAGTCCGGCCACGGCGCCGAATATGCCGGTAGTCGAGCGCGTTAGGAACGACCGCTTTCGGGAAGCCGTCCGTGATCTGGGAACGACGGAGATGGGGTCGTGAGCTTAAGTCCGATGTGCATTGCAACTGGAGGCGAACTGGGACGCTAACGCGGCAGCTTCCGAGCAAGCGAATCAGGTTTTCGGGCTCGCCTCTTCGGCCGCCGCGCATCTTGACGAGAACGGCCTGGCCAGCGGTTTCTCGGGAGTACGTCGCGGTGACCGCCCGCGGCTGTCGTGAGAGCGCGATCGCGCCCTTCAACCCGCCTTACACGACATTCTTACGCGGCTTGCCGACCTCGGACTCCGCCTCCCTACTACGACAAAAACTTGTTGAATCGCCGTGACTCGAGGCCCTTTTAGTCAAGCCCAGCCGGGGATTGAATGACGCGTTCCCGGTGGAAACCGGGGCCTTCATGACTGCTACACACCCACAATCGGAAGCCAACAAACGCGGCGCGCGCATGCTGCGCACAGCGCTCGGGAAGTCGATCGCGCGGCTTCTCGAAGACCCGAGCGTCATCGAGATCATGCTGAATCCGGACGGCCGCCTGTGGGTGGACCGTCTCTCAGAGGGTCTCGCCGATACCGGCGATCGTCTCTCCGCTGCCGACGGCGAACGCATCGTCCGCCTCGTCGCCCATCATGTCGGCGTGGAAGTGCATCCGCGCAGCCCTCGTGTCTCGGCTGAGCTACCGGAGTCCGGCGAGCGTTTCGAAGGGTTGCTGCCGCCGGTCGTCGCGGCACCCACCTTCGCGATCCGTAAGCCGGCCATAGCGATATTCACGCTCGACGACTATGTGGCCGCCGGCATCATGACGTCGGACCACGCAGCGACTTTGCGCGAAGCCGTGGCGTCCCGGTCCAACATCCTCGTCGCCGGCGGCACCTCGACCGGCAAGACGACGCTGACCAACGCGCTGCTCGCCGAAGTAGCCGGCAGCGAGGACCGCGTCGTCATCATCGAGGACACGCGCGAACTGCAATGCGCCGCGCCAAATCTGGTGGCGATGCGGACCAAGGATGGCGTCGCCACGCTTTCCGATCTCGTTCGCTCATCGCTTCGCCTGCGCCCCGACCGCATCCCGATCGGGGAAGTGCGCGGCGCGGAAGCCCTCGATCTCATCAAAGCATGGGGAACCGGGCATCCCGGTGGGATCGGGACGATCCATGCCGGCACCGGCATCGGCGCGCTGCGCCGACTCGAACAGCTCATCCAGGAGGCCGTGGTCACGGTGCCGCGCGCCCTGATCGCGGAAACCATCGACCTCGTGGCCGTCCTTTCCGGGCGCGGTTCGGCGCGTCGTCTTTCCGAACTCGTCCGCGTCGAGGGGCTCGGCCCTGATGGCGACTACCGGACCACCTCAGCGATCCAGAACAAAGGAGATCCCGCATGACTCGCATTCGATCGCGCATGCAGCGCCGCGTCGCAACCGCCGCCTCGACCCTCGCCATCAGTTTCATGCTTGCCCCGGTCGCCTATGCGTCCGGCTCGTCGATGCCGTGGGAAGCACCGTTGCAGGCGGTCCTCGAGTCCATCGAAGGGCCGGTCGCCAAGATCATCGCCGTCATCATCATCATCGTGACCGGCCTGACACTCGCCTTCGGCGATACCGGCGGCGGCTTCCGCAGGCTGATCCAGATCGTCTTCGGCATCTCGATCGCCTTCGCCGCCAGTTCCTTCTTCCTGTCCTTCTTCTCCTTCGGCGGCGGGGCGCTCGTCTGATGGCGAGTGCCTTCGAACAACTCGACACGGTGCCGGGATTTTCGGTCCTGGTCCACAGGGCGCTGACCGAGCCGATCCTGCTGGCTGGTGCGCCGCGCTCGATCGCCATTCTGAACGGCACGCTTGCGGGTGCGATCGGCCTGGGCCTCCAGCTCTGGTTTGCCGGCCTCGCGATCTGGGCGCTCGGCCATGCCGCAGCGGTCTGGGCCGCGCGCCGTGACCCTCATTTCGTGGAGGTCGGCCGCAGGCATCTGCGCATCCCCGGCCATCTCGACGTGTGAGGCCGTCGCAATGATGAACCTTGCCGAATATCGTCGCTCTTCCACTCGTCTCGCCGACTATCTGCCATGGGTCGCGCTGGTGGCCGAGGGCGTCGTCCTCAACAAGGACGGTTCCTTCCAGCGCACCGCACGGTTTCGCGGGCCGGATCTCGACTCGGCGGTCGCTGCCGAACTCGTCGCCGTCGCGTCCCGCATCAACAATGCCGTCCGCCGCCTCGGATCGGGCTGGGCGGTTTTCGTCGAGGCGCAACGCGACCCGTCCTCGAGCTATCCCGACAGCATGTTTCCCGATGCTGCCTCCGCGCTGGTAGACGCCGAGCGCAAGGCCGGATTCGAGGAAGCCGGGAGCCATTTCGTCTCGGGTTACTTCCTGACCTTCCTCTATCTGCCGCCAGCCGAGGAAGCCGCGCGCGCCGAAACCTGGCTCTATGAGGGCCGCGAGAGGTCCGGCGTCGACCCTTGGGAAATCCTGCGCGGCTTTATCGATCGCACCGATCGCGTTCTGGCACTGTTTGACGGCTTCATGCCCGCCTGCCGCTGGCTCGATGACGCCGAGACGCTCACCTTTCTGCACGCAACGATCTCGACCAGCCGCCATCGCGTGAGGATCCCTGAAACGCCGATCTACCTCGATGCGCTGCTCGCCGACCAGCCGTTGACCGGCGGGCTGGAGCCGCGCCTGGGCAATGCCCATCTGCGCATCCTCACCATCACCGGCTTTCCGACCGCGACGACGCCCGGCCTCCTCGATGACCTCAATCGGCTGGCCTTTCCCTATCGCTGGTCGACACGCGCCATCCTGATGGACAAAACGGACGCGACGCGGCTGCTGACGAAGATCAGGCGGCAATGGTTCGCCAAGCGAAAGAGCATCGCCGCCATCCTCAAAGAGGTGATGACCAACGAGCAATCCGCGCTCGTTGACACCGACGCCGCCAACAAGGCGGCCGATGCCGACATGGCGTTGCAGGAGCTTGGGGCGGATGTCGCTGGCATGGCCTATGTCACCGCGACGGTTTGCGTCTGGGACGAGGACCCTCGCACCGCCGACGAGAAGCTGCGCCTGGTCGAGAAGATCATCCAGGGCCGCGACTTCACGGCCATGCCCGAAACCCTCAATGCCGTCGATACCTGGCTGGGCTCGTTGCCCGGACATGCCTATGCCAATGTCCGTCAGCCCCCCATATCGACGCTCAACCTTGCCCACATCATCCCGCTGAGTGCCGTGTGGGCAGGGCCGGAACGGGACGAGCACTTCGGCGCGCCCCCGCTGCTTTACGGCAGGACCGAAGGATCGACCCCGTTCCGGTTTTCTCTCCATGTCGGCGATGTGGGCCACACGCTCGTCGTCGGCCCAACAGGCGCGGGCAAGTCCGTGCTGCTGGCGCTCATGGCGCTCCAGTTCCGGCGCTACCAGCGTGCCCAAGTCTTCGCCTTCGACTTCGGCGGCTCGATCCGTGCTGCCGCGCTGGCCATGGGCGGCGACTGGCACGATCTCGGCGGCAACAGCGCCGCCGCGCCGCCGGTGGACGAGGCCGATCCCATCGACCGCGCGCTGGCCGCGCTCGATCCGCTTCACGATGGCGTGTCGCTCCAGCCGCTCGCTCGCGTTCACGACACCCATGAGCGCGCCTGGGCCGCCGACTGGATCGTGGCGATCCTCATGCGCGAGGGCGTCCCGATTACGCCCGAGGTGAAGGAACACCTATGGACAGCGCTGACATCGCTCGCCTCCGCACCGGTCGAGGAACGCACGATCACCGGCCTCAGCGTTCTTTTGCAATCCAACGACCTGAAACAGGCTTTGAGGCCCTATTGCGTCGGCGGGGCCTATGGCCGGCTGCTCGACGCCGAGGCCGAACATCTTGGCAGCTCGGACGTACAGGCATTCGAGATCGAGGGCCTGGTCGGCACCGGCGCGGCCCCCGCCGTGCTCGCCTATCTGTTCCATCGCATCGGCGACCGCCTCGACGGTCGACCCACGCTGCTCATCATCGACGAAGGCTGGCTGGCGCTCGACGACGAAGGGTTCGCCGGCCAGCTCCGCGAGTGGCTGAAGACGCTCAGGAAGAAGAACGCCAGCGTCGTCTTCGCCACGCAAAGCCTGTCAGACATCGACGGCAGCACCATCGCGCCAGCCATTATCGAGAGCTGCCCGACGCGGCTACTCCTGCCCAACGAACGCGCGATCGAGCCGCAGATCACCGCGATCTATCGCCGCTTCGGCCTCAATGACCGGCAGATCGAAATCCTCGCGCGCGCGACGCCCAAACGCGACTATTACTGCCAAAGCCGCAGGGGCAACCGCCTGTTCGATCTTGGACTGTCCGAGGTCGGGCTCGCGCTTTGCGCTGCATCCGCCAAGTCCGATCAGGTCGAGATCGCGCGCATCCGTGCCCAGCATGGTCGTGACGGTTTTCTCGCCGCCTGGCTCCGGCACCGCGGCGTCGACTGGGCGGCCGACCTAATCCCCGATCTTCCAAACCTGATGGCAGCGGACGAGGCGGCGGCAACCATCCTCGATCTCGACCCGCGCGATCTCGATCCTGAAGCCTTCACCCCTGTTGATGAAGAGGAGCACATCCCATGACCCGAACTCGAAACCCCGTCACACGGCTCGCCGTCGCCTCTGCGCTCGCCATCGCCGTCGCAGGTCCGGTCGCGTTGTCGCCGATCCTCGCGACACCGGCCCACGCATTCATCTTCGGCGGCCGTATCGTCTTTGATCCGACAAACTACGCCGAAAATCTCCTGACGGCGGCGCGTTCGCTCGAGCAGATCAACAACCAGATCCAGAGCCTTCAGAACGAAGCGCAGATGCTGATCAATCAGGCGCGGAACCTGGCGAGCCTGCCTCACTCCTCGCTCCAGCAGATTCAGCAAAACGTCCAGCGCACCCAGCAGCTTCTCGGCCAGGCGCAGAACATCGCGTTCGAGGTCGCCCAGATCGATCAGGCGTTCACGCAGCAATACGGCGCGGTATCGCTCTCGGCGAGCGAACAGCAGCTCGTCTCGGATGCACGCTCGCGCTGGGAGAACACAGTTGGCGGCCTGCAGGACGCGCTGCGCGTGCAGGCCGGCGCCGTCGGCAACATCGACGCCAATCGCGTCGAGATGTCCGCGCTCGTCGGTCAGAGCCAGAACGCGGTTGGCGCGCTTCAAGCCACGCAGGCGGGCAATCAGCTCCTGGCACTCCAAAGCCAGCAGCTCTCCGACCTGATCGCGGTCATCTCGGCCAACGGACGCGCCGATGCGCTTACCGAGGCCGAACGCGTGACGGCCGCCGAGCAGGGCCGCATCCAGCGTGAGAGGTTCCTGACGTCAGGTGGCGGCTACCAGCCCGGCAGCGCGCAGATGTTCAACGGGAACTGATCGGCCGGAAAGGGGGATGGAGATGGACGGCAAGGCGCTCGCCAAGGTTGGGGCCATCGTCTTCGTGGCGATCGCCATCACGGCGACGGTCATCGAGATGACCCGCACGGATACCCCCGCGCGCGGTGCCACCGCGCCGGCCGCTCCGGTCGTGCACGATCCGCTGCGGGAGGATCTGCGCCGTTGCCAGCTCCTGGGCGAAGCGGCCGCATCCGATCCCGAGTGTCTCGCCATCTGGGCGCAGAACCGCGACCGCTTCCTCGGCCGCGCTCCGGCGGAGGCGCGTTGAGCACATGGGCAATACGGGGGTCATCGACAATTTCCTCGGGGTCTTCACCCGCTATATCGACTCCGGCTTCGGCTTGCTCGGCGGCGAGGTGGCGTTCATCGCCACAACGCTCATCGTCATCGACGTGACGCTCGCCTTCTTGTTCTGGGCCTGGGGCGCGGACGACGACATCATCGCCCGCCTCGTCAAGAAGACGATCTTTATCGGCGTCTTCGCCTACATCATTTCCAACTGGAACAATCTTGCCAGGATCGTCTTCGACAGCTTCGCCGGGCTCGGCCTCATGGGGTCGGGCACCGGCTTTTCCGTCGAGGATCTGATGCGCCCCGGCCGCGTCGCGCAGACGGGCCTCGATGCCGGTCGCCCGCTGCTGGAATCCATTTCCGACCTGATGGGCTGGATCGCCTTTTTCGAGAACTTCATCCAGATCGCTTGCCTGCTGCTCGCCTGGGCGCTTGTGGTGCTCGCCTTCTTCATTCTTGCCGTCCAGCTTTTCGTCACGCTGATCGAGTTCAAACTGACGACGCTGGCCGGTTTCGTGCTGATCCCCTTCGGGCTGTTCGGCAAGACGGCATTCATGGCCGAGCGCGTGCTGGGCAATGTCGTCTCCTCCGGGATCAAGGTCCTCGTCCTCGCCGTCATCATCGGCATCGGATCGACCCTCTTTGGCGAGTTCACCCAGGGGTTCGGCGACGCAACGCCGACGATCGACGAGGCCATGGCGATCGTGCTGGCAGCGCTTTCGCTGCTGGGGCTCGGCATCTTTGGTCCGGGCATCGCGACCGGCATCGTCTCGGGGGGACCCCAGCTCGGCGCCGGCGCTGCGGTTGGAACCGGCCTTGCCGTCGGCGGCGCAGCCGTCGCGGCAGGCGGGGCCACCATGCTGGCCGCCAAGGGGGGAGCGGCGGCGCTGTCCGGCCGCGCAGCGGCCGTCCGCGGCGGTGCCGGTGCTGCCGGAGCCGCCGGCACCGCATACTCGCTCGGCGCGATGGGCCAGTCCGGTGCGGGTGGCGTTGCCTCCGGCCTTGGTGGGGTCGCCCGCGCGGCCGGCTCGGCCACCGTCTCGCCGCTCAAGCGTGCGGCTTCCAAAGCCTCCGAATCCGTCAAATCTTCCTATCAGTCCGGTGCCCGTGCCGCATTCGCCGCAGGCGGCGGTACATCCTCCATGGGGACCATCAGCGGCGATGCTGCGCCGGGAGACGCCGCTGCTCCCGCCAACACGCCCGCGTGGGCGCAGAACATGCGCCGTAGCCAGGCGATGAGCCACGGCCTGACCGCCGCCGGACATGCCGTCCGCTCCGGCGACAGCGGAGGCGGCGGCTCTTCCATCAGCCTTTCCGAAAGCGACCGAACATGAGAATTTTCAATCGACCGACCACCCACTACGGCAAATCCCCGGAGCCCGAGACGCCGTATCAGCGTGCCGCGCAGGTCTGGGACGAGCGCATCGGCTCGGCCCGCGTCCAGGCCCGGAACTGGCGCTACATGGCCTTCGGCTGCCTGATCCTGGCGGGCGGGCTCTCTTCCGCCCTCGTCTGGCAATCGGCGCGCGGCACGATCGTCCCTTGGGTGGTCGAGGTGGACGGCTACGGCGAGGCGCGTGCAGTCGATCCGGCTGTCGCCACCTATCAGCCCACCGACCCGCAGATCGCTTTCCACCTCGCGCGTTTCATCGAGCAGGTCCGTGGATTGCCGTCCGATCCGATCGTGGTTCGCCAGAACTGGCTGCGCGCCTACGACTTCACCACCGACCGGGGCGCCGTCGCGCTTAACGACTACGCCCGCGGCAACGATCCCTTCACACGCGTCGGGCGGAGCCAGGTCGCGATCGAGGTCTCATCCGTCATCCGTGCGTCTCCCGATTCCTTCCGGATCGCCTGGACGGAGCGCCACTACGAGAACGGCCAGCTTTCGGGCACCGAGCGCTGGACCGCGATCCTAAGCGTCGTCCTGCAACAGCCGCGCACCGCCGAGCGGCTGCGCGCCAATCCCCTCGGTATCTACGTCAATGCCATTAACTGGTCGCGGGAGATGAGCCAATGACCGCCATGCCATTCTCGACCCGGAGACGCGTCCGCTCGCCAGCTCTGATCCTGACGCTCCTGTCTGCCACTTTGCTTGCTGGTTGCGCGACCAACCGCACAGCGCAATTCGCCTATGACGACGACGTCCCGCCGCTTCCGGTTCATCAGGTCGCTGTGACCAGCGACGTGCCGCGTCCCTTGCACGTTCCGCCGGCGTGGTCAGTTTCACGCGGCGGCGCGAACGCGACAACACCTACCGGCCAGGTCGGTAATGCCAATGCCGCCGCGCGCGTCGAGCCGCGACAGGCTGGTTATTACAATGCCATCCAGATCTACCCCTGGTCCGAAGGCGCGCTGTTTCAGGTCTATGCCGCCGTCGGGCAGATCACCACGATCGCGCTCGAGCCGGGCGAAAGCCTGACCGGTGCGGGACCGATCGCCGCTGGCGATACGACACGGTGGATTATCGGTGACACGGAGAGCGGCTCGGGTCCAACGCGGCGGGTCCAGGTCCTCGTCAAGCCCACCCGACCGGACATCTCGACCAATCTGGTCATCACCACGGACAGACGCACCTATCTGATCGAGCTCCGCGCTGACGAGGAGACGTGGATGCCGGCCATCGCCTGGGCCTATCCACAGCCTCCCGCCGCCCAGCGCGTCACGGCGCCGGCTGCGCCGGTTGTTCCGGCCGAGAGCGTTCGCAACTATCGCTACGGGCTCTCCGGCGATAGCCCGCCCTGGCGTCCAATCTCCGTGTTCGACGACGGTCGCCGTGTCTATGTCGTTTTTCCTCGCGGCATCGTGCAGGGCGAGATGCCGCCGCTGTTCGTCATCGGCTCAGACGGCGAGCCCGAGATCGTCAACAGCCGCATCTATCAAAACGTCCTGATCGTCGATCGCCTGTTCGGCGCGGCCGAGTTGCGCCTGGGCAGCGGAAACCGCCGGCAGACCGTGAGGATCGTGCGCATGGCGCCGGCGCAGCAGGCAGCGAGTCCCATAAACGCGGAGACCTCGTCATGACCGCAACCGACGATGACCACAAGGATGAGGCCATCCCCCTCACGGGGTCGACGGCGGAGGCCGCAGCGCCGATGCGACTGCGCACCGAAACTCCGCGTGTCACGCGGATTTCACGAAAGGCACTCACCGGACTTGGCCTCGTCGCCGGCCTCGGTATCGGAGGTGCGCTGATCTACGCGCTTCAGACTGCCGACCGCCAGCAGGCAGGCGAGGAACTCGTCACCACCGATCGGCGCCAGACAGCCGATGGGTTGCGTGATCTACCCGGTTCCTATGGCGACGTCCCGGTGCTCGGCCCCCCGTTGCCCGGCGATCTCGGCGGCCCGGTCCTGCGTGCTCGCGAAGAGGGTCAGCCCATGCCGGCAACGCATATGCCTGTGCCGGCGGTCGATGAGGAAGAACAGCGCCGTCTTGCCGAGCTCGAGGCCGCGCGCACAAGTGCTCTCTTCTTCCAGACACAGGGAGGATCAACCGCCGGTCTGCCATCGTTCCAGCAAATGCCGGGTTCTTCCATCCCCGGCCTGACCGGGACCGGCCCGCAGGATCGGCATGTCGCTTTCCTCAACGCCGAAGTGGACCGGCGAACCGTCGCCGAAGATCGCGTCATGGCGCCGGCTTCGCCCTACATCCTTCAGGCCGGCTCCGTGATCCCGGCCGCGATGATTACGGGTATCCGTTCCGACCTGCCCGGTCAGGTCACGGCCCAGGTGACGCAAAATGTCTATGACAGCCCGACTGGCAGCCTGCTCCTGATTCCCCAGGGAACGCGCATCATCGGTCAGTACGACGCCGGTGTGACCTTTGGCCAACGCAGGGTGTTGCTTGTGTGGACCCGGCTGATCCTGCCCAACGGCCGGTCGATCGTGCTGGAGCGCCAGCCGGGCGCGGACGCTTCCGGCTATGCCGGGATCGAAGATGGCGTCGACTACCATTGGTGGGATTTGATGCGGGCAGCAGGGCTCTCGACGCTGCTTGGCGTCGGCGCCGAGCTGGCGACGAGCGACGAGGATCGTCTGATCCGGGCAATCCGCGATGGCGCGCAGGACACGATCAATCAGGCGGGTCAGCAGATCATCCAGCGCCAGTTGCAGGTCGCGCCCACCCTGACCATCAGGCCCGGCTTTCCGGTCCGGGTCATCGTCACCAGAGATTTGATATTGGAACCATACGGAGTTGCGCAATGACAAGACTGAAGCTGGGTCGGATTCCCGACGAACGTCCCGTCAAGCTGACCATCGAGGTGCCGGCGCCGCTTCACCGCAAGCTCATTGCCTATGGCGAGGCGCTCGCTCGCGAGATGGGTGAAACCGATCCGATCCCGCCAGCCAAGGTCGCTTCTCCGATGATCGCCGGCTACATCGACTCAGACAAGGAGTTCGCCAAGCTCTGGCGGTCGCGAGAAACACCGTAGTCCAGGTTTTACATCAAGCCCTGAGGACGCCGCCGCTTCTGCGCCATCGTCCGAGCAAAACTGACGAAGCGCCGCAGGCTGGGATTGTCGTTCGCGGGCGACCACACTGCGCTAAACGACACGATATCCTCGTCAGCGACGAGCGGCACCAGAGCGAGACCGGGAATCGGCATTTCCCGCCACGCTTCCGCAACGAGCGTTATCCCCCTTCCGATCGCGACCATGTGCATCAGCGTTTCCTGGCCGGCCTCGCTATACTCCACGGATGGATACGCATTTCGGCCCGCGGATCGCCGCACGATGTAGTCGTGGACGTCAGGACCCGAGGCGGTGCGGGATACGATAACCAACTCGTCACGGAGATCGGGCCAATCGAGCCCTTCCAGATCCGACAAGGGGTGGGAGACGGGCATGGCCACATAGACACGCTCGCGCCAGAGTTCGGAAACATCGCACCCACTTGCATCATCGACGGCCGTGAGGAACGCGATGTCGAGCTTGCGGGCACGAATGGCGCACAAATGCTCCCGCCGGCCGCCGTCTCGTATCGCCAGCTTTACGCCGGGATGCTCCCGCTCATAACTATGCACCAGCTTGCGCAGGAACCCGCCCGCGAGCGTCGAGATGATGCCGACCCGTACCGTCCCGTTCTCAACCCGCCCTGCGGCGGCCGCAAATTGCACAGCATGCTCGATCTGCACCAGCGCCGGAATGATGCCGTCAAGAAGACGCTCGCTGGCATCGGTCAGCCTCACACCGAACGTACCGCGCTCGAAAAGCCCGACCCCGACACGCTCCTCGAAGTCACGAACCGCACGACTGACGGTCGTTCGGTCCATGTCGAGCGCGTTCGCGGCAGCGTGCATGCTTAGATGTTCCGCCGCCGCCAGCACGTACCTCAGCGATCGCAGGTCATAGGGCGAAGCGCCCCCGATCCTGGAGCTTTCGTCGTTTAGTGCCGCAAGAAGTTCCTCCTCCATCATCGCCATCACAAGCACGAAGGAGGATCAGGTAGGCAGGCTCTCGCGGGTTTGACGGGTGGCCAGATCGTCTCGTCGCGGCGATGCCATCCTCCGATATCAGCCGGAGCGATGTTCGCGACGAACCGACGGCTGTCCTCACATTGCTTCACCCGTCAACTTCTCCGGTGCTCGCGTTGCTCGGAGGATCGGCAGCATCCGTCTGATCGTCCTGGAGGGCCGCGATCCCTGCCAGCAGGCCCTCGCGAGAGATTTCTCCCATGTGAACGGACTGAAGCATGCCATCGCTGCCGATGAAGAACGTCGCGGGCAATCCCGGCACCTCGTAGTGGCGGCCGAACTCGCCAAGCCCGTCGAGTATGACATGCTCCAGATCGAGGTTCTCCGCCGTGAGGTAGCGTTCGATGATTTCTTGTCCCTCGCCCTGGTTGACGAAGACAAGCTGGGCATCGTCTGTGTTTGCGGCCACGTCCGCCATCATCGGCATTTCCCGCCGGCATGGCGGGCACCATGTCGCCCACAGATTGATAACGACCGGCTGTCCTGTCAGCTCAGCCGCCGGCTGGAACTGTTCTCCAGCAAGCGTTCGATACATATTTCCAGTCGGGAGCGGGGTGGCCGGCGTGCCGGCCGTGAGCTGGAGAACGAAAAAGGCCACATAGGCGGACGCCGCGCTTGGGGGGATTGTCCAGGCAGCCAGTTTCAGTTCGCGTCGGAAGCGGAACAGCGTGTAGGCGATCGCCAGCACGACGCCCGCCTCGATCATGAATCCGCCCTGCCAGATGTAGAACGCGCGCAGCGGCTCGGCGAGGAAGCTGCCCGCATGCTGGAGGACATGCCCGATCCGCGCACCGACGATGAAGGATACGGCCGCGCCCCATGCCCATGACGAGAAGCGCTCATCGACCTTGCGCGCGAGAATCGCGCTCAGGAAAAGAAAGACGGCGATAGCAAGGATCGCGGCGAAGCGGTCGGGCGCGAAGACGAAGGGGCCGATGACGACAGCGTTCATGTCACTGCCTCGCCTGGGCAATGGATGCCAGCAGCGTGTCAACGCCGACGTCGCCGATCAGCCGGGTTCCGTTCGGCTCCGCCGCATCGGCGTCGAAGAAGATCATCGTCGGCGGGCCGACGACGGCGAGGTCGCGCATTAGGCCGTGGTTTTCTTGGTTGAAATCCGTGAGGTCGACCTTGATGCGCTGGAAGCCGTCGAGTCCGGCGACAACATCGGCGCTCGGAAAAAGGTCCCGCTCGATCGTCTTGCAGATGACGCACCAGTCGGCGGTGAAGTAGACGAAGGCCGGGCGTCCGTCGGCCGAGGCCATCGCCTGCTCCAGCTCCGGCGTCGAGTTTGCCGAAACGAACGTCATCTCGGTCTCAGCCACCTGCTGACCAGAGCTCCCCATCCCGAAATGCGCCAGCGGGCGCAGCGGGTCGGTTCCGCCCGATGCCGCGCCGATGGCGAGGATCACGCCAGCGAGCGACGCGGCCAGGCCCGTCGCCTTGCGGAAGCGCAAGCCAGCCCCGGCATCCGCCGTCAGCCGATCGACGGCACCAAGGAAGACGGCAGCAAGCAGGAGGAGTGCCGCCCACAGGGCCAGCGTCGCCTGTGGCGGCAGGACGCGGGAGACCATCCAGATAGCAGCGCCGAGGAAGACGAAGCCGAAGGCATACTTGACCTGCACCATCCACGCGCCGGCGCGCGGCAACGCACGGCTGCCCATCGTACCGAAGGCGATCAAAGGGATGCCCTGGCCGAGCCCGAGCGCGAACAGCGCGGCCGCGCCGAGATAGGCGTCGCCGGTCTGCGCAATGTAGAGAAGGGCCGCAGCGAGCGGCGCGGTGACGCACGGGCCGACGATCAGCGCGGAGAGAAAGCCCATGCCGGCCGCTCCGCCCACCGAGCCGCGCGAGCCGGCCTGGACCCCAGCCATCCGGCTGACCCATGCCGTCGGAAGTTGCAGTTCGAACAGACCGAACATCGACGTTGCCAGCACGACGAAGATCAGAGCGACTGTGCCGATGGCCCAAGGCGATTGCAGCACCATCTGGAGGTTCTGGCCCGACCAGGCGGCAACGATGCCGAGCAGGCCGAACGCGGCGGCCATCGCCAGCACATAGGCGAGAGACAGGACGAACCCTCGCCGTGCCGTCAGCGCCTCGCCCTCGCGCGCCAGGGTCGCGCTCAGGATCGGATACATCGGCAGGACGCAGGGCGTGAAGGCCAGCAGTAGCCCGAAGGCAAGGAAGCTCGCGACGACCCAGATCGCGCCGCCGCTCGCCAGCAGCGAGCCGACCATGCCACCGCCCAGCGTGTCTGCTGCGAGGTTGAAGCCGCCGTTCCCCGTTCCGCTGGAAGTTGGCGCAGGCGGTGCGGCGACGCCGAAACCCACGACTGGCTCGGACACCTGCAAGCTTGCCGTGTCCACCGTCAGAGTCAGCGGCGGATAGCAGATCGAATCCTTCTTGCAGCCTTGATAGGTGACCGCGACCTGCGCCGGCGCATCGGCACCCAGACGCGCGATCGCTTCGAGGTAGTAGACCTCAGACGGGCCGAAATTGGCGTCCTCGGTCTCGACGACACCCGCCTCAGTCTGAAGCGGCACGGCCGCGCCGGTTACGGCATCCTTTGCTTCGAGATGGTCTCGATAGAGATAGTAGCCCTCCTCGATTTCCCATCGAAGCTCGATCCTCTGGTCCGCGCTTCGTTCGATGGAGAAGCGAAAAGCCTCTTCGGCTTGCAAGAGGTTTTCCTGTTGCGCTGCGACGGGCACCGCGAGGAAGGCCAAAAGGAAAGCGGCGAGAAGACGAAAGGCGGTCAGTCGGGGCATGGAGTCACTCGGAATATTGCAGGCAGGGGCGCATCAGGACGCTTCGCGAGCGTCGGCGACGACCTGACGAAATCCATCCTCGTCAAGGGCGGCGGCAACGAGGAATTGGCCGATCAGGAAAACGGGCGTTCCCTGTAAACCAAGCCCTTCCGCCTGCGCATTATTGCGCTGGAGCAGAGTCGTGATTTCGGCGTCCCTGCGACTGGCCTCGGTCTCGAGGGCAGCCAGGTCGAAGCCCGCGCCTTCAAGCGCCTGCCGCATGCGCTCTTCGGGCACTCGGGGGTCGTCGATGCCCATGAGCGCGTTGTAGGCGTCCTCGTAGCGGTCGAGATACTTGGCTGCGAGCGCGAGCTTGGCACCAAAAACGGATGTTGGTGCAAGGATCGGCCAGTCCTTATAGACATGGCGAACATTGCCGTCCGACGCGATCACAGCATTCAACGGTTGAACCGTGCGCTTGCAGAAAGGGCAGTTGTAATCGAAGAACGAGACGATGGTGACGTCACCCTGCGGATTTCCGCCGACCGGGGCTTCGGGATCATTGAGGATCATCTCGGCCGACATGTCGTCGGCGCGGACCCGTGTGACGAGGCCGACCGCGGCTAAGGCCGCAAACCCGGCGAGCATCGTTCGCCGAGTCAGTGCGCCTTGCAAAGACGACGATCCGCCGATGGTGAGGGGAAATGCGGTTGTACGTGCGCGCCGAACGTGCATAGCCAAAGCTCCGGATGATGCGATTGGCAGGAACGCATATCGCCGAGCTTAAGGCAGGCTTAAGGGTTCCTTGACCGAATCCGCCCTCACAGCGGCCCGAACAGCTCCTCTAGCGCTGGTCCCCGCGGCACCCCGGGCCGCAGCACCAGCGAACCGTCGGCGGCGCGGGCGACCATACCGGGCGTCCCGCTGAACCCGAGTTGCTGCATCAACTGGACATTTTCTGACAGCTTTTCCGTCGTCTCCGCCGAAATGGATTCTATCGGTTCCACGCCACCCTGGGCATGGTTCATGACGTTTTGCGTCATCGCCGCTTCCGGATCATCGGCTTCAAGGATCGTTGCCGCCTTGCCGGCGGAGTCAGCGCGGATCACGCCGACCATGACGTGGCGAAGCTGCACCTTATCGGCCTCGACCCACGGCCGCGCAGCATGCCATAGCTCGTTGCAGAATGGGCAGTTGGCATCGGTGAATGTGTAGATCACGCGTTCTGCGGAGGGATCGCCGTCCTGCACCCAGCTCGAAGCCTCCAGTGCATCCCAGGCACCTTGCTCCATAGGTTCGCTGACGATCTGGCGAAGCGCTTCCTCCGCAACGGGATTACCCTCCGCATCGATAAGCGTGCCGATCACCGCGTAGTCGGAATCGGGCATGATGTAGACGGCCATGCCTTGCGTACCAGCGCTCGCGCCGAACGCATTCAAACCGCCCGGCACATCGAGCGACCCGTGGATCGTCACGCCCTGTCCTTCAAGCGCGCGCAGAGCGGCGCTACTCGTCGCATCCGGTGTCGAGGCAGCGCTGTTATCTTCATTGCTGCACCCCGACAAAAGGACGGCAGAGGCCGCCGCGAGCAGAAGTTTCTTTGTTCCAATCATGCTGAGCCAGACGATCCTTGAGTTCGGGTTTCTGGCGAAGGGGTCCCGGCCAACCTTAAGGCTGCCTTAAGCTCGCCTGCCGAGACGGCTCCCGCGTAGCGTCAGCAAGGGGAGCGCCATGATCGACCGCAGAAAGCTCATCATATGGGGCGGCATTGCCATTGCGGCGCCGCTTGTCGCGCATACGGCGATGTCCCAAAGCCGCTCTTCCCCACCAACGCCTGACGAAGTGTATCGCGATCCGGACATTCCCGTCCTTGGCAACCCGGACGGAGATGTGACCATCGTCTCGTTCTTCGACTACAACTGCCCGTTCTGCAAAGGCGACTACCCCGTCCTGAAGGATGTCGCGCGGCGGGATGGGAACGTCCGGCTGATCAAGAAGGATCGGCCAATCCTGACCGAAGCATCACGCCATGCATCGCGCCTTGTGCTCGCCGCCGCCGGGACCCCTGACTACGAGGCGGGCATGGATGCGATCATGCTGGAACAGGGCCGTCTTAGCATCGAGGAGATCGACGCGGCTTTGCGGGCAGCCGGCCTAGATGTCGATGTCATGAGCAGCCGATATGACCAAAACAGCGAACAGGTTGAGGCACTGTTCGATCGCAACAACCGGCAGACCCTCGGTCTGCGGCTGACAGGAACGCCTGGATACGCGATTGGACGCAAGCTCGTCGCCGGCTCCTATGACGCCCCGAGTTTCGAAGAAGCTATCAAGCTAGCGCGCGACAGCGGCGACAGATTCTGATCCTGCCTTAAACGCGTCTCCCGGCGCCTTAAGATTACCTTAAGGTTCGGCGTCTCCGGCTTCCACATTTGATTTGTTGCGAAGCTGAGGGAGGACGCGCGACATGGTGACGATGGGACTGCTGCTCGCGCTGAGCTTCGTGGTTTCGCTTCTGGCGCTCGCCTTTCTCATCTGGGCCATCAGCAACAAGCAGGTCGCCCCCGACCAGCATGATGCGCGCGTGATCTTCGAGCCCGGCGACGAAGGTCACGTCGACAGCGGCGAGACGGCGACTTCCAGGCCCTATCATTTCGACACGGTCCGCAGCGGCATCGACGCGGTCTCAACCCGGCCCGTGGCCGTGCTTCTGATCGCCGCCACCGTCTGGCTCGTCATCGGCTCGGTGTTCGGCCTCGTCGCCTCCCTCAAGCTGCACTGGCCGGACTGGCTGTCCGACCATGCTGCGCTGACGTTCGGGCGCGTGCGCACGCTGCATCTGAACCTCGTCATCTATGGCTGGCTGTCGCAGGTCGGCATCGCGGCGATGATCTGGGTCCTGCCGCGGATATTCCATACGCCGCTGCGCGCACCGCGCCTGCCGCTGATCGGGGCGGCGCTCTGGAACGCCGCCGTCCTCCTCGGCGCGATTGCCATCGCGAATGGTTGGACCGACGGCGAGGAGTGGCTGGAGATTCCCTGGCAGCTCGATCTCGTCCTCGCGCTCGCCGGCGTCTTCTTCATGGTGCCGCTGATCAAGACAACGCTGGCCCGGCAGGTTCACCACATCTACGTCACCGGGTGGTACTTCCTCGCCGGAATCCTCTGGTTTCCCTGCCTGTTCGTCATTGCGAACCTGCCCTACGTGCATTCGGGCGTGGAGGAGGCGACCGTCAACTGGTGGTTCGCGCACAACGTGCTCGGCCTGTGGCTGACACCGATCGGGGTCGGCACGGCCTATTATTTCATCCCCAAGATCATCGGCAAACCGGTCTTCTCCTATGCAGTCTCGCTGATCGGCTTCTGGGGGCTGGCGCTGTTCTACAGCCAGGTAGGGATTCATCACCTGATCGGCGGTCCGGTGCCGACCTGGGTCGCCACGCTTTCGGTGGTCCATTCGGTGATGATGTTCATCCCGGTCATCGCCGTGGCGATCAACCAGCATATCACCGTCGGTCAGAACCTTTGGGCGCTCAAGGAATCGCTGCCGCTGCGCTTCATCGCCTTCGGCGCGCTCATGTACACGATGGCTTCCTTCCAGGGCTCCATCGAGGCGCTGCGCTCGGTCAACTCGGTCACGCATTTCACCCACTACACGGTGGGCCACGCGCATCTGGGCGCCTACGCCTTCGTGACGATCACCATGTTCGGCGCGGTCTATCACATGCTGCCGCGCATGACCGGCCGCGTCTTCCGCTGGCCGGCGCTGATCAACGCGCATTTCTGGCTCGTTGTCATCGGCTTCGCGATCTACTTCTTCGGCCTGTCCATCGGCGGCTGGTTGCAAGGACTCGCCATGCTCGACGGGACGCGGCCCTTCTCCGAGAGCGTGATCCTCACAAAGCCCTATCTGGAGGCCCGCAGCGTCGGCGGCGCGCTGATGACGCTCGGCCACCTCGTCTTCGCCTTCAACGTCGCCAGCATTCTCCTGCCGCAGCGCGTCCCGGAGAGCGTCCGCACGGTGCCAGCCGAATGAACAACTATCTTCCCCTTTCCATCATCTCGCTCGGCATCCTCGCCTTCGCCACCCTAATGCTGGTGATCGCGCCCGGCATCGAGATGGCGAGACCCGAGCCGCCCGCCGGGCTGCGGCCCTACACCGCCGAGGAGCAGCGCGGCCGCGACGTCTACGTCTCCATGGGCTGCCTCTACTGCCACAGCCAGCAGCCGCGCGCGCCCGAGCAGGCGCCGGACGGTGAGCGCGGCTGGGGCCGGCCTTCGGTCTCGGCCGACTACTTCTACGATTCGCCGCACCAGCTCGGCACCATGCGCACCGGTCCCGACCTTCTCAATGTCGGTGCGCGGCTTCCCTCCGAAAGCTGGCATCTGACCCATCTCTACCAGCCGCGGGCGATCTTCGACTGGAGCATCATGCCCGCCTATCCCTTCCTCTTCGAGGTGAAGGCCAAAGCCGAGGAGGGCGATGTCGTCGTCGCCCTGCCGCCCGGGTTCGCCCCTGCCGAGGGCGTGGTGGTCGCGAGCCAGGAAGCCCTCGACCTCACGGCATACCTGCTCTCCCTCGACCGGACCTATCCGGCACCGGAGGACGGAATCCGGGATGACGGCTACCGGCCTCGGGGGGATGCCGAATGACCGCCGACCGCCGACCCCAGCGAGACCCGCGTCATCCTGACGAGCATTTCGAGCCCTATGAGCTTGACGCCTCGATCCCCTGGCCGCTTCTCGGCATCGCCGTAGCGCTCGGCGTATGGGGTGCCGCCACGCTGTTCGACACGCGCCGGCACGAGGAGCGCGCGCAGGTCGAGCGCATCGAGGACACCCGCCTCGCGACCGGGCAGGCGGTCGAGCCCGGGCACGCGCTGTTCGAGGCCAGTTGCGCGACTTGCCATCAGTCCAACGGTCTCGGCATTCGCCGTGCGGTCCCGCCGCTCGCCGGCTCGCCCTTCGTACAACATGGCCCCGAGCTGGTCGCGAACATCATGCTGCGTGGCATCGACGGCCCGATCCGCGTCAACGACGCCCTCTATGACGGCCACATGCCGAGCTTCGCCAGCGTTTTCACCGATGTCGAGGTCGCAGAACTGGCATCCTACGTGGCGGCGCGCTGGGGCGAGAACGACCGGGTCCTGGAGGCTGCCGAGGCCGCCGAGTTGCGAGGGCGCGTCTCGGACCTTGGAAGCTTTCGCGGCGGGGCGGGCGTCGCCGAGGACACGGGTCTGGCTCTCGGCGACCAGCCGCCATTTGCCAGCGGCACGCTCCAACCCGTCGCGCCGGAAATCTCCGCTCTGATCTTCGAGGGCCGGGGCGGCCAATGGTCCTGCGCGAGCTGTCACGGCGATCTCGGCCAGGGCCGCGAGAACACGCCGCGACTTGCCGGCCTGCCGGCGGACTACATCCGCAAGCAACTGCACGACTTCGCCGCCGGGCGGCGCCTCAACGAATCCATGGCCGTCGTCGTCGCGGAACTGACGGACGAGGAGAAGCAGGCGCTCGGCGCCTACTATTCCGGGTTGCGCGTGCCCTCCAATGCACGCCCCGATCTCGGCGGCGATCTGGAGCGGGGCGAGCAACTGGCGCGTGAAGGCGACTGGAGCCTGACCGTCCCGTCCTGCTTCTCCTGCCATGGACCCTCCGGCTTCGGCGTCGCGCCGGAGTTCCCGCCGCTGGCAGCGCAGCACGCGGCCTATACGGCGAGCCAGCTTGCAGCCTGGGCCGGCGGGCAGCGCACCAATTCCTCGCTCGACCTCATGGAGCACATCTCGAGCGCGCTCAGCGCGGCGGATCGACGGTCCGTCGCCGACTATCTCGCCTCGCTCCCGCCCGTTCCGGCCGGAACGGGCGACACGCTTGCCGCACAGGGAGAAGATCGATGAGTCACGAGACGGAAAAGGACGCGCGCGCCAAACCGACCAACCCGCGCAAGGGCCGATACGTCAAGCATCTGATCTATGCCGGCGGCGCGACATTGATCCTCGCGGCGACCGGCGCGCTTCTCTACGAATCCGGTCTCATCCCCGGTCTTGAGCGCCCCGACCAGACCGTCGCTTCGGGCTATTTCCAGGCGCCCGGCAACGATCAGATTCCGGACAGCCCGTTCGGCGAATCGGTGCGTCGGGGTCAGGCGATCTTCATGAACACGGCGACTAATGCTTCCGATCACGTCGGCAACGGTCTTTCCTGCGCGAACTGCCACCTTGGCGAGGGCCGCCAGCCCTATTCGGCGCCGATGTGGGCCGCCTGGGGCCGCTATCCGCAGTATCGCGCCAAGAACGACCAGATCAACACGATGGAGGATCGCGTCATGGGGTGCTTCACCTTCTCGATGAACGCCCAGCACTCCGTCTCCGGCGAGCCGCCGCCGCACGGCGACGACATCTATCGCGACCTCCAGAGCTATTTCTATTGGCTGGCGAGCGGCGCGCCCAACAACACCGAGATGGAAGGCGGCGGCTTCGGCAACGTGCCCAAGACCGAACTCGGCTACTCACCCGAGCGCGGACAGGAGGTCTTCGCCGCCAATTGCGCCGTCTGCCACGCCGGGGACGGACAGGGCCAGCAGGATCTGAACGGCCGCTACGTCTTCCCGCCTCTCTGGGGACCGAATTCCTACAACTGGGGCGCCGGCATGGCGCGCATCAACACGGCCGCCGCCTTCATCCAGAACAACATGCCGCTCTCGCAGCCCGGAACCCTGACCGATCAGGAAGCCTGGGACGTCGCCGCCTACATCAACAGCTTCGAGCGGCCGAAAGACGCCCGCCAGGGCGACATGACGATCGAGGAAACCCGCCAGCTCTTCCACGACGGAGACGACATCTACTATGGCCAGGA
The DNA here is from genome assembly GCF_900100665.1 of Pelagibacterium luteolum. Taxonomy (GTDB): domain Bacteria; phylum Pseudomonadota; class Alphaproteobacteria; order Rhizobiales; family Devosiaceae; genus Pelagibacterium; species Pelagibacterium luteolum. The sequence goes on from NZ_FNCS01000017.1 coordinate 35,774, forward strand.
AGTGAACGGCGTGCTTCTCGGCGTCGGCACACCCGACCCCGAGCGGCCGGTCGGCGCGCCGGAATGACATCGGCTTGCGTCGGCTCTTTGCCATCGAGGGTCTGGCTTGCGGCGGCTGCGCGCGAGGGCTGGAGCGGCATCTGAGCCGCCTTCCGGCCGTCCGTTCGGCCGGCGTCCATCATCTCACCGCATCGGCGCTGGTGGACTGGGACGAGTCGCGGCTGACTGTCGAAGAGATCGGGCGCGCCGTTGGCGGCGCCGGCTATCGACTGATCGAGCGCCATCGCCCGAAAGAACTGTCGGCGCTGCTTGCCGCCGACATGCGGCGCATTTCGCTCCGGCTCGCCGTCGCGGTGATGGCGGGCATGTGGTCCATGGCGCTCTCCATCGTCCTTTATGTCTCCTCGCTAGACCCCGACACCGCGTGGTGGATCGCCTTCGGCGCTGGGTTTCTCGCTCTGCCGGTGATCTGGGCGGGGCGCGGCATCTTCTGGATGGCTCTGCGCTCGATCCGCCTGCGCACGCCCAGCATGGACCTTCTGATCGCGGTGGGCTCGGCCGGCGCCTTCGCGGCGTCTGTCGCCGCGCTGGCCCACGGTTCGTCGCATGTCTACTTCGACACCGCGACGATGCTGGTCACGCTGCTGCTGGCGGGACGCCTTCTCGACACGGCCACCCGGCGCAGCACCATCGAAGCGCTGAACGCACTCCAGTCGTCGTCACCGGAAACTGCGATGGTTCTGTCGCCGGACGGGCCGAGGGAAACCGTTTTGCCGCTCATCGGCATCGGCGCGCAGGTCATGGTCGACGCCGGCGCGGCGGTTGGCATGGACGGCATCGTCGTCTCGGGAGAAAGCGCCGTCGACCGATCGGTCCTGACCGGCGAATCCATCCCCGTCGCCGTCGCTCCGGGCAAGCGGGTCGAAGCCGGCACGGTCAACCTCGAACGCCGGCTCGTCCTCGAAGTCGACCGGACGCACGGCGACCGGGACATCGACCGCATGGGCGGCGCCGTGGCGCTGGAGATTGCGCGGCGCGGCAGCATAGCCTCCACCGCCGACCGAATCGCCGGCATCCTGGCCTGGGCGATCCCCGCGCTGGCGCTGGCGACCTTCGTTCTCACACCGGCGTTCGGAGTGTCCGCCGCCGAGGCGGCCCTGCGCGCGCTGGCGGTCCTGGCCGGCGCATGTCCGTGCGCGCTTTCGATCGCAAGCCCGCTCGCGCAGGCGCGTGCGACCGGCATCGCCGCCGGACACGGCATTCGCATTCGTGAGCCCGGTGCCTTCGAAACGTTGGCACACGTGCGCACGGCGATCTTCGACAAGACCGGCACGCTGACACAAGGCGCGCCTGAGGTGACCGGAGTCGTGCCGGCGCCTGGCCGAACCAAGGCCGAATTGCTTGCCGCGGCCGCGCGCGCCGAAACGGGCGTTCTCCATCCGCTGGCAAAAGCCGTCGTCGCCTACTATGGCTCAGAGGTCGGAGCCGGTGGCGTACGCCTGCCGCGCGGCGCGCTTGCGCAAGACGAGTCGGGACGCATGGTTTCGGTATCGGGTTCCGCCGACGATGACGGCGCGACGCGGCTCGTCGTGATGCGCGACGGCAAAGCGTTCGGAACTCTGGACCTTGCCGACCGGGTGAGACCCGAGGCGGCCGCTGTCGTCGCGAGACTGAGCGCGGCCGGGGTCGCCATCATCATTGCGACGGGTGACAGCAAGGGGCCTACGATGGCTGTCGCCTCGGCGCTCGGCCTCAAAGCCGAGCAGGTACGATTCGGCTGTACGCCGCAGGCGAAGGCAACGCTGGTTACGCGTTCTGAACGACCTGTCCTGTTCGTCGGTGACGGGGTAAACGACGCGCCGGCACTGGCGGCGGCCGATTGCGGCGTCTCTGTCGCCAATGCCCATAGCGCCGCTGCGCAGACCGCTGACGTGGCCATCATTCGCGGAGGCATCGATCAGATCGGAACTGCGATCGAGCTGGCGCACCGCACCGTGCGCGTCAGCCGGCGCAACATCGCGCTTGCCCTCATCTACAACGCCCTGATCGTTCCCTTCGCCGTGACGGGGCTGGTCTCGCCTGCCATGGCCGCGCTCGCGATGCTGGCAAGCTCGGTTTCGGTCTCCCTTAACAGCGTGAAACTCTGACACCTCCACATGTTTTGGCCGGGGAAAACCGGGCGGGAGGCACAAAAGAACGCGCTGTGCTGGACTTGTTTTAGAGCCTGAATGAAGAATTTGCTTGAGGTAATTTAGGAAGACGAAAGGGTACTAACGTACCATTCAAGATATGAGCGGAATTGTTTGCAGTTTAACCTTTATTGGCATGGTTTTCCTGGCGGATTCCCTTCGCTCGGTGCATGGAATTCTTTCCGTGCTGGAAGGCGGCGCGCTCTACCGCCAATGGCAAGCCCTTGCCAGCCTGATCGGTCTCTTCCTTCTGGGATACGCTGCCTTCGCTCTTTTGCACTGGCCGCGTCAGTCGACGGTCGCCGACGTCGTCGTCTCGATGATCTTCCTGGCGGGCGGGGTTTTCGTATGGTCCGTCGCGCGCCTCTCATTCCGGACCACGCGCGACGTCGTGCGTATAGCGGCGCTCGAGCGCGAGCTAACGCTGGACCCACTGACCGGCGTGTTCAATCGCCGCTTTTTGGATGTCAAACTGGAGGAGGAGGTCTTTCGCGCCAGAGCGAGCGGTCGATCGCTTTCGATCCTCATCATCGATCTCGACAGCTTCAAACGCGTCAACGACACCCATGGCCATATGACGGGCGACTTGGTCCTCAAACATGTCGGACAAGTGATCGCCGGTGTGAACGGAGCGGATCGAACCGTCATCCGGTATGGCGGTGAGGAGTTCCTTGTCGTCGCGCCGGGAGCCGATGAAAAAGCGATCGAAGCTCTTGCCAACCGCATACGCCAGGAGATCGAGAATAGGCCGCTCTGCCTGGAAGACGGTGGCAGAATCACCGTCACCGCGAGCTTCGGGGGATCGACACTCAACCCGGATGAGACCGTCCGCGACCTGCTGGAGCGGGCCGATCGTGCCCTCTACGATGCCAAGCGCAATGGCCGCAACCAGGTCTGCCTGTCGGCCGCCTGAATCCGGCTGCGGTCAGACGGCGATGATCCTCCCGGCCCCATCCGCTGAGCGGTCGGGCTTGGCAAGGTACAATCGAAGCGCGTCGATCGCCTTCACCGGAAGCGTCTCTCTGTTGCGCCCGTACTTTTTCGGCACGCCCTGCGCCGTGATGTAGGCGACCGGATAGACCGTTTCCGGGTCGAGCGGGGAGGAGCCGACGAAAATGCGGTCGATCCGATGTCCGAACGGCAGGCCGAGCTTCGCGAAGATAGTCAGCCCGCAAAACCGTTTCACAAAGCCGCTCATCTGGCCGTAGGGATCGCAGGAGAACGTCCGCTCCAGATTCTCCTCCATCATGGCCTGGATCTCAGCACCGGTCATCTCGGCCGTCGTCACCGGCGGATTGACGGGAACCATGTTCCACAGATCCCCCAGCGTAACTCGGCCGGGAGGGATCGGTGCACCGTAGCGCCAGCCATTCGAAAAGGCGATCGCGCGGCCCGACGCCTTTCGGATGGCAGCGAGCAGAAGATCGTCCGTCGGGCAGTCTAGGATAGTGTTGCGGTGCGCCGCCTCGTCGATACTGCCGACCACTTCGGCCAACGCATCGCGGGAGGGAGACACAACCGAATCGACCAGGCGGGCCATGTCGGGGTCGGGCGCGATCGTGTCGTCCATCGGCACCAGCCGGTGGTCCTCGACCGTGATCGCGTCGCCGTCTATCGCGATGTCGAGGCGGCCGACGAACGCACCATGGCAACCGGACTGGATGATAACCGTCGCGCCGACCCGGATCGGGCTTTCCAGCCTGTCATGCGTGTGCCCGCTCAACAGGACATCGATACCGGGCACGTTGGCGGCGAGCTTCATGTCCTGTGGCAGGCCGAGATGGGAAAGGACGATAATGAGGTCCGCCTTCTCGTCGGCGCGTACGCGCGCGATCTCGTCGCCCAACGCTTCCTCGCCTGTGGTAAAGCGCAGACCCTCGCCGAAATGCGGCGGCATCGTCTTGTCCACGATGAAGGCGGCAATGCCGACGACGCCGATCCGCAATCCCGCCCGTTCGATCATCATCGACGGCGCGAATGGTCGGCGTCCGGTCTCCTTGTCGTAGCAATTGATCGCAAGCATCGGGTGATCGACGCCTTCGAGCAACCGGATGAAATGCTCCGGTCCCCAGGCGAATTCCCAATGCGCTGTCATGGCATCGAGCTTCAGCGCGTTGACCAGTGGGACGAGCGCCGTCCCTTTCGAGATGACGGCATGGTAGGTGCCGTGAAAGGTGTCGCCATTGTCGAAGGCGACGACGGCGCCGGGCCGCTCCTGGCGCACCGCATCGAAGTAGCCCGCGATCCGCGCATAGCCGCCGAGGTTTCGGAACTCGGGCGTTCTGCCGCGCCAGATCAACTCGGGATGCGGCTCAACATATCCGTGCGTGTCGTTGATTTGCAGGATCGTCAGCCTCCGTGGCGCACCGGCCATCAGGATGCGCTCGAGGTCACGCCGCTTCCGATCCGCCGAGGGGCGGGCGCCGGCTCAGGCGCCTTCGCTCGCAACCCGCGGCGGAGACCATGGACGAACATCACCAAGGCAAATATCGCGCAGGCGACACCAGCGAGGGACCCGGTGGAAACGGCGAACAAGCCGGCAAGGCTTGTCGATCCGACGTTCATTGCGGCAGCAACCAGGACAATGCCGGCGACGGTGGCCATGGCAGCTTTGCGGTAGGGGTTATCGAAAATCGTGGGCATCATACGTTCTCCATGAGGTTGTAAATATCGTCGCGAAACTGCGCAGGCCCGCCCGGCTCGCCCCACGCGGTCACGTAGACGAAGTGGACAGGGATCGGATTTGCGATGGCGACATCCCGCCGCTCACCGTTGCTCAGAAACTCCGAAACCGTTTCGGGCGGCCAGCCGGGCGTCTCCTTCAGGAGCCAGCTCACGAACTCCGGAATGCGCTGGACGCGCACGCAGCCGGAGGAATGGAAGCGGCTGGCGTCGCCGAAAAGGCCAGGATCGGGCGTATCGTGCAGATAGACGGCATGCTGGTTGGCGAAGTTGATGCGCACGCGGCCCAGCGCGTTGCGGCTGCCCGGCTGCTGGCGGAACGTGTAGTTCACGGCGTCCTCTGTCGACCAGTCGATGCTGTCGGGTGACACCTCGTTCCAATTCGCGTCGAGGATGCGCATGTCCATGCGCGTCAGGTATTCGCGATCGTTGCGGATGATGGGGATGAGGTCACGCCGGATGATGCTCTTCGGCACATGCCAGAACGGGTTGAAATTGACTTCATGGATGGCACTTGTCAGCAGAGGCGTCGCCCGGTCGGGCTGGCCGACAACGGCCGACTGCCGCAGAACCACGCCGCCATCCTCGACCATTTCGAGCTGCGCCGAGGGGACGTTCACGGTCACCTGGCGGCGCTCGTCCGTCAGGGCTGCCTCCAGCCGCGGCAGGTTCGCCGCGAGAATGCGCGCCTTGTCGGCAGCCGGGCGGCTGAGCGCCTCGAAGGTGCCGGCGCCCGCTACGCCGTCCACGGTCAGGCCGTGACGGGCCTGGAAATGGCGGATCGCGGCGTCGACGAAGCTGTCGACCACATCGCCGGCGGCGTGCTGGGGGGCAAGGTCTCCGGTGATCGCAAGCCTCTGGCGTAGCCATGCCGCATCGGGGCTGCGCACGCCGAGCGACAGCCGGTGCGTGTACGGCTGGCCATGCCATCCTCCAGCCGACGCCAGGCCGGCATAGGTGTCGGCGGCCATTCGTGTCGCCTGGAGGGTTGCCGGCGACAGGAGCGGGGTCACGCTCCCCGTTCCGCCGACCATGCCGGCGCTCGATGTATCGAATCCCTGCTCCCACGAAAAGGCGGGGGCAGCGCCGAACGCCAGCGTTCCGAGACCCCCGGCAAGAAGGCTGCGTCGATCGATCTTCATCCTCGTTCTCCTCTTGCTTCGAGCACCGCCTGCGCGAGCCCGTTCCTGCCGAGCACGCCGCCGAAGACCCTCGATCCGATGACGAAGGCGGGCGTGCCGACGAGCCCGAAGGCATTCGCCATGCGCTCGTTGCGCGCGAGCGTGTCCGCCACGGCGTCGGGAGCATGGGCGGCCGGAAGGTCCGCCACACCGGCGTCGGCGAGAATGTCGAGGACGTCGCTCTCGGCGAGCCGCGCTTCCGTCGCCATCAGCGCCTCATGCGCTTTCAGGTAGCCTTGAGGATCGATGGCAAGCACGCGTTCGGCTGCCAGTTGCGAGGAAGGGCCGAAGATCGGCCAGTCCCGCATCAGCAGGCGAACATTGCCGTCGTCGGCGACGAATTGCTTGAGAGCCGGATAGGTGCTCTTGCAGAATGGGCACTGGTAGTCGAAGAACTCGACGATGGTGACGTCGCCCTCGGGGTTGCCGAGCACCGGCGTGACGGGATCGGTAAAGACCTCGTCTTGCGAGGGCAATTCATTCGGTGTGCTGGCGCGGGCGCCGGATGCCGCGAGCAGGCCGCCCGCAGCCGTGATGAGTATGCATCGCCGTGTCGGCATATGCGGTCCTCCGTGAATCGTCGGACCCGCACGCACCTCTCACCTTAAGCCAGCCTTAAAGGTCTACGCGATGCTCAGTGATCGATCGCGGAAACGGGACGGCGGGCAACGAGATCGATCAGCGCCGAAAGACCGTCATGGCCGCGGCCCTCGTGGATCACCGTGTCGTGCTCTTCGAGATGAAGGATCTCGAATCCAGCGAACGCATCGAGAAGGAGTGGCCGCGTATACATGTGATCGCGCTGCGGCGGGCCGCCGGTGCCGAGGTCGACCTGTTCCGGCCGATAGCCCTGCAAGAGGATCAGACCGCCCGGCCTCACAGCTTGCTTCATGTTCTCGAAGAGCTGCGCCCTCATGGCCGGATCGGCGAACTGGATAAAGATCGCGACGACGCAGTCGTAGGTCTCGCTCGGCCAATGCCACGTACCGAGATCGGCGAGCTCGAGTTCGATCCCCACGCCCGCCTCGCGTGCCAGCCTTTCGCTCTTCTCCAGCGCCACGGCCGAAGCGTCGATCGCATGAACGCGCAGGCCGTGCCTGGCGAGGAAGACGCCGTTTCGGCCCTCGCCATCGGCAACCGCCAGGACACGACGACCGGCTTCGAGGCGATGCGCCTCACGAGCGAGGAACGCGTTGGGCTCACGCCCGAACAGATAGTCCTCGCCCTGGTAGCGCTCGTCCCAATGGTTCATCCTCCTCGCATCCCCTTATTCAGACTGCCTGGGCGAATGGCCGCAATCGCCGCACGAGATCGCGCCGGCTAAACGATCCGACGGAACGCGTGCGATCGTACTCCTGACCGGTCGCGGCATCCACGATGAAGAACGTGGGCGGACCGCTCGCCCGAAGGTGAGCGAGCAACTCGCGATTGCCTTCGTCCATCGCCGTCACGTCGACCTTGACAAGGGGAACCGCCTGGAGGTGCTGGAGAACGGAGGGATGTGTGAGGATTTCGCGCTCGATCCGGTGGCACACCGTGCACCAGTCGGCGCGGATGTCGATCAGGGCGAAGCGACGTGACCGCGCGACCTCGTCCAGCTTCTGCCGGAATGTCACGACATCGGTGGCCATCGCTGCCGAACTGGCAGACGCCGGACAGACAGAAGCCGCGAGAAATGCTGCGGAAACCACAAGTCCGCCGAGCAAAAGCGTACGGCGGCTCAAGCGATTGTTCTTGCTGTCGCGGTTCTCGACGAGACCGATTTGGGTGCTTGCCCGCGATGTCGCGGCGTTTCTGGTCGAAGCTGGCATTCGCATCCGCATCCTTATCTTCAGTCTCGGCTTGGCCAAAAATCGACCGATGCTTAAGGCCGGCTTAAGGATCGGGACGCATGGCACCACCGAGTGCGAACACTGTGCGCGAAATTTCTTCGCCGACTTTCCCGAACGGCGGTTCTTAAGGTGCCCTTAAGGTGCGCATTGCCGCCTGCGGTTTTCCTGATCTCACTTTAGAGAGCGTATGAGACGTGAGTAAGCTCCACACACCCGCAATCGCGCGCCGCGCTTTCCTGATCGGCGCCAGTGCGCTGACCCTTGCCGGCTGCGTTTCCACGAGGCAGACGCCCCAGATGGCGCAACCGGTCGCGCCGCCACCGCCGCCGCCAACGCCTCCCATGTACTATGCCATGCCGAACGAGGCTTTCCCCATCCCGGAAGTGGACGTGTCCAAGGTCGACCAGAAATGGTGGCGCACGGAAATCGACTATCCGACCGACGAACGCGTCGGCACCGTCATCGTCGATACGCCGAACCGCTACCTCTACCACGTCCGGGCGAACGGCCGTGCGGACCGGTACGGCGTCGGCGTCGGCCGCGACGGCTTCTCCTGGGCCGGTCGGGGACGGCATATCGCCTACAAGCGCGAATGGCCGCGCTGGAATCCGCCCAACGAGATGGTGGCGCGCCAGCCCGAGCTAGAACCCTACTCGATCGACAATGGCGGCATGGACCCGGGGCTGCAAAACCCGCTCGGCGCACGTGCCCTCTATATCCATGAAGGCAACCGCGACACGATCTACCGCATCCACGGAAACCCGGAATTCTGGACGATCGGCCAGGCCGTCTCTTCAGGCTGCATCCGCATGATCAATCAGGACGTCATCCATCTCGCCGCGAACGTTCGCGACGGCAGCCCGATTGTGGTGATTGCGGACCCGTCCATGCAGCATCTCCTGGTCGCTTAGTCATGTCATGCAAGCAGGGAGCGCATCATTGCCTTGACGCTCCCTGCCGGCGGCCGCTTCCACCAGCATTGGCCGGGTAGTTGCCATGCCCGATCCAGCAACCCTCACAGCGTTCATTGCGGCAGCGTTCATTCTCAGCGTGACGCCCGGGCCTGATATGGCTCTTCTGATCAGCCGGGGCATCGGGCATGGCTGGAAGTCGGCGTGGTTCACCGCCCTCGGCTTCACGCTCGCCGGTCTCATCCAGATCCCGCTTCTGGCGCTTGGGATTGCCTCGGTCTTCGCTTCCTCGCCGCTGGCGTTCGATCTCTTGCGATACGCAGGCGCCGCCTACCTGATCTGGCGGGGCATCAAGCTGATCTGGAGTGCGGCCGGGTACAGCCCGACAGGGGGTGCGGCCGGCGCGCCCCACTACCTTGTCGCGCTCAACGACGGCTTAATGGCGAGCCTGACGCATCCGAAGGTGCTTGTCTTTTTGCTCGCCTTCCTGCCGCAGTTCGTGAAGCCCGAGCAGGGCTCGGTGATGCTTCAATTCGCGATGCTCGGCCTGACCCTGAAACTCGTGGCGCTGGCGGTCGAGACGACGATCGCCCTCTCCGCCGGTGCTCTCGGCCGTTCTCTCGCACGCTGGCCGCGTTTCACCCTGTGGCAGGAGCGGGTGACGGGCGCGATCCTGATCGGACTTGGCATGCGTCTTCTGACGATGGATGCGCGCGCCCGATAAGCGAGGCGGGAATCCGTCCCGACCACATCGGCGGTCATGTCCGGTCAGTTCTTCGATCCGCCTGTCGAACGACGCACTGCCAATCCCGCCACCAGCAGCATGAAGCTTGCCCCGAGCGGAATGGCATTACCCCAGACGGCGAACAGCGTCGGCTCGGACGCGGTCGGGAGATAGGTGTCCAGACGTGCCGCGCGACCGGCCGGCAGGCCGGCGGCGATGCTGCCATCGGAGCGGATGACAGCCGTGTGTCCTGTCGGCGTCGCGCGGATGACCGGCAGGCCCTCCTCGATCGCGCGCAGCCTGGCCTGCGCAAGATGTTGCTCAGGGCCGCCCCATCCAAACCATGCATCGTTGGACGGATTGAACAGGAAGGCGGGCCGATCCGCGCTGTCGACCACGCTCGCGGGAAACACGACCTCGTAGCAGATCGCCACGCCGACCTTCAGCCCTTCTAACTCCACCGTGGCCGGACCCGGGCCAGCAACGAAATCGGCGGCCCCCGGAACCAGCCGCGCAGCGCCGAACCGCTCGAGGACCGCGGCGAAGGGCAAATACTCCCCGAACGGCACGAGGTGAGCCTTGTCATATCGCGCCAGAATGCTTCCCGCAGCGTCCAGAACGAACACGCTGTTCGTATGCTGAAAGTCCGGTGCGTCTCCCACCGCGCCCGTGAACAGCAGATCGTCAGGACCCAGTCCGGCGACCGCCGCACGCTGCAAAGCCGGATTGGCATCGAGCGGAAGCAGAATTGCTGTTTCCGGCCAGAAGACGAGGCGCGGCCCGGCGACATCTTCATCGCGCGTCAGAGCGATGTATCTCCCAAGCTGACGCTCGGCCTCCCCGGGAAGCCATTTTTCCGATTGATCGATGTTCGCCTGAACGAGACTGATCCGAACCTGCGTGTCGAGTGGTGCGGCAGTCTGGGTCGCTGACACGAGAATAGCGCTGCCGAGAAGGCTTGCGAACAGTGGGGCCAGTCCATCTCGGCGTGCTGCCGCAGCCGCCATGCCCACGACGAGCATAGTAAGGCCGGAAAGACCAAAGGCGCCAATCACCGACGCGGTCTGCGCGACTTCGGGGACAGGTATCCAGATGGCAGCAAGCGGGTTCCATGGAAAGCCCGTCAGCAGCCATCCTCGCAGCCATTCGGCCATCACGAAGAGGGCGGCGGCGTGAATCGCAAAGATGGCAGGCGGTGCGGAGCGTGTAAGTGCGTGGGCAAGGCCGAGGCTAACTGCCCAGTAAAGCGCGGTGTAGGCCGCAAGGGCCGCGACGGCCGCCCAACCGAGCCAGTAGGGCATCGCGCTCTGGAAGCTGAAGGCGTGCGCGAGCCATGGAAAGGTTGCCAGCCCGAGCCCAAGGCCAAACCACCACCCCATTTGGCCTACCGGCCGCCACGACGGCGCACGGCCGGCAGACTTCACAAGCATGACCAGACCCACAATCGCCGCTGGCCAGAAGTCGAATGGCGCGAAGCCTGCTGCGCACAGGATGCCCAGCCCGAAATATGCCAGGCGGGACCGCCAGGAGAAGCGCAGAGCGCCTGCGCGCGAACGAGGCGCTGTCTGGTGACAGACTGCGGGCTGTGATGCTGAACGGTCATCCATACGCGCCCGTTCGGCCGGCTAGGACGAATCGACATTCAACGGAGCCATAGGCAGATTGCTGCGATGTGGACGAAGGCGAGGAAGTATTCTGCGCGGCGGTCGTATCGTGTTGCGAAGCGACGGAAGTGCTTGAGCCTGTTGAAGCAGCGTTCGATGCGGTTGCGCAGCCTGTAGATGACCGTGTCGTGCGGGATCGGGACCTTACGGGAGCGCGTGGAGGGTATGACCGCTTCGGCGTTCATGCCGGCGATGGTCTGACGCAAGGCGTTGTTGTCATAGGCCCTGTCGGCCAGCACGGCCTCGGCCCGGAAGCCTTCGAGCAGGGCTTTTGCTGTCAAGTTGTCGTGTCGCTGGCCTGCGGTGAGCATGAACCGCAGCGGCCGGCCGAGCGTGTCGCACAGCATGTGGACCTTGGTGGTCAATCCGCCTCGGGAACGCCCCAACGCCTGAGTTTTGGCCCCCCTTTTCCGGCGGCCGCCTGTTGGTGGACGCGCACCAGGGTGGTGTCGAGCATCAGGTACTTGTTGTCGCGATCCTTGATCAGTTCGGCGAAGACCTTCTCCCACACGCCGGCCTTGGCCCATCGCGTGAAGCGGGCATGCACACTCTTCCATTTGCCGTAGCGTTCCGGCAGGTGCTGCCAGAAGGCGCCCGAGCGCAGAACCCACAAAACCCCGTTCACGAACAAGCGGTTGTCGGCGGCGCTGCGCCCCGGATCGCCGACTTTGCCCGGCAGCAGAGGAGCAATGCGGCTCCACTGTGCCTCGCTCAGTTCATAACGCTTCACGCCCATCAAGCCGCTCCGAATCACAAAATCCGCGACGGATTGATTCAGAACTCAAAGCCAAACGGAATCCTGAATGTGGATTGGTCCTAGCTTAAGGCGAGCTTAGCGCATTTAAGACGCGCCGCCTGGCTTGCTGTAGTCGTCGTAACCCCTTGTCGAAACGCCGCGGATCACGATCCCGAGCGCCCGGAGCGTCGCGTCCTCATGAAAGGAATCCACGCAAACACCGACCTGATCAATAACAAGGTCGTAAGGAACCCCATCAAGGCGGCGTGACGCCGCGCCGCGCGAACGTCCACGCGTGTTTGCACGATGCCGGCCATGCGCCATCGTGGCAGCCGGCAGGCAACGGTGAGTTCGATCAGTCTTTCAGGCGGCCGGCTGCATACGTGTCTTCGCCGCCTTGATGTCGCGGGCGGGTGGCGAACTGAACAATCGACCATACTCCCGGGTGAACTGCGAGACGCTCTCATACCCGACGGAGTATGCGGCGTTGCTGATCATTTCCCCTTCCGCCAGCATCAGGCGACGGGCCTCGATCAGCCTGAGCTGCTTCTGGAATTGCAGCGGCGACAGCGAGGTGATCGCCCGGAAATGCTCGTGGAACGACGACACGCTCATCCTCGCGACCCGTGCCAGATCGTCGACCCTTAAAGGTTGGGCGAAGTTTTCGCGAATGAGGGAGACCGCGCGCGTGATGCGCTGCGCGTGGCTGTCGATGACGCCAAGGGCGCGGATCGCGCCGCCATGTCGACCGGAGAGCAGCCAGTAATGCAACTCCCTTGTCAGTGAAGACTGGAGAATGGGCATCGATGCCGGTCGATCGAGCAGTCGCATCAGGCGCAGCGCCGCGTCAGTCACTTCTGTTTCGGTCGGATCGACACGAACCGGCGCGCCCGCGACAAACGGTGAGAACCCCATTTCCATGACGAGGCCCTCGATCAATGCGAGGTCAAGGTCAACGACGAGCGCCAGATAGGGAGTGCCAGTGCTGGCACGAGTGATCTGGCTGACAGTCGGCACATCGGCAGAGATCAGAAGAGACTCGCCTGCGCCGAAGTCGAACGTCCTGCTTCCCATCGTGACGCGCTTGCTGCCTTGAAGCACCAGAGCGACGAGCGGTCGGTTGATCGCGTACTGCAACGCAGTCGGCGCGGTCTCTCGGATGACGGTCAGGCAAGAAATGGGCGTTTGGGCAACGCCGGTGCCATTGGCGTGCCTCTCGCCAAAACGTCGAACGATATCCAGTAAGCCGTGGGTCATGGGCTTTGTTCTAGATCATGAAGTGCGATGCCTCAATGGTGGTCGGAGGAATAGGCAAGAACAAGAGAGCTTCGGGCAACATCGATCGGTTTGATGAGGCAACACTGCGAGCACCATCAGTCCGGACCAGACCGGACATGATGCGTGCACACGGAAACATCCAAGGAGACGATCGATGCCCAACATCCTCATCATTCTTTCAGCAGCGGACACATGGACGCGCGCTGACGGTTCACCTTACGAGAGCGGCGTATGGGCCGAGGAATTCGTCGTGATGGACGAAAAGCTCATCGGCGCCGGGTTCGACGTCGATATCGCAACGCCCGGAGGCGTCGCCCCCACGGTCGACCCGCACAGCATGAACCCCGACGTCGTCGGACAGGAGAATGTCGACCACTTCAACGCCTATTTCGGCAAGGTCGCCGGTCGCTTCGGGAAGCCGCTGGTCCTCGCCGACCTGAGCGCAAGCCAGTATGACGCCATCGTCATTCCTGGTGGGCATGGTCCGGTCGAGGACCTCTACAAGGATGCGGACGTCGGCCGTATTCTAACCGAAGCCGATCGCGCCTCGAAGATCATTGCGCCCGTCTGCCACGGCCAGGGTGCGCTGCTCGCGGCGAAGGACGAGAATGGTAAGTGGCTCTTCGCGGGCCGCAGGATGACGGCCTTCAGCGACGATGAGGAAGTCGAGCTCGGGACGGCGGACAACGCGCCGTGGCTCCTCGCTGACACGCTTCGCAAGTCCGGGGCGAAATACGAGCAGGGTCCCAAGTGGGGCGCCTATGTGGTCGAGGACCGGAACCTTCTTTCCGGGCAGAACCCCGCATCGACGGCGCCACTGGCCGACGCCGTGATCGCGGCCCTCCGCTAGCGGGCGGCATTCCCGGCCGGCGTCATCTCTCCAATAGTGGCGCTGAGGCCGCCCGAAACGCGGTTTTGAAGGCGCAGGCGCCAGCCGCTTCGCCCGAGTGCAAGCTCGACGATCGCAAGACCGAGACCGCTTCCCACCGGGGCCTTGTTGCGGCCCCGGAAGAAGCGCTCGGTCACGCGCGGCAACTCCTCGTCGGGGATGCCGGGACCGTCATCCTCGATGATGATGCGACCTTCTTCGGAACGGGTGGCGGCCCGGCATCTGACGATGCCGCCCGGCGGCGAATGGTTCACCGCATTCTCCATCAGGTTGCGGGCGGCGAGCCGGAACAGCTCCGGTTCGATCGCCAGCTCGATGTCGTCGAGTTCTGGCGATACCTCGACCGTCACGCCCCTCGACGTATCGGCGAGGTCGTCCGCCAGCGCCCCGAGAATGGCACCAACCCGAACGAAGCCGCTGCGCTCGGCCTGATCGAGCGCTTCGACGGCCGACATGTCGAGCAACTGCCGGACCAGCCGCCCGGTCCGGTCGACGCCGACGACGATCTGGCGCAGCGCCTGGTCCCGGATCGCGTGGTCGCCACTTGCGAGCGCCACCTGCGCCTGCGTCTTCAGCCCCGCGAGCGGTGTGCGCAACTCGTGGGCGGCGAAAGCGGTGAAGTTGCGTTCGCGTTCGCGAAGGCCGTCAACGCGTGCGAAGAGGCCGTTCAGCGATTGCAGGACGGGCACGATCTCCTTTGCGGTCTCGACGTCCTCGATCGGGCGAAGGTCCGAGGCGTGCCGCGCTTCCAGGTTCCCGGCGATTTTTCGTAGCGGTTCCAGGCCGCGCCTCACGCTCAGCCAGATCATCAACGCCAGGATCGGGAGGATCAGCATGGCCGGGAGGAGAAGGCCCCGGATGACGTCGTTCACCAGCCCGTCACGTATCCTCAGATTGTCACCGACGAGGACACGAACGCCGAGATCGGCGTTGGTGACGGCGTAAACGCGCCACCGCTCGCCATCAATCACGGTCTCAGAGAATCCGTCAGCGTGCTCGGAGAGTTCCTCGTCGGGTGCACCGTCCGACCTCCCGATAAGCGTGCCTTGCAGCGACCATATCTGGCAGGAGAGCTGGCGGTCGTATTCGGTGTGCGGACGCAGCGGTAGATCAGCGGTGATCGTCTGCGTCGGATCGACCTGGATCTCCTGGCTGACGATCAGCGAAGAGACCATGCGGCCCGCTTCCATCAGGCGCGCGTCCAGAACTCGTTCGACCTCCGCTCGCGTGGACAGAAAGATCCAGACCACGGCCGAGAGCCAGACGAGCCCGGTCGTCAGCGCGAGGATGAGGAATAGCCGTTTCGAGATCGAGGGCATCACGGCTCCTCCCCGAGACGATAGCCGATGCCCCGCACCGTCTGGATCATGCCGGGGCCGAGCTTGCTTCGCAGATGATGGATATGGACCTCGACGGCGTTGCTCTCGACCTCCTCCTGCCAGCCGTAAAGCTTCTCCTCGATCTGGCCTCGCGAAAGGATCTGACCGGGATGGATCATCAGCGCATGCAGGATCGCATACTCGCGCCGAGAAACACGGACAGGTTCGCCCCCAAGCTCGACTTGCTGCGTTGCGGGATCGAGACGCAGGCCACGCCATTCAAGGAGTGAACTCGGTCGGCCCGAGGCGCGCCGCACGAGCGCCCGCAGGCGGGCGGCGACCTCATCGAGATCGAATGGCTTTCCCAGATAGTCGTCCGCACCCGCATCGAGGCCCTGGATGCGGTCGGCAACCCTGTCGCGTGCCGTCAGAAGTAGAACCGGCGTCGTGTCGCGACGCTCGCGCAGGGATTTCAGCACGTCGAGCCCGGACCCGTCGGGAAGCATCAGGTCGAGGACCATCGCGTCGAACTCGTGGTTCTTCAGCACGGCCTCGGCCTCCTCGCAGCTTTCCACGGCATCAGCGTTGAACCCGCCGATCGCGAGGCCCACCCTCAGACCGTCCCGCAAAACGGCGTCATCTTCGACAATCAGAACCCGCATGGACCTCACTCGCAATTCGACGAAGCGATTGTACCGAAGGCTTAAGGCAGCCTTAAGGAAAGGGACCGATCCGCGAATCGATATCGACTATTTTCCTGGGGGCTTGCTTGCCGACTTTCCGTTCAACCTTCGCCGCGTCAGTCGCGGCCGTATCCGCGCTGGCTCTTTCGGCCTGCTCGACAACCGGGTCCGAACAGAGCGCGATGGCCCCGTCTCCGCAGGTCGGCGCCGCGTCGACCCTGCCATCCTCGCTCAACGCCTTCCGCCCTGTGACGGAGTCACCCGAGACCATGTACGCACCGGCGCGGGATGGGAACTTCGCGATCGCCGGTGTCGATGCGGCCGGGATGAACCCTGACCATGTGCGCCAGGTCGTCGACTACCCAACACGCGAGGCGCCCGGAACGATCGTCGTCGATCAGACCTCGCGATACCTCTATTTCGTCCTACCCCGCGGAAAGGCGATCCGCTATGCGGTCGGCGTCGGGCCGATCGCGCGCGCTTTTCCCGGCGGTGAAGCGGAAATCGCCCGTAAGGCAGCATGGCCGCGCTGGATTCCAACGCCCAGCATGATCGAGCGCAGTCCCGGCCAATATGCTCGCTATGCCGACGGCGTTGACGGAGGCCCCGGCAATCCGATGGGCGCGCGAGCACTCTACATGCATCAGAACGGCGTCGACACCTACTACCGCGTCCACGGCACGAACGATCCGTCGTCCATCGGGCGATCCGTCTCGGCCGGCTGCATCCGCCTCCTGAATCAGGATATCATCGACCTTCACGACCGCGTTCAGCCCGGAGCGAAGATGGTGGTCCTGTAACGCGACGCTATGCCAACACAAACCTATCCATGACCGACCAGCCCCTTGCCCGACACAACATCCTCGTTCTCACCACGGCCCAGGCGCTGGGCGCGGCGAGCCCGCCCATCATCATCTCTCTGGGAGGGCTGGTCGGCCAACAGCTTTCTTCCGATCCGGCGCTGATCACCCTCCCGGTCAGCCTGTTCAATCTCGGCCTCGCCATGGGCACGCTGCCGGCAGCCTATGTGATGCGCCGCTTCGGCCGTCGCAGCGGCTATCTGCTCGGCGCCGGCTTCGGCATCACGGCGGGGCTCGTCGCTGCGCTCGGCATCTTCACGGCCTCGTTCCTTGTCTTCTGCCTCGGCACCTTCACGGCCGGCTTCTATGCCGCCTATGTGCAGAGCTACCGGTTCGCCGCGACTGACGCGGCCGAAGGCGCGCTCAAGGCCAAGGCCATCTCCTGGGTGATGATCGGCGGTCTCGTCGCGGCGATCATCGGGCCACAACTTGTCATCTGGACCCGCGACGCCTTTCCCGGCACACCCTATGCCGGCAGCTTCCTCTCCCAGGCCGCGCTCGCCCTGATGGCGATTCCGGTCCTGATGCTTCTGCGGGCACCCAAGGCCGCGAGGCAAGCCGAGGGGACGCGCGACACGGGCCGGCCGCTGATGCAGATACTCACGATGCCGCGCTACATGCTGGCGGTCGCGGCTGGCGTCGTCTCCTACGGGCTTATGGTGTTCGTGATGACGGCCGCCCCGATCGCTATGGTCGGCCATGGCCATTCGATCGATCACGCCGCTCTCGGCATCCAGTGGCATGTGCTGGCCATGTTCGCGCCGAGCTTCGTCACCGGCCACCTCATGGCGCGCTTCGGCAAGGAGCGCGTGACGGCGGTGGGTCTGTTCCTGATCGGCGTATCGGCCGCAGTTGCGCTCGCGGGGCTCGAACTTGCCCATTTCTGGGTGTCGCTGATCCTGCTCGGCCTCGGCTGGAACTTCGGTTTCATCGGCGCGACGGCGATGATCACGGATTGCCATACGCCGCAAGAGCGCGGCAAAGCGCAGGGTGCCAACGATTTCCTCGTCTTCGGCACCGTGGCTGCCGCCTCGTTCTTCTCCGGGACGCTCCTCCACGCCTCCGGCTGGCAGACCATCAACTGGCTGATCTTCCCTGCCGTCGCGCTGATCCTCGTCCCGCTGGTGTGGCAGGCTGCAAACACCGGCAGGGCGAGCGTCTCTTCCCCTTAAGGCTGCCTTAAGGCTGGAAGCTTCGTCTCCGCGTCGGAAAATCGGGGAGAAGACGTGAATCCAGCCAGATCGATCGGTCGCCGCCGCCTGTTGCAGGCATTCGCGCAATCCGCCGCCCTGGTGGGCGTGACTGCGCTCGCGGGCTGTCAAACCGACGTTCTGAGTAGCGTCAACGCCAAGGCGAACGCGCCCCTCCCGCGCCGTCTGCGTACCCGGATGGCCGCGCTGAACATGGACCGGGAAGCTCCGATCCTGATGCGCGTGTTCAAGGTCGAATGCGAACTCGAAGTCTGGAAGCAGGACCGGGCCGGCAAATACGCGCTCCTCAAAACCTATCCCGTCTGCAAATGGTCCGGCGATCTCGGGCCGAAGATCGTGGAAGGCGACCGTCAGACGCCGGAAGGCTTCTACGACATCACCCCGGCACAGATGAACCCGAACTCGGAATTCTTCCTTTCCTTCAATCTCGGCTTTCCCAACGCATTCGACCGCGCCCATGGGCGCACCGGGACGCATCTCATGGTGCATGGCGACTGCTCGTCGAGCGGCTGCTATGCGATGACCGACGCGCAAATCCTCGAAATCTACGCGCTTGCCCGCGAAGCCTTCGCCGCCGGGCAGCGGTCGTTTCAGGTGCAAGCCTACCCGTTTCGAATGACGCCGGACAATCTGGCCCGGCGCCGCGACAATCCGCATCTGGCGTATTGGCAGATGTTGAAAGAGGGGAACGATCATTTCGAGGTGACGCGCCTGGAGCCGCGCGTTGGCGTCTGCGAGGGGCGCTACGTTTTCAATGTCGTATCGCCTTCGAGTGGCCCGGCCGCCATGAACGCCGGTGTGCAGGAGAGTTGCGTGGACGGCGGTTTGACGGTCAACAGCGCGCGCGCCATTGATGAGAAGCGGCGCAAGGACGATCGACGCTTCAACGAGCTCGTCGCGCAAGGCGTGGAGACGGCCCCGGTCAGGAGCGGCCGCGACGGCAGCATGCATCCGTCATTCGTTGCGAAGCTGCGTCCTCGGGAAATCACAGACGAGCACGGCAACCTGAAGCTCGTGGTCGAAAGGGGCGACGCCGGCTGATCGCCATCCGGTGCGCGCCGAGCGTCCATCGGTCTTGAAGGCAAGGCGGCGGGACGCTATTCGAGCCTATTACATTTGCAAAATAACGATTGCAAAATATCGCAATCGAACTTATCTGTTCGATACGTGGATGGCTGGCCTATCCGAAACCATCAGAGGACACCGCAATGCCCCAACAGCCTGAAGTGACCGGCTTCTTCGACAAGCGCACATGGTCCATCCAGTATGTCGTCGCCGATCCCGAGACGAAGAAATGCGCCATCGTCGATCCGGTGCTCGACTATGACGAAAAGTCGGGTGCGACCGCGACGATTCATGCAGACAACATCCTGAAGTTCGTCGTCGACAAGGGCTACGAGGTCGAATGGATTCTCGATACGCATCCGCATGCCGACCATTTCTCGGCCGCCGCCTACCTGAAGGAAAAGACCGGAGCGCCGACGGCGATCGGCGAGAAGGTGACGGACGTCCAGAAGCTGTGGAAGGGCTTTTACAACTGGCCCGACTTTCCCGCCGACGGCTCGCAATGGGACAAGCTGTTCGCTGATGGCGAGACCTTCAGTGTCGGCAACATTCCGGCCAGGGTGATGCTCTCGCCGGGCCATACGCTCGCCTCCATCACCTATGTGATCGGCGATGCGGCCTTCGTTCACGACACGCTGTTCATGCCCGATTCCGGCACCGCGCGCGCCGACTTCCCCGGCGGCAGCGCTCGTGTGCTTTGGAGTTCCATTCAAGACATCCTGTCGCTTCCTGACGAGACGCGCGTCTTCACCGGCCACGACTACCAACCGGGCGGGCGTGAGCCGAAGTGGGAATCCACCGTCGCCGAGCAGAAGGCGAAGAACACCCACATGTCGGTCCACAAGACCGAGGCGGAGTTCGTCGCGGCCCGCGAGGCGCGCGACCGGACGCTCGCCATGCCCAAGCTGATCCTGCATGCGCTTCAGGTCAACACGAATGCCGGACGCCTTCCCGAACCGGAAACGAACGGCCGCCGCTACATCAAGATCCCGCTCAACCTCCTCGAGGGAGCCGCATGGGACTGACCATGGAAACGATGACGCTCTCACCCGAAACCGCGGACATGAAGGCGAAGGTCGACGAGGCGTCGGCCTTCCTCAAGAAGCTGTCCAACCCGGACCGGCTGCTCATCGCCTGCACCCTCGTGGAAGGCGAGCGGTCGGTCCGCGAGCTGGAGGATGCTTTGGGTATCCGCCAGCCCGGCCTTTCCCAGCAAATCGCCGAGCTTCGCGACGCTGGACTGATCGTGGGCCGGAAAGAAGGCAAGCAGGTCTTCTACCGGCTCGCCGATCCCCGCGTCGAAACCTTCATGCACACCATGCACGCGCTGTTCTGCAAACCGCAGGACTCAACATCGGGAGAATGACCGTGACCTTCAACGTGGGAACGCCTGACCGCATCGTCCGGGTCATTCTCGGGTTCTTCCTGATAGCTGCGCCCTTCGTCACCGGCTGGGCGCTGTTCGCGAGCCCGACGTGGACCTGGGGCGCGGTTCTCGTCGGCCTCGTCCTCGTCGCGACAGGCGCCATCCGGTTCTGCCCCGCCTACCGCCTCTTCAACCTCAGCACGTCGAAGGAGACGTCGCGATGACCGAGTTCACACCCTTGCTTTCCCTGTTCGGCGGCGCGCTGATCGGCGTCGCGGCCGTCATGCTGATGGCCTTTCAGGGCCGCGTGGCCGGCCTGTCCGGCATCCTGGCCGGCGCCGTGCTGCCGTCCTCGTCCGAACGCGGCTGGCAAGTCGCCTTCCTCATCGGCGCCATCGCGGCGCCGATGCTCCTCGTCTCGCTCATGGGCGTCACGATCCCGTTCGAGAGCAACACGCCTCTGCCCTGGCTGGTTGCTGGCGGGCTGATCGTCGGCATCGGCGTCAATCTCGGTTCAGGCTGCACCTCGGGCCACGGCGTCTGCGGAGTTGCCCGGTTCTCGAACCGCTCGCTGGCCGCCACCGGCGTCTTCATGGTCGCGACCGCCGCAACCGTCTTCGTCATCCGCTACATCTTCGGGGGCTTCTGATGCCCGCGCTCTTTCTCGCTCTTCTGACCGGTCTCGTCTTCGGCACGGGCATCGCACTTTCCGGCATGATCAACCCGGCAAAGGTGCTCAACTTCTTCGACATCGCCGGGACATGGGACCCCTCGCTCGCCTTCGTGATGGGCGGCGCGCTCATCGTGACGGCAATCGGCTACCGCTTCGTCCTGAAGAGCCCGCGGCCGCTGTTCGACCGCCAGTTCCATCTGCCGACGCGCAAAGACATCGACATGCCGCTGCTCGCCGGCTCGGCCGTCTTCGGTATCGGTTGGGGCATCGCCGGCTTTTGCCCGGGCGGCTCCATCCCGGCTCTCGGCATCATGCAGACCGATGCCGCGATCTTCGTCGCGGCCATGATCGCCGGCATCGCCATCACCCGCGCCGCGCGGCAGGCGATGTCGCGCTCGCCCGGTGTTCAAAAGGCCGCGTCGTGACGATGTGGGCGTTCGCAAGGAATACAGGAATGGATATCAAGCAAATCGACGACTGCTTTTCGACCACCGGCCAGATACGACCTGAGCAGGTCGAAGCGTTGGCGGCCGAGGGCTACCGACTCATCGTCTGCAACCGGCCCGACGGCGAGGACGCCGGCCAGCCTGCTTTCGCCGAGATCGCGGAAGCAGCCAGCAAGGCGGGCATTTCGGCCGTCCATATACCGATGACCGGCGCACCGACCGGCGCCCAGGTTGACGCCCTGCGGAACGCCATGGCCGGCGTGGACGGAAAAATCCTCGGCTACTGCCGCTCCGGCGCAAGGTCGCAGAAGATCCACGCCGCACTGAACGACTGAACGCACACAGAACCGAGAGTACCCATGCAGCCCCTGTCGCGATATCTTCCCATTCTGAACTGGGGGCGCGCCTACGACCGGCATATCCTGACAAGCGACCTGCTGGCGGCGGTGATCGTCACGATCATGCTCATCCCGCAGTCGCTGGCCTACGCCATGCTTGCCGGCCTGCCGCCGGAAGTCGGGCTCTACGCCTCGATCCTGCCGCTGGTCGCCTATGCCTTCTTCGGCACCAGCCGCACCCTTGCGGTGGGCCCGGTCGCCGTCGTCTCGCTGATGACGGCCTCGGCGGTCGGCCAGATCGCCGCCGCGGGCAGCGCCGGCTATCTGGTCGCGGCCATCGCGCTCGCGCTGCTTTCGGGCGTCATGCTCGTCGCGATGGGCATCTTCCGGCTCGGCTTCCTGGCCAACTTTCTCTCCCATCCGGTCATATCGGGCTTCATCACCGCATCGGGCATCCTCATCGCCGCCGGCCAGCTCCGCCATATCCTCGGCGTGCCGGGCCATGGCGATACATTGCCGGCGATCGTCATGTCGCTGGCGGGTGAGATCGGCAATGTCAACATCGCTACGCTGGCCATCGGCGCGGGGGTGCTGGCCTTCCTGTTCCTAACGCGCAAGCACCTGAAGCGCCTTCTCGTCGCGTCGCGCGTGCCGGGGCGGCTCGCCGACATGATCGCAAGGGCCGCCCCTATCGCCGCCGTCGCCGTGACCATTGCCGCAGCGGAAGCGCTGGACCTCGGCGCGCGCGGGGTGGCGCTGGTCGGCGCGATCCCGCAGGGACTTCCGGCCTTCGGCGTTCCTGCGCTCTCGCTGGATCTTCTGGCGACGCTCGTCGGGCCGGCCTTCCTGATCTCCATCGTCGGCTTCGTGGAGTCCGTGTCGGTGGCGCAGACGCTCGCCGCCAGACGCCGCCAGCGCATCGACCCCAACCGGGAGCTGATCGGCCTCGGCGCGGCCAACATCGCGGCGGGCCTCTCGTCAGGATATCCCGTCACCGGCGGTTTCGCCCGTTCGGTGGTGAACTTCGACGCGGGCGCGCAGACGCCCGCTGCCGGAATCTTCACCGCCGCCGGCATCGCGCTGGCGGCGCTGTTCCTGACGCCGCTGCTCGCCAGCCTGCCGCAGGCAACACTCGCGGCAACCATCATCGTGGCGGTGCTCTCGCTGGTCGATCTCGGCGCGATCCGGCGCGTTTACGCCTATTCGAAGTCGGACTTCGCCGCCATGGCGGCAACGATCCTCGTGACGCTCGGCTGGGGCGTCGAACTCGGCATTGTCGCCGGCGTGCTGCTATCGCTGCTGCTTCACCTCTACCGCACCAGCATGCCGCACATTGCCGTGGTCGGGCAGGTGCCGGAGACCGAGCACTATCGCAACGTGGAGCGGCACGCGGTGCTGACCAGCCCGGAGGTGCTGTCGATCCGGATCGACGAGAGCCTCTACTTCGCCAATTCGCGCTATCTGGAGGACAGGATTGCCGCGCTCGTTGCCGAACGGACCGAGCTGAAGCACGTGATCCTGATGTGCTCTGCCGTCAATGCGATCGACGCCTCGGCGCTCGAAAGCCTTGAGGAGATCAACCACCGGCTGACCGAAGTCGGCATCGGCCTGCACCTCTCGGAGGTGAAGGGTCCGGTGATGGACCGGCTCAAGGCGACCGACTTCCTGAGACACCTGAACGGTCGTGTATTCCTGAGCCAGCACGAGGCATCATTGTGTCTGCGCCCTCAATAGCGCAGCGTACACCTTTCGCTGCAATAACGGGGCGCCACATCGTTGAATCCAACGGCCTGAAACAAGCGGCGTCCTCCACCTGAATTGCAGGCAGACCTCTCGACATTGACTGGCTACCCCGCGCCGGAGCGGCCAGTCGACCTAAGCCGTTGCGAGGTCAACGTTTCGCAACGGTGCGGTTAAACTGAGTTGTAAGAGTAATTGGCGCGCCGCCCCGGTCGAAGATGACAACTATGTCTACGCTATAGCCCTCTAAATTTAGGCACGAGCGAATGGCACCTATGGGGTGGTAAGCGGACTGGCAGCTTGTAGCAATCAACCGCGGTTTCGAGCAGTGCGATGCGGTACTTGCGGCTTAGGTGTATGACCGTCATATTCGGCTTTATAGAAGCCGATCATGCCGCAATTGTATGAAGTAAATCAAACCCAAAATAGATTGATAAGCTTAAGAACGGGTACATTTGGGCTTAGCATTGTTGGGCGTTCCCTACGCATGCATGTCGCTGTATGGTGAAATAGCGAGGGAAGTTATTTACACTGGTCGTCGCTTCCGGTTTTTTTCGTTTCCATTTGAAGACAATACGGTGCTCGGCTGGAGCCTAGTTGTGCATTACGCGTTTTTAGCGATACTGCAGGTCTTGGCTATCATGACATAGCTAGAGGACGTAATCTGGTAGCGCGGCGGAGCGTCATAATATGAATTTGCAGACTTTTGTATTGTTTGTAGCAGCAGTCGTTTCTAACTCTGCCTTGGCCGAAGGATTTGGCTTCAAAGGCGGCGAACCAATTGCTGAACTTCAGATAGTTGGCGAGCCGTCATCGACATATCATTTTGACGTCATACCACCTGAGCCAAATCCCAACTTCGAGGAGTACCTGGTGATCGCATCAGAACGGCTGGGCGTGTGTCGGGTCCTCGGTGTCAGTGCGGAGCTGGGCGAGGATGTACTGAATGTTTTGTTCGCTGAGACGATCGAGAAACTCACGAGACGTTATGGTGCTGTTCCGGAAGACTCCTTTGCACAAAAGGTTTTTTGGGACCCCACCGAGCATTTGACGCTCGTGGAGGTGGTGCGCGTGCGGCACCGCTTACTTGTCAGATACGTTTTTCGTCCAGAAGGCGATTGCCTGGAAACCGCCCAATAAAGCCAAAACTTCCGGCGGGAATATTTGCGCGGCGGCCTCCTAGACCGGCGCCTTTGAGGTCCAAACCTGAGCTTTTTGGCTCGCTGAAAAGGAATTGCGTTTAGCTAGGTAGCGAACGGAGATTCCAGAGCATGTCAATCGAGCGCAGGGGCCACGCGCAAACCTCGTACGGCAGCTTCCAACATGGCTGATGGCAGAGTTAAATGACCACAATGGGGTCGATTGCCGCCAGTTCGCGGCAGCCGATGACTAACACTAGATCGGGGTGGAAAGCGGTCGGGCAGGTTTCCAACCGGCTGGGCCAAGACAGCCTTAGGTGTGGGGCTCTTCATAATGCCCGACTCATCTTGCCTGCATGTCATGGTACCGAAGAGAGTCGATCGGCGCTCCGGCACGCTCATTCAGACTATAGCTCCGCACCACGTGCGCCACCCGCAGCCGGTAGTCGGCGAAGACACCGCCCCGTCCAAGGGCCTGGGCCGCACGATGCTCTTCTGTAGCGCGCCAGCGCTGCGCTGCATCCTCATCCCTGAAGAACGACAGCGACAGGATTTTCTGGGGATCAGAGAGACTCTGAAATCGCTCAACGGAAATGAACCCGTCGATCTGTTCGAGCACCGGGCGTAGCGCCGCCGCAGTGTCGAGGTATCGATCGTGTTGGCCTTCATTGGGAACAACCTCGAAAATGACGGCTATCATCCCGGCTCTCCGTGGGGTGCGGAGACCAGCTTCAGGAATGTCCTGTCCTCGCGCAGCAGAAATTTTTCGGACTTGGCGAATTCGTAGTTCTCGCGGCCGATGGGATCGGCGGCAAGTCGTGCGCGATAGGCTTCGTAGTCGGCCAGGCTCGCCACCTGATAGATGCCATAGGCCAGTGTGCTCGACCCTTCATGGGGAGCGAAGTAGCCGATCAGATCGGCCCCACATCGCGGAATTGCCTGACCCCAGTTTCGGGCATACCGGGCGAAAGCCTCCTTCTTCGTCGGATCGATCTCGTAGCGGATCACGCAGGTCAGCATGGTGTTCTCCTGTTTGTGCTGCGAAACCCCTAGCCGATTGCTCGAGGCGAATGCTTCGATTATGATCGAACCATGAAAGAAGGTCCGGACATCTCACATATTGCCAGCCTGATTGGCGATCCGGCGCGCGCGAACATGCTGACGGCGCTGATGGTCGGCAAAGCCCTGACGGCCAGCGAGCTTGCGCAAGAAGCCGGCATTACGCTTCAGACCGCGAGTTCCCATCTGAGCAAGCTTGAGAAGGGCAACCTGTTGCGCCCGCGCAAACAGGGGCGGCACAAGTATTTCTCACTGGCAAGCGACGAGGTCGCGCATACGCTCGAGGCACTGATGGGACTTGCGGCGAATGCTGGCCACCTGCGCTCCAGGCCCGGCCCTCGGAACGCTGCGCTGAGGGAGGCACGGGTCTGCTACAATCACCTCGCAGGGGAAATGGGGACGCGGCTCTACGAGAGCATGATCACGCGGCAGTTATTGCGGCTGAATGGGGAGGAAGTTGAACTCACGACTGCGGGCGCGGGTTTCGTTCGGGACTTCGGGATCGACCTTGATGCGCTAAAGGCGCAACGATCCGCCTTGTGCCGCCAATGCCTTGACTGGAGCGAGCGGCGCTCGCATCTGGCAGGAAGCCTGGGGCGGGCGATGCTTGTTCGCATCGAAGAACTGGGCTGGGCCAAGCGCGATACGAAAACCCGCATCGTGGCGTTCAGTCCGAATGGTAAAGTGCGCTTTGATGAGTTGGCCGCCCGAGGCTGAAAGGGGTTCGGCGGACAAATTGAAGCCCCATCGCTAGCACCACTACGTGTCTGCTTTTCGGCAAGCGCAGAGAAGGCTGTGATGACCGCAAAGGTGAAGGTTTTCGGGTGCCGGCCATCGCCCGTTCATTCTGCCCATGTCGGGGAAGAGCGGGAAATTCACTATCGTTGGCATCCCTATTTCGAAC